>JAXDME010000068.1:0-17244 GCA_034666285.1 Gemmatimonadaceae bacterium | reverse complement strand
AGCGCAGCTCCAGCATCTTCGTCGTGTTGTTCGTCACGCGCAGAGAGAATCTGAGCTTCTCGGCATCGTCCTTCGGACGGAGAATGTCGAACGTCGAAACGATCGGAGCGGTTTTTTCTTCGCCGTGTCTGGTGGAGGCGATCGCTTTTGCATCGTGGGAGAAAGGAGCCGCGGCGAACGCGACTGATGCTGCGCACAGCAGTGGAAGGATGAGGCGGTTATGCATTACGTGAGTCTGGGTGTCAGCGATTATTGGCGGGCAGGGCGTTTCTCCAGTCTTTGCGAGACGCCCAACATATCAATTCAAAGACGAGCGGTCAACACCTTCGTAACCCAACTAACTTCGCGTGAATATTGGAGTTGCGACCCTTCGATATCTTCGGCCTATGTTCGGAAATCCCCCTCCAATTGGCTTGTGAAAATCTTCACAAGCGGTTAATTTCTCCCCAGAATGGAAGACGAAAAGGGGCTGCGCAAAACCACGCCTTCGGGCGGGTTGTCGGGCGCCGATTTCGCCGGCGTCGGGATCCAGTTTGCCGCGGCGATTGTCATCTTCCTGTTCGTAGGACAATGGGTCGACGGCAAGCTCGGAACTTCCGGTTTTTTCACGATCGCCGGCGTTTTCATCGGTGGCGGTGCAGCCTTTTATCTGATGTACCGCAAGATCAGCGCGGCGCAGCGGCGTGACGATGAGGAGCGAGCCGCCCGGCGCGGGCGCGGTCCGAGCGATCGTCATCGGTGAGGGAAGCGAGAGCGCTCGGAACGTTCGCCGCAGTCTCGGCCGCTCTGATCGTCATTGCCACTGTAGTTCTCAGGACGTACTTCACCACGGTCGTCGAGCACAGGGCGATGCTCGTGAGCGCTGGACTCGCTTTCGCAGTACAGCTCGGCTCGTACGCTTTGCTCCGCCCGGCGCGCGCGGGAAAAGCACCGGGCGAGCTGCTGATCCGTTGGGGGCTGGGCGCAGTCGTGAGACTGCTGGTGCTGGTGCTGTATGCGCCGCTGGCGAGAGTGATGTTCCTCTCGCTCGATGCGGCGCTGGTGAGTCTGGTGACTTTCTTCTTCATGACGATGATGGCCGAACCACTCCTGCTCGAATATGATCGTTGATCAAGTAGACTTCATAACACCGCACATCAGTGACTCGCACACGCTCGACTATCCGTGCATCAAGGCCGGTTTTGTCTGCGAGTACGAGCTGCCGCGCTGGAGCCCGATACACATCGGCCGGTTCGCGCTGGACATCTCGCCCACCAGGCACGTCGTCATGCTCTGGATTGCCGCGACGTTATGCATCGTCACGACTCTGCTGGCGCTCCGGGCGCACAATCGCAGGACGCGCGAAGGAAAGGCGCCGAGCGGGTTCGGCAATGGGCTCGAGGCCCTGGTGCTCTACCTGCGGAACGAAGTGATCCTCCCCAACGTCGGCCCTCACGGCAATGGGTACGTCCCGTTCCTGCTCACGCTCTTCTTCTTCATTCTGTTCGCGAATCTTCTGGGACTCGTTCCCTATGGGTCGACGGCTACCGGAAACATTTCCGTGACCGCGACGCTCGCGATCGTAACCTTCATCGTGATCGAGATGGCGGGGATAAAGGCGCAGGGAAAGGCGTACATCAACACAATAATTTTCTGGCCGCACGACATGTCGCTGGGTATGAAGCTGTTCATCTCACCGATTCTCACGCCGATCGAGTTCGTAGGAAAGCTCACCAAGCCGTTCGCGCTGGCGATCCGCCTTTTCGCCAACATGACGGCGGGTCACGTCGTGCTGCTGGCTCTCATCAGCCTGATATTCACCTTTGGCAGCTGGTTGCTGGTGCCGGTGCCGATTCTCATGGCGCTCGGAATCTCTGTTCTCGAATTATTCGTCGCATTTTTGCAGGCGTTCATCTTCACGCTTCTGTCCACTGTTTTCATTGGACTGATTCGCGAGGGTGCTCACTGACGCGGAGCGTGCTCAACTTCGCGTAGGTATCCGGCTGAGCGGGCTGGAGAAGTCCGTTGGGACCAGGCAAGGTCCCGCCGACGGACAGCGACCGAAAGGCCGCGAGCATGACATATCACGATTGTTGAAAGGGGAACCACAAATGCACTCGATCTTTGCACTGCTCCAGGCGATTCCAAACACCGGCGCGTACACCAGCCAATACACGGGCGCGTGGGCGATGCTGGGCGCCGGCATCGGCGCAGGTCTGGCGGTAATCGGCGCAGGAATTGGTATTGGCCGCCTCGCTGGCCAGGCGATGGACGGCATGGCGCGGCAGCCCGAGATGGCTGCGCGCATCCAGACCGGCGCGATCATCTTTGCCGCCCTCGTAGAGGGAGCCGCGTTGTTCGCCATCGTCATCTCGTTTCTGATCCAGAAGAAGTTCTAGCAAACAGGGCGGGTCCGCGGGGCTCAGGCGCGCCGCGGATCCGCAGCTCACTTACCGATAACTACCCATGACCACACTCGTTTTCGCGCTCCTGCAACAAGCCGCCAACGCGATTCCCGAAGAGGCAGCGCCTTCAGGCGATCTTCTCACGCCGAACGGCGGGCTGATGTTCTGGACGCTCGTCATCTTCCTGATTCTCTTCGCCATACTCGGCAAGCTCGTGTTCCCGAAGATCACGGCCGCCGTAGAAGCACGTGAGAAGGCGCTGGAAGAGGCGATCGAAGGGGCGAAGCGTGATCGCGAAGAAGCAGCCCGCGCCCTGGCGGAGCAGCTGAAACAGATCGAGGGAGCCCGGGTTGAGGCGCAGAAGATCATCGTCGAAGGTCGCCAGGCGGGAGAGAAGGTTCGCGTTACGATGATCGAGGAGACACACCAGCAGCAGCAGGCGATGCTCGAGCGCGCGCGACGCGAGATCGAGATGGAGAAGGAGAAAGCGATCGCCGAACTGCGGCGCGAGGCAATCGAGCTCGCTATCGCCGGAGCCGGCAAAGTCATCGAGAAGAACCTGGACGATCAGGCGAATCGCAAGATTGTAGAGAGCTTTCTTGCTTCGATTCCAGTCACCGAGCCGAAGCGCGGATGAACAACTCCACGATCGGCCGCAATTACGCCGAAACGCTCCTCATCCTCGCGAAGAGAGAGGGGCAGGCGGAGGAATGGGGAACGCTGATTGAATCCCTCGCGTCCGCGATGCAGGAAGATCAGACGCTCAAGACGTTCCTCGAATCGCCCAAGCTTGCCGCCTCCCGGAAGATCGAGATCCTGAAAGCGGCCCTCGGCAAGCGCGTTCCGCCTTTATTTCTGCGGTTCCTCGAGACTGTGATAATGAAGCGGCGGCAGATGGTGATTCCCGAGATCGCGCAGGAGTACCGGGCTCTCATCGACGTGTCGGAGGATCGGGTGCACGCGAACGTCACCGTCGCGCGTGAGCCGGCCGAGCAGGAGAAAGAAGCTCTGGTTCAGCAGCTGTCGCGTCTGTTCGGAAAGCGGGTCGTGCCGCACCTCTCGATCAACCCGGCAATTCTGGGTGGGGTGATCGTAAAGGTCGGGGACACAGTCATGGACGGGTCGGTTCGCCGCCGTCTCGCCTCCCTCCGGAGCAGGATGCTCGCGACAGCGGCGCGCTAGACGGCCAGTCTCAGCATTACCAACCGTATGGGCGTAGTTATTGAAGGGCCGCAGTTCGGTGCGGCCCTTTCGTTTTGCCAACTAGCCCGCTTCGCAATCAAATGTTCTCCAATAGACAGAGGCCGTTGAGAATACTCTCGGCCGTAACCCTCGCGCTTCTGCTGGGCGTCCACGCTGCTGGAGCGCAGGTTCTCCAGCCCGGTCTTCAGCCGGGCCTTACCCGCGCCCCCGACAGCGCGCGGAAGATCTCGCTGAACGAAGCGATCCGGATGGCCGATCAGAACGCACCTGCCGCAGTTCAGGCCGAGGGCGTTGAAAGAACGAGCAGGGCGGCCAAGGTGTCGGCCGTAGGGGCGATCATGCCGAGCGTGACGCTGAATGCGGGACGTGTGATTCAATACGGCGGCGGCCAGACGCGCGTAAACTCGAACGGCGAGCAGGTGACAATCGCGTCCGCGCCGGTGAATAGCACCGGACTCAACCTGAACATGACGCTCTTTGATGGCGGGCAGCGTCTGTACGCTCTGCGCACCGCGAAGTACGACATTGCCGCGGCCGAAGCGAACCGGGTCGCTGTCAAGTACAGCGTCGCGCTCCAGGTGAAGCAGCAGTACTACGCTGTTCTCGCGGCAATAGAGAGCAGAGACGCCGCTGAGTATCAGATGACGCAGGCGGCCGAGCAATTCAGGACTTCGGTGGCCAAGGTACGGGCCGGCGTCGCGACAAGATCCGATTCGCTGCGCGGAGTGATTCAGATCGGCAACGCGCAGCTCGCGCTCATCACGGCTCAGAGCAACAAGGAATCGGCGGATGCAGCGCTCACGCGACTCGTCGGGTCGCAAGTCCCGGTGACGGCTGATCCGGCGTCGGTGCAGGAGAACATGGCGGCGCTGCCGGACAGCGCGGAGCTCGCGGCTCTGGCCAGAAACGGACCAGCGGTGCAGCAGGCCGTAGCGAATGTCGAGGCGTCCGAGGAACAGACCAAGGCATCGAAAGCAACTTACCTCCCATCGCTGAGCGCGAGCTACTCGCGCACTGGTAGCGGCACTGACACGAGGTTTGGTCTGGGGGACGATCCGTTCTCATACAATGGAAGACTGTCGTTCTCGCTCTCGTATCCAATCTTCAACAACTTCCAGCGCGAAGAGCAGGTGGTACGGGCGAGAGTCGCGGAGACGAATGCGCAGGTCACGCTGCGTGACACACAGCTGGCGCAGCAGGAAGGCCTGACGCAGAACATCGGCGCCCTCCGGAGCGCATCCCAGAGGGTCGCGATACAGCTCGCTTCCGTTGCGGCCGCCCAGGAAGATGTTCGAGTGCAGCAGCAGCGCTACAACATCGGAATGTCGGTTCTGCTCGATCTCATAACGTCGCAGGCGGCGTTGGCGACGGCGGAACAGGCGCTGATTCAGGCGCGGTACGATTACCGAATCGCCCGTGCGCAGCTCGAGGCGCTGATCGGGCGCGATCTACAGTGAAGACTCCCGCAACTTCCAGCAAGGCAATGACCGAGAAAGACAAATCGTTCGACCGGCAGAAAGCGCATCGCGCTCAGAGATCAACGACAATCGCGATTGTTCTGATGGTGGCGCTCGCGGCCTGCAAGAAGACGACTGATACAGCGCTCGTCATCGAGACCGCCCCCGTCGAGCGTCGCAGTATCGTGTTGAGCGCGCAGGCGAACGGCACCGTGGAGCCCATCGACATCGTCGAGGTAAAATCGAAAGCGTCGGGCACGATCATCAAGATGCCGGTCGACGTCGGATCGAAAGTAAAAGTCGGCGACCTGCTGGTTCAGATCGATCCGCGGACCGTACAGAACGCGTACACGCAGGCGGCCGCTGATCTTGCCTCGGCGACGGTAGCGAGGGCGGTCGCCCTGGCGCAACGCAACCGATCCGCGGATTTGTACAAGCAGAAGATCATCACGTCGACGGAGATGGAGGCGGCGACGGTCGGATTCGCGGGTGCGGACGCTGCCGTAATCAAAGCGCGCACGAATCTCTCTACCGCGAGGCTGCAATTAGAGGATGCGACGATTACCGCTCCGACCAACGGAACGGTGATCCTGCGGCCGGTGTCGGTGGGAACGGTCATTACATCGGCATCCACGGCGGCGAGCGGTGGTACGACGATTCTCGACATGGCCGATCTGAGCAAAGTCCGGATGCGCGCGTTCGTGAACGAAACCGACATCGGCAACGTCAAGGCGGGGCAGACCGCCACCGTGACCGTGGACGCGTTCCCCAATCGGAGATTCGTCGGTATCGTGGAACAGGTCCAGCCGGAGGCGGTCGTCCAATCGAGCGTCACCATGTTCCCGGTCCTGGTGAGTCTCGACAATTCCGACGGCGCGCTGATGCCAGGAATGAACGGACAGGTGGTGATGGATATCCTGCGGAAGGACAATGTTCTCGCGGTGCCGAGCGATGCGATACGGAACGCGAAAGACGCGGCGACAGTCGCTCCGGTTCTGGGAGTCAGTCCCGACTCGTTGAAAGCGGCGCAGGCGGCGGCGCGCGCCGCACGCGGATTTGGACCGGGCGCGGGAGCGTCTGCTGCGGCGCCTGGTGATACAACCACTCGTCGGAGATTCGGTGCAGCGAGCTCCACACGCAGTGGGTTCGCCGGACAAGGCGCAGCGTCCAGCACGGCATCCTCGACGGGCCGGCGCGGTGGCGGCGGGGCGGCCGGTGCCGCCGGCGGTGGTGGCGCGCAGGGCGCCGCAGCAGGTGGTGGCGCCGCGGGAGGCGGGGCAGGCGGAGGAACCGGCCGAGGCGGCGGCGCGATGTTCGTGTTCGTGAAGCAGGGGACCAAATACTCGCCGCGAGTAGTGCGCCTCGGGGTTAGCGATTTCGATTACACCGAGGTTCTCAACGGTGTTCAGCTAGGCGAGCAAGTCGCGCTGCTCGGGCCCGCAGTGCTGCAGGCACAGCGTGACCAGCTTCAGGCTCGCATTAGAGCGGGCTCGGGTGGCGGACTCCAGACGACCACGCCGGCGGCCGGCGCAGCGGGCGGAGCGGGTGGTGCGGCAGGTGGTGGAGCGCGCGGCGCGGGTGGCGGTGGACGGCCGCCCGGCAACTAGGGAGGGAGTACCATGCTGCTCGGAGAAACGATTGGCGTAGCGCTCGGAGCGCTCAGGGCGAACAAGCTTCGCTCGTTTCTGACGATGCTCGGCGTCGTGATCGGCGTGGGAGCAGTGATCGCCGTAGTCGCGCTTGGACGCGGCGCTCAGGAGTCAGTCAACGCGAGAATTTCGGCGCTGGGAACGACCCTGCTGACGGTGCAGCCGGGCCAGATTTTCGCGCCCGGCGGAGTTTCTTCCGGCAACGACCGGGCGCCGATGGTGGTCGCTGATGCGAAGGCACTCGATTCGGCGGGCTCCGCCGTTGCCGCGGTCGAACCGGAGATGCAGAAGCAGCTCCAGGTCCAGTACCTGGCCACGAATACAAATACCACCGTGCTCGGCACGACGGCCAATTATCTCGACGTGCGCAAGTACACGATCGCCGAGGGGAAAATGTTCACATCGGGCGACGATCGGGCCAGCCGCAGTGTGGCAGTCCTTGGAGCAGCGATTCCCGACAACCTCGGCGTGCCGGCAGCAAGTCTCGTTGGACAGAACGTCCGGATCGGTGGGTTTCTCTTTCAGGTTATTGGTGTCCTCGCCAGCAAAGGAAGCGGGGGCGGTTTCGGAAACCCGGACGATCAAGTTCTGATTCCGCTCACCACCGCGCAATTTCGGGTGTTCGGCACGGACCGCCTGCGGCAGATTGGCGTGCTGGCATCGTCAGAAGCGGAGATTCCGAACGCAATGGCGCAAATCCAGAAAACGCTTCGCCGTCTGCACAGACTGCGGGTCGGTATTCCTGACGACTTCCAGATCCGCAACCAGGCCGATTTCCTGAACACACTCGGCGAGACGACCCAGATCTTCACTTTTCTGTTGTCGGGAATTGCCGCGGTCAGCCTCCTCGTGGGTGGAATCGGCATCATGAACATCATGTTGGTGTCGGTTACCGAGCGTACGCGCGAGATAGGCGTGAGAAAAGCGCTGGGCGCCACGCCCAAGAACATTTTGCTGCAGTTCCTGATCGAGGCGGTGGTGCTGTGCCTCCTTGGGGGAGTGGGTGGAATTCTGTTCGGGTGGCTCGCTGCGTTCGCGTTGGCGAAGTTCGGGAATTTCAACACATCTGTGGCGCCCTCATCCATCCTGCTTGCGTTTTTCTTTTCCGGATTCGTGGGAATCCTGTTCGGTGTCTGGCCGGCCCGCCGAGCGGCCGGTCTGGATCCGATTCAATCGCTTAGGTACGAATAGCTCGGAGTAAGATTCCGACATTGGGCTCAAACAGCGCCGCTCTTTCGAGCGGCGCTGTTTGTTTCTACCTTATGCACTCCTTCCGGCAGCTCCCGTCCAGCTGCCGGTGTCCCAAAAATTGATGGAGGTCGAATGAGACTCCGCTTCCTTGCGGTCTCTCTGATGTGCGTTGCGGCCGGTGTTGCCGGCGCGCAGGCCACTGGTAGGTCAACCCAGGCTGGAAAAAGTCCGGAGCTGCGGGTCGACTACACCCGGGAAACCCTGCCCAACGGGCTGAATGTCATTTATCACGTCGATCACTCGACGCCAGTCGCTGCAGTACTCCTATGGTATAACGTCGGTTCGAAGATGGAGCAGCCAGGCAAAACCGGCTTCGCTCACTTGTTCGAGCACATGATGTTCAAGGGATCGAAGAATGTGGCCGACGGCCAGCATTTCGCGCTCCTTGAAGCTGCCGGCGGAAGAGCGGGCAGCGACATCAACGGCACCACGAACTGGGACCGCACCAATTACTTCGAGCAGATCCCTTCGAACCAGCTGGAGCTGGGTTTGTGGCTTGAATCCGATCGCATGAGCACGCTGACCCAGACGCTCACCAAGGAAAAGCTGGACAACCAACGCGAGGTGGTGAAAAACGAGCGCCGCCAGAGCATCGACAATCAGCCGTATGGAAACTGGCTCGAGAAGAGTGGCGAGCTGTTGTTCCCCGAGAGTCATCCTTATCACCACTCGGTGATGGGGTCGATGGACGATCTTTCTGCGGCTTCCGTCGCGGACGTACAGAATTTCTTCAAGACCTATTACGCCCCGAACAACGCCGTGCTCGTGGTGGCCGGAGATATCGACGTTCCGCAAGCCAAGCAAATGGTGCGCAAATATTTCGGTCCCATCCCGCGCGGGCCTGTTCCGCCAAAACTGGCGACCATGAGCGTGCCCACGGTGGTCGGTCGCGAGCAAAGGGTCGTCATTCAGGATGCATTGGCTCCGGCGCCGCGCGTCTACGTGGCTTACCGGGTTCCGTCAGCAAAAGACCCGAGAGCGGCTGCCGTCTCCATGCTTTCCACGATCATTGGAGGTGGGAGCTCCTCCCGTCTGGACGAATCCCTCGTTCGCAGGCAAGAGATCGCGACGAGTGTGAGCGCGTTCAACCTGGAGCTGGCGGACGGCGGAGACATCCTGATCGCACAGGCGACCGGCAAACCGGGCAGCAGTGCGGATTCGCTGGAACGAGCTCTGCTCGCGGAGCTGGCGGGTACGTCGAGCTTCACGCAGGCCGAGTTTGATCGCGCGAAGGCCGCAGCGCGGTTTCAGTTTGTCGACGGACTTCAAACCACCGGTGGTTTCGGTGGTCGGGCTGACAGGCTCGCGGAAGGATGGACTTTCTTTCACGATCCGAATCACGTCAACAATGTGCTCGGAGAAATTGACCGTGTCACGCTCGCCCAGCTGAACGCCTTGGCTCGCGAGCGCCTCGTATCCAACAACCGCGCTATCCTCGTTTACGTACCGGTAAAAAAGACCGCGAGCGAGACCGTATCTGGGAGAATCAACTAATGCGTAGACATCTTCATTTCCGGACGTTTGCGTTCGTCGTCGCGGCCACTTTGTCGGCGGCAATGGCGTCGGCCCAGACAACGCCGCCACCGGCCGGTGCGCTTCGGCCCTACGTCTTTCCGTCGGTCGAACAATTCTCGCTGGCAAACGGTCTCAAAGTCATTCTCGTTCAAAAGCATACGCTGCCCGTCGTCGAGGGTCGTCTGATCCTCGATGCCGGCGCGATGCGGGAGCCGGCCGCGAAAAACGGGCTCGCTTCACTTACGGGCTCGCTCCTGTCTGAAGGGACCGGCAGCATGACTGGAGCAGAAATCGCACGTGCGATGGATGCGCTGGGAGCGGAATACTTCACGGGCGCTGGGTTCAGTACCGCCACCGCTGACGTCGTCGCACTAAAGACTGTATTTCCGCAGGCGCTCGCCCTGGCTGCGAAAACTGTGATGGCGCCGAGCTTCCCTGCCGGGGAGGTTTCGCGCGTAAAGAACCAGGCTCTTGCCGCGTATCAGCAGAGTCACGCACGGACCGCGGGCCTTGCATCCGACGCGTTCATCCGCGCTGCGTTCGACACCGTGGCGCCGTTCTCGAGACCTGCGAGCGGGACTCCGGCAACGATCGGTCCGCTGACGCGAGACGATGTAGTCAACTGGCACCGTTCGATGTACGCACCGTCGGCGGCGACGCTCCTGTTGGTGGGTGACCTGAATCCCGCCGAAGCGCGCTCCATAGCCCAGGCGGCGTACGGCAGCTGGACGTCGACACGTGCGGCGCTTCCGGCAATCGAAAATCCAATTCGGCCGAGCTCGGGAACCAGAGTGATTCTGGTCGACCGGCCCGGCTCAGTGCAGTCGTCAATCGTCGTCGGTCAGCCTGGTTTCCGCGCCACGGATCCGGATTATCTCAGCCTGGTGGCCATGAATCACGTCCTCGGCGGTGGGTTCAGCTCGCGCGTGAACATGAATCTGAGAGAGAAACACGGATATACGTACGGGGCTTTCAGCGGGTTTGATTTCAGGCCGGGCGCCGGCGCGTTCCGCGTAACGTCGGACGTGCGCACCAACGCGACCGATTCGGCGCTGGTCGAAGCTGTCGGCGAGTATCGTCGCATTGCGACGGAGACGATTCCGACGACAGAGCTCCAGGGCGGACTCAATAATCTCGTCTCTGGTTTTCCCAGCTCGGTTCAGACCATCCAGGGTCTCACCGGCCGTTTGCAGAACCTGATTGTCTGGGGACTGCCAGTCGATTTCTACACGACTTACAGGGAGAAGCTGGCGGCTGTTACTCCCGAGGAAATACGTCGGACAGCAAGCAGCAGACTCACGCCGGACAACGTGATTGTCGTCGTGGCCGGTGATCTCTCCAAAATCGAAGCGCCGATCCGGGCGCGGAATCTTGGGACGGTCGAAGTATGGGACCCGAGCGGCAACAAAATCCGATAGGGTTTCTACAGAAGTGAAAAGCCGGCTCTCGTGAGCCGGCTTTTCTTTTTCCGGGTTTGTGTAACTTCAGGGTCGTCATGAAAGCAGTCATCATTACACGTCCGGGCGGGCCGGAAGTCCTCGAGATTCAGGAGCGGCCAAAGCCGGAGCCCGGGGTCGGCCAGATCCGCGTGAGGGTGCGAGCGTCGGCGCTGAACCGCGCGGATCTCATGCAGCGCGAGGGAAACTATCCCGTCCCGCCTGGCGTGTCGGCCGAGATCAGCGGGATGGAATACGCCGGCGAGGTCGACGCGCTGGGGCCGGCGGCAATGCTCTGGAAGATCGGCGACCGGGTGATGGGGATCATTGGCGGAGCGGGTCACGCGGAGTACCTATGCATTCACGAGCGCGAAGCGATGCCGGTTCCGCGCGTCTTGTCGTGGGAGGATGCCGCAGCGATCCCCGAAGTTTTTCTGACCGCATATGACGCGCTGTTCAACAGACTGGCTCTCCGCGCCGGTGAAACGGTTCTCATTCACGCGGTGGGAAGCGGGGTTGGAACAGCGGCTTTGCAGATCGCGCGCGTGGCAGGGGCGACCACAGTAGGAACCGCGCGTTCAGCCGGAAAGCTCGAACGCGCGAAGCAGCTCGGTCTCGATTTGGGGTTCGATGCGTCGCGAGGAGATTGGGCGTCCCAGGTCGAAGCGGCAGTCGGTGCGGAGCGAGTGCACGCGATTCTGGATCTCGTGGGTGGGAATTATCTGGAGGGCAACCTGCGAGTGATTGGGTCCCTCGGCCGGATCGTCGTGGTGGGCCTGACAGCCGGCGCGCTCGCGCCATTCAACATGGGCGTGCTTCTCAGAAAGCGATTGACCTTTGTCGGGACGATGTTGCGCGGAAGACCCGTAGAGGAGAAAATCGCACTCGCCCGCGAGTTCTCCATTCGAATGATTCCGTTGTTCGAGAATGACCGGCTCAAGCCCGTCATCGATCGGGTGTTCTCGTTCAATGAAATTCGTGCTGCACACGAGCGGATGGCGTCCAACGAGTCGTTCGGAAAGATCGTTCTGCGTTGGGATTGAAATCCTTGTCGAGAGCGTGGTCGCTCGCGTCTAGGACTTCCCCTTTCTTTTCCTACTCCTGCGATCCTGGATAAAAATGGTCGCTATCATCCAGAGTCCAATTACACCGGCGATGACGAACCCGATCATTCCAAGGCTGCGCTGATACGCCATGAGCAGCCCGCTCGCCACCAACAGGCCGCCAAGCACCAGGCCGGTGAAGATCCGATTGGCGACTTTCTCGAGGCCGAGGAGCAGGGAGCCGAGCTGCGGGGTGTCGACGCGGACCGCGAAATCATTGGAGATCAGCTTCTGGGTGAGGACATCCAGGCGGTGGGGCAGCGCGCGAACCAGGTCCGACGTCTCGGCCGCCATCTGAAACAGGCGCCTGGGTGACATGTCCCGCTGCGCCCTCTTGTTGGCGATCTCGGCCGTGTAATCGCGAATCGACTGGGTGGGATTGAAGTTTGGGTCGAGAGACCTCGTCACCGCATCGAGATTGAACAGCGCCTTGGCGAGGAGCGTGAGCTCCGCCGGCAGCTTCAATCCCTCACGGAATGCAACGGAGATGATCTCGTAAAGAATGAGACCCGCCGGCGTTTCTTCCACCGTCTGGTTTGCGTGCTTTGCGATCAGCGCCGCCACATCGCGGACGTACGCAGTCCGGTTGAACTCTTCCGGTACTTCGCCCATCTCGATCAGCGCCTGAGCGGCCGCATCACCATTGTTCTCGGCCATCGCCAGCAGGAGCCGCACAACATGGTCGCGCATGGCTCCGGTCAGATGCGCGGTCATTCCGAAATCGATGAGCGCGAGCTTCGGATCATTCGGCGACGTCGCAACGGAGGCAGCAGCCGCCTTGGCTTCGTTCTCCGACTGCGTTAGTGCGGTCGCTCCGGGCCGGACAACTTGCCGGCGGTCGTCCGCCATCGCTTCGGCGGGAGTGCGCGGATTGTCCCGGCCGGGTAGAACTATGAAGACGTTGCCGGGATGTGGGTCGGCGTGGAAGTGTCCGGTGTCGGTAATCTGCTGGAGGTAGGCGCGCGCAAACTCGTCGGCGAGGTCGGCAAAGTCGTACTCGATCCGGCTGATGGGCGGGATCGCGTCGATCTTGACGCCCCTTATGCGCTCAGTCGTAAGCACTTTATGGGTCGTGTAGGCGTCAATTACCCGCGGAATGAGGATATGCGGGAACGTCGCGAGCGCCTTTCGAAACGCCGCGGTGTTGCGCGCTTCCGAACGGTAGTCCAGCTCCTCGACGAGCGCTTTCTCGACCTGCTGCACCACGCCGATCAGATCGACCCGCGAACCGGCCGACGTGTGCTCCGTGAGAAATGTCGCGAGCTCGCGGAAATATTCGATGTCGTCGGCGAGTTGTTCGCGAAGGTTTGGTCGCTGGACTTTGACGACTACGCTCCGCCCATCGCGGAGCTCCGCGGCGTGGACCTGGCCGAGGCTCGCGCTGCCGAGCGGCTCCTGCTCGAACGAGGCGAACAGCTTGCTGATGCGCGCGCGCAGCTCGTCCTCGATCGTCTGCTCAACGACCTCGTAAGGCATGGGAGGGACTTCGTCCTGCAGGTGTTCGAGCTCGTCGATGTACTGCTTCGGAAGCAGGTCAGGGCGCGTCGACAGCACCTGACCGAGTTTGATGTAAGCAGGTCCCAGCTCGACCAGCCGCTCGCGGAAAGCTTTGGCCTTGGCAGCGGGTTCTCCCCCGTCCGAGCCGTCCCCGGCGGCGACATTGGCTCCCTCGAGATTCAGCAGACCCTGTCGGCCCGCGAAATCGCGCAGGCCGTAGTTGGTAAACAGCCCGAGTGTCGCGGCGAGGCGCGGAAGATGCTTCGGCGAGAGAATCATGTGGTACGCGAAGGCAGAATCCATGCCCTGATCGAAGTGGCTCTGTCGCGCATCACCGTAGATATTTATGAATGACCAAAGGTAAATCTCAAACCAAAGCTGGAAATCGCCCGGCCTCGGCGCGGAAGCCGGTTGCACAACCGGGCTCCGGCCGCGTGGAAGTCGTAAGAGTTTCGAAGCCGTGGGGGCACGAGACGATCTGGGCCCGGACCGATCGCTACGTGGGTAAGATTCTGCACATCAACGCGGGCCAGGAGCTCTCAGTGCAGTACCATAACAAGAAGGACGAAACGGTCCATTTGCTCTCCGGGGAGATCGTCTATCGAGTCCAGAGCGACGCCGATTTGCTCGAGGACGTTCAGCTCAAACTGGGCGAATCATTCCGCATCACGCCCGGGACCATCCACCAGATCGTGGCGCTGACTGACTGCGATGTCCTCGAAGTGTCGACACCGGAGCTCGACGACGTCGTGCGCCTGAGCGACAAGTACGGGCGGGAGGGAACCAGCGCGCCATGAAAGTGATAATTCCGCTGGCTGGCAAGGGGACGCGTCTTCGTCCGCACACGCACCTCACTCCCAAGCCGATGATGAAGGTCGCCGGCAAACCGGTGATGTCGTACGTGCTCGACGAGCTGAAGAAGCTCGGAAACGTGGAACAGGTCATTTACATCACCGGCCACCTCAAGGAAAAGGTCGAGGAATTCGCGCGGTCGGAGATGAAAGTGCCGTCGGTCTTCGTCGAACAGAAGGTGCAGGACGGAACCGCAGGCGCGGTTGCTCTCGCCAAGGAGTACGTCGATCAGCCGGTCCTCATCATCTTCGTCGACACGATCTTCGACGCCGATCTTTCCAAGGTGAAGACCGTCGATGCCGACGGAATCATCTGGGTGAAGGAAGTCGAAGACTACCAGAGATTCGGAGTAGTCGTCACGGACAAGGACGGCAACATGACGAAGATCGTCGAGAAGCCGAAGACTCCGATATCGAAACGGGCCAACATCGGGCTTTACTACATCAGGAACTGGAAGCTGCTGTACGAGGGTATCGATCACGTCCTCAGCCAGCCAAAGAATCAGGGCGAATATTTTCTCACCGATGCGTTCCAGTACATGATCGACAAGGGCGCGAGGATCAAAGTCGTGGACGTCGAAGGGTGGTACGACGCGGGAAAGATCGAGACGATGATCGAGACCAATCAGGCGATGCTCGCCCGCGGGCGCGCCCGTCGGCCGAAGGATGCCGGAGACTCGACCATCATCGATCCGGTTTACATCGAAGACAACGTGACGCTCAGGAAGTCGAAGATCGGGCCCAACGTTTCCATCGGGCAAGGCTCGCTGCTGGAGGGGGTAGAGATCAGCCACTCGATTGTCGGCTCGAAGGCGACGATAAGGAAATCCACGATTCGCAACTCGCTGATTGGTGATGACACGGTCGTCGAAGGCGTGAAAGGAGAGGTGACGGTCGGAGATCATTCAGAAGTGCACGCGTCGTAGCGTCCCCTCGATGAGCGAACCCAAGCCAAAGCTCGGGCGAAACATTCTCGGTCTGAGCGCGGTGAGCTTTTTCACCGACGTCTCGACTGAGATGATCTATCCGCTCCTTCCTGTATTCCTCGCCAGTGTGCTCGGCGCGAACGCGAGCTTTATCGGGGCCATTGAGGGGGTGGCGGAGACGACGGCGTCGCTGCTCAAGCTCGTGAGCGGTTGGTGGTCGGACAAAGTGGGCAGTCGGAAGATACTGGTCGTTGTCGGGTACGGTATCGCCTCGGTGGTTCGGCCCTTCACAGCGGCAGCGGGAACAGCAAAGCAGGTGCTGTTCATCAGACTGACGGATCGCATCGGAAAGGGGATCCGGACATCTCCGCGCGACGCGCTTCTCGCCGATTCCGCTCCAGTGACAGCGCGTGGACGCGCTTTCGGATTTCACGCCGCAGCGGACAACGCAGGAGCCGTCGTCGGGCCTCTGCTCGCGTTTCTTTTCCTGAAGCTGCAGGGCGTCGGTTCGTTCGAGGGCTCCAAGCGGCTTCTTGCGCACGACGAGCAGGCGCTGCGCAACGTGTTCTGGCTCTCCGCCGTTCCAGCTCTCATAGCGATGATCGTTCTCATCATCGTCGTCCGCGACGTTCCAAAGCGCGACGCTGACGAGAAAACCGCACCAGCCTCAGTGACAGATATCGGTGGCGGACTCACCAAGCGCTTCTGGGCGTATCTCGTGGTGATTCTCCTCTTCACACTCGGCAACTCCACCGACGCCTTTCTTCTGCTGCGGGCGAACCAGCTCGGCGTTCCCATCGCGCTGGCGCCGATCCTCTGGGCGTTGCTCAACTTCGTGAAATCCGCGACGGGTACGTATGGCGGCGGACTGTCCGATACGCTCGGCCGCAAGCCTCTCATTGTGGCTGGATGGTTGCTCTACTCCGCGGTCTACTACGCGTTCGGCTGGGCAACAGCTGCGTGGCAGGCTTGGGCATTGTTCGCTGTCTATGGGATTTTTTATGGGGCTACAGAGGGAACAGAGAAGGCCCTCGTAGCCGATATCGTTCCTCGCACACGCCGAGGATCGGCATTTGGCTGGTACAACCTCGCGATCGGACTCGGCGCTCTCCCGGCTTCTCTCATATTCGGCGCTATCTGGGATCGACGAGGCGCGCCAAGCGCGTTCGTGTTCGGCGCAACGCTCGCGCTCGTCGCGGCGATGCTCATGGCATTCGTCGCTCCGTCCTCCGCCAGGCGCGAAGTGAAGTGATCTCGTAAGCGACAAGCGGCTTACGCTTTCCTCCCCGTGGACCGGTATGGTGCGCCCTTCACCAACCGCACCATCGCCGAGGAGGAAGTATGAAACACACAAATGGCGAAGGAGTTCTTTTTGTTGCGCTGCTCGCGGCCCTTGTCGCCTGCGCCGATCCCGCGACCCGCACCCTGGGTCTGGGAGTGCCGCAAAAGGCGCAGAGCGAGCCTACGCCTTCCTCCCCGAATGAAGAGAGGGCCGCGCTGTCAAAAATCGCGCGGCTGGTGGCGGAGGCGTTGGACAACGAGCCCGCGCGGCAGCATCTGAAACGCGATATGAGGGCAGCGCCCTTTCGCGAGCACAAGTTGGAGTTGATCCCTTACCTCCGGTCAAAGGACGGAAAGACGTTGCTCGACCGAATGGTGAGACTGGGTGGCGAAACAGAGACCGACTTGTTCGCGGATCTCTCCCGTATCCGGAGGCTCGAGTTTTACATGCCGGCGGCGACGCACCGGGAGTCGTGGACTGGCAGCGCCGATGTGTTGGTGGTTTCCCAGCTCGATGAGGCCGATGCGATCGTGGCCTTCGACGAGAGTGGGGCCGAGGTAGCGCTCGATCGCAACGTCGCACCACTGCAGCCCACGCTGTCCATTGTGCCGGTGGAGACCCGATTCGACCAGCCGATGCCGACCATCTCGTCCAGGAACGCTCGCGACAAGAATGGCAGCGCGATTGGAA
>JAXDME010000067.1:0-11268 GCA_034666285.1 Gemmatimonadaceae bacterium | reverse complement strand
GCTCTTCTTTGAGAACGTCATCCTCGACAGCGGTGAGCGGTCGCAGTATCCGGTCGTGATCAATCTGTTCGGCTCGATGCGGCGGATGTCGCTCTCCCTGGGCGTCGAGGAGCTCGATGACATTGGGCAGCGCATCACAGAGATGCTCGACCTCAAGGTTCCCGAGGGCCTTCTCGGCAAGCTCTCGATGCTGCCCAGATTGCTCGAGTTGGGGAAATTTCCGCCGCGGGTCCGCAGCGGAAAGCCCGCCTCGCAGGAGGTCGTGCTCAAAGGCGACGAAGTTGATTTATCCAGACTGCCGATCATCACCTGCTGGCCAGAAGATGGCGGACCCTACATCACCCTTCCGATGGTGATTTCGAAGGATCCAACTCGCGGCATCAGGAACGTCGGGATGTATCGCGTTCAGGTACTGGGTCCGCGGACGCTCGCAATGCATTGGCAACGACACAAGGTTGGCGCCGCGCACTGGCGCGAGATGGCGGAAAAGGGGGAGCGGATGGAAGTGGCGATTGCGATCGGGTCGGATCCGGCGTCGGTCTACTCCGCGTCCGCGCCGCTTCCGCCGACGATCGACGAGTTCCTGTTCGCGGGATTTCTGCGCAAAGAGCCGGTCAGTCTCACGAAGGGGGTCACGGTCGACCTCGAAGTACCCTCGGAGGCGGAGTTCGTGATCGAAGGCTATATCGATCCCGCGGAGCCGCTGGTGGTCGAAGGTCCATTCGGCGATCACACCGGTTTTTACTCCGAGGCCGATTTGTACCCGCAGGTGCACGTCACTGCGCTTACGATGCGGCGATCACCGATTTATGCCACCACGATCGTCGGGCGCCCTCCCATGGAGGATTACTACCTCGGCCATGCGACCGAGCGGATTTTCCTGCCGCTGCTCAAGCTTACGATCCCGGAAATCGTGGACTACCACATGCCGGCGGAGGGGATTTTTCACAATCTCGTCTTCGTGTCGATCGACAAGCAGTATCCGGGACAGGCGTACAAGGTGATGAACGCGATGTGGGGACAAGGGCTGATGTCGCTTGCAAAGGTGATCGTGGTGGTCGACAAGGAAGTCGACGTACGGAACGAGAAGGAGGCGTGGTGGGTCGCGCTCAACCATATAGATCCGGAGCGAGACGTCCGATTCTCTATGGGTCCGATCGACGTGCTCGACCACTCCAGCCGCGCGTTTACGTACGGATCGAAGATGGGGATCGACGCGACGCGGAAGTGGCCCGAGGAAGGATTCACGCGCAACTGGCCCAAGCTGATCGAAATGGACTCGGCCACGAAACAGCGTGTGGACGCGATGTGGTCGAAGCTGGAACTCGGACCGAACGAGCGCGCCGAAAGATGGAAGACGAATGACGGGTAATGCCGGCGGTCCTACTCCGGCAGTGGCGCGCGAGGGTCAAACACTTCGCGGCCAAAGCGTGCTGCTGCGCCACGCGAATCTCGTTCGCCTTCCTCACACCGTATTTGCGCTCCCGTTTGCATTGGTGGGCGTGGTGCTGGCGAGCTACATCGCGCCGATAACGATCGGCGACGTGGTCTGGGTCGTCGTCGCATTCACGAGCGCCCGTTTCGCGGCGATGGGATTCAATCGAATCGTCGATCGCGACATCGACGCGCGAAATCCGCGAACCAAGTCTCGGGAGATTCCCTCCGGAACGATGAGCGTGCGCGAGGCGAGTGTGGCGGTAGCTATAGCGTCATTCGTATTCCTGATTGCTGCATGGCGGCTGAACCGGCTGTGCCTAATGCTGGCGCCGCTCGCGTTGGCGTGGGTGTTCTTCTACAGCTACACCAAGCGGTTCACCCGCTGGTCGCACATCGTCCTGGGCATCGGACTCTCGATTGCTCCGGTGGGAGGCTATCTCGCCATCACCGGCCACTGGAGCAGTCCATGGTGGATGCTGATCGCTTTGGCGATTGCCGTGGCGACGTGGGTTGGCGGATTCGACATCCTCTATGCGCTGCAGGACGTCTCCTTCGACCGTGAGAACGGACTCTATTCAGTGCCGTCGACATTCGGCGAGGCGAACGCGCTTCGCATCGCGCGTCTGTTGCACACGACGACGGTGGTTGCGCTCGCAATCGCCGGCCTCGGCGCTGGCACAGGGGCGATCTATTCTGTAGGTGTGCTTGTAGCGGGCGCGCTATTGCTGTACGAGCATTCGCTGGTGAAAGTCGATGATTTCAGCCGGTTGGACGCCGCCTTTTTCACCATGAATGGCGTGATCAGCATTCTTTTCCTCGGGTTCGTTTTCACCGAGCGATTGCTGCGATGAGCGTGACTGCTCCTATCGTCGTTGGAATCACCGGCGCGTCGGGTGCTCCGTACGCGGTGCGACTGCTGCAACAGCTCACTGCCGCGCATCGCCCCGTATCGTTGATAGTGTCGAAGTACGGGATGCGCTTGCTGGATACCGAGGCGGGCATCAGGTCGATGGATGCTCTTCGTGAGACGGTCGGGAAAGAGGCCTGGGAATCGTGTATCGAGGTTTACGGAAACGATGACCGCGGCGCCCCACCGGCATCGGGATCATCTCTCACCGCCGGGATGATTGTTTGCCCGTGCTCGATGGGGACGCTCTCGGCAATCTCGGTGGGTGCGTCGAGGTCGCTGATCGAGCGCGCCGCGGATGTGACTCTGAAAGAGCGACGGAAGCTGATACTGGTCCCGCGCGAAACACCGTTGAGCGCGATTCACCTCGAGAACATGCTCAGGCTAACGCGCGCAGGGACCGTGATCATGCCTGCGGCGCCGGGATTCTATCACCGGCCAAAGAAGGTGTCGGATCTCGTCGATTTTGTGGTGGCGCGAATGCTCGACCAGCTCGGGGTCGAACAAACGTTGGTAGAGCGGTGGGAAGGCGACGCGTAACCGGAGGTACATGAAGCGTTTCTTGTTCGGAATAGCTGTCGCCGCGCTCGGCGCTGCATCGGCTTGCAACCCTTTCGCGCCTCATGACCAGTCCGTAGTCCTCAGTGTCACGAAGCTCGATGCTCCGGCCGCCATATCGAGCGGAGCTCAGCTCACTGTGGTTCTAACGGTTGCGGTCGGCGGATGTACGAGTTTCGATCACATTGCAGTGGTGCGCAGTGCTTCCAGTGCCGATCTGGTCGCGTGGGGAATTGACGGGTCGAAGGGCAAGACTGGTGTTGCATGTCCGGCGTTTATTGCCTATGAGCCGCACTCGTATACGTTCGACCCGCCGTTTCAAAGCTCATTCACCGTCCAGGTCGATCGTGGGAGATTGTCTCCGCTCGTCACAACGGTCCAGGTCCAGTAACGCTAGTATTTTGGCGCACGTTATCGGTCTTGAGCGCTGTCGCTGATGAACCGCTCGAGCGCACTCCAGGTGGCTTCGGTCGGTTCCTGGCGACTCAAAAGCTGCACATCGCCGAACTTGTAGGCGTGAAAGAAAAATTGCGCTGGCCTCTCCAGATTGAACCACCTGGAGAAAATGGCTGGCAATCCAATCCACATTTGTTGACGACTCCCGATGTAGCGTTCGAAACTCCCATCGCTTCGAAGCATATAGGCAACGACTCCGTTCATTGGATCGCCCGGGGTTGGACGGCAGCTCGGGTATCGATACTAGCTGACCTGCTTCGTCCGCTTCATTTCAGTTGGGAATCTCCGAAACCAGGACGAGAGCAGGAGTAGCTCGTCGATCTCGTGAGTCGGGACCTGCGCCGGTGGTGCGTTGTCGTCCGGGGAGAAGATGTCCTCCACCAGCTGCTTCATCCCGCGGCGATCTTTCGATGACTTTGGCTTTCCCAGCTCTGCGCGCACGACGCCTCGACGAATGAGATACACCCGGTCCTCCCCCTCGTGACCCGGAACCGTGTACACGAAAGAGAGATTCTCCACCGCAAACCTCAGACGTCCGAACTGTGCGCGAAGCGCTTCGAGCCGCTCGACCTTGTCGCGATAGAAACCAGCGCGCTCGTACTCCATCTCCGCGCTTAGCCGCTCCATCTGAACGCGCAGCATCTCTAGCGGTCCGTCATTGGACCCGTCGAGGAACGCTTTCGCCAATGCCACGCGCTCGTCGTACTCGGCCGCCGAGCATCCGCCGACGCATGGACCAAGGCACTTCGCGATCTCGTGGCGAATGCACCCGGGAGTCCGAGGCGAAAGCTGAAACAGCTCCGTCTGATCGCTGAAGAACATCTTGAGGTCGGTTCGGCAATCGCGGAGCATCACCGCGTCGTTCAGCTCGCGCACGGCCTCTCCCACGCGCTGCGCCCCGACGAAAGGGCCGTAATAGATGCTGGCATCGTCGCCCGACGCCCCGCGAACGACGATGAGCTTGGGCGCCGGCCCCTTCGTGAGCTTGATGAACGAGTAGTGCCGCGCGTCCCGCATCATCGCAACGTTGTAGCGCGGCCTGAAGCGCTTGATCAGCCTGAGCTCCTGCAGGAGCGCCGCAAACTCGCTCGGTGTGTACTCCCACTCGATCTTGTCCGCCGACCGAAGGATGCGCGCCCCTTTATCCTCGGGATAAGCGCAGCGAAAATAGCTGAGGAGGCGAGAGCGTACGCGCTTTGATTTCCCGACGTAGAGGACTTCGCCTTCGCTCGACAGCATTCGATAGATGCCCGGCCGGTCGGCGGCGCCATCCTTTACGGTAGACCTCATGAGCGCGAGCTGCGCATCGCTCGTCGGCTGTTGTTCCGCGCGCGAAATGCCGCGGATCATCTAGTGCTGGCACCTCACGCACATGGTCGTCGCGCGGCCGTCGATTGCGTGTGTCATGACCATCCTGGCGCCGCACCGATGGCAGGGCAGACCGGCTCGCCCATACGCATCGAGCTTCTCGACGAAAGACCCGCGCTTGCCACGCGCATCCCGGTAGTCGCGAAAACTGGTACCGCGCGCTTCGATCGCCTCGCCCAGCACGCCTACGATGGAATCGCGCAGCAATGCTGCTTCTTCCGGAGACACTGAAACGCCGGATCGCGAGGGATCTATGCCCGCGCGCCAGAGTGCCTCGTTCGCGTAGATGTTGCCTATGCCTGCGATTTTGCGCTGCTCCATTAATATTTTTTTCACGGGCTGACCACTCGCCCGAAGAACTCCCGATAGATGCTTGCCGGTAAACGCACGGTCAAGTGGCTCGATGCCGAGTTTGCCGGAGTATTTCGCGAAACGTTCTGCATTCATAAGCGCGACCGTGCCGAGGCGACGAACATCCGCGTAGTGCAATGAGCGACCGTCATCGAGCTCGATACGTAACGTCGAATAGCTGAGCTCCGAACCGGTGAAGCTGCCGTCGTCGATCAAAAGTGCGCCCGTAAAGCGCGGCTGCACCACCAGGCGATCGCCTGTGTCGAGATCGAGAATCACGAGCTTGGCCCGACGCCAGCTGCGGAGAATTGTCGCGTTGCGGAGCTTCTTCGCGAGCCCGCGCGCCGTCACTTCGCGCAGGACGTCGGCTTTGCGGACAGAGACGTTCGTGATCTTCCGTCCGCGGATCGCGCCGTCGAGATCGCGCGCGATTGTCTCTGTTTCAGGTAATTCGGGCACCGCGAGTCAGCTCCCTCCAGCCAATGTCGCCGCGAAGCTGCTTCCCTTTGAATGAGACTTCCTCAGCGTATTCGCGCGACCGCTCGGCGGCTTCGATCAGTCCTTCACCCACCGCGGTAACAGCGAGAACTCGACCACCGGCGGTGACTAGCTCTCCAGATGAATTGAGCGCTGTGCCCGCATGGAATACATGGACGTCGTCAGGCGGCTCGGGCAAGTGGATCACATCTCCGGTGCGAGGCTTCTCCGGATATCCGTCGGCGGCGACTACGGTAGTCACAGCCGCCAGTGGCTTCCAATCCGGAGAGCGCGAGCGGGATAGCGATCCACCCCCGGCGACCGCTGCGATGAGCTCCAACAGCGATGAATCCATCAACGGCATCAAGGCTTCAGTCTCAGGGTCGCCGAAGCGGCAATTGAACTCGACGACCTTCGGGCCGTGGGACATCAGCATTAGTCCCGCGTAGAGCAGTCCTTTGAATGGACAACCTTCGGTGCGCATGGCTCGCAAAGTAGGCTCTATGATCTCGCGCATCGCCTGCCGAATCAACTCAGACGTAGCGATCGATGTTGGCGCGTAGGCGCCCATCCCTCCAGTGTTCGGCCCGAAATCGCCGTCCAGAAGGCGCTTGTGATCCTGCGCGGCAAGAAGTGGAATTGCCCGCTCGCCGTCCGCGATGACGAACAGTGAAAGCTCTTCGCCTTCCATGAACTCTTCGATGAGAATTTCTCCGCCGGCCTCTCCAAAAACACGATCACCGAGCATTGCGTCAATCGCGTTTTCGGCCTCGGCGATGGAGTGCGCCACGACCACGCCTTTTCCGGCTGCCAGGCCTGACGCTTTGATCACGACCGGCACGTCGAACTCCGCCAAAGACAGTTTCGCCTTGATCTGATCCGTATGATGTGTCGCGCGGGCCGTTGGAACGCCGGCGCGCGTCATCAGCTCTTTCGCAAACCGCTTGGACGTCTCGATGCGGGCTGCTTCGCGCGTCGGTCCGAAGATCGGCAGGCCACGCGATTGGAAGAGATTGACGATGCCACCTTCCAGCGGACCCTCTGGTCCGACGACGGTGAGATCGATGCGCTCATTCTCTGCGAAGCTCGCCAGCTCTTCCAGTTTGCCGACCCCGATCGGTACACATTGCGCGAGGGCAGCGATCCCCGGGTTGCCGGGTGCGGCGAAGAGCTCGGAGTCGGGATCGTCGCGGCGCAGCTTCCAGGCGAGAGCGTGCTCGCGCCCGCCACCGCCGACGATCAGAACCCTCACGCGAACGCTTGCTCGAGATCGGCGATCAGATCGCCAACGTCCTCCACACCGCAGGAGAGGCGCAGGAGGTCTTCCGTCAGTCCCAGCGCGGCCCTCTGCTCGGCAGGCACTGCCGCGTGCGTCATCGACGCGGGGTGGCTGATCAGACTTTCCACTCCACCCAGCGACTCAGCGAGCGAAAAGACTCGCACTCGACTCAAAATCTTCGCCGCCCTTTCCTTGCTTCCAGTGAGAATGGAAATCATTCCTCCGAATCCCTTCATCTGCTTCTTGGCGAGCTCGTGCTGGGGATGTGACGGAAGTCCGGGATAAATCACGTTCTCGTAACCGATCTTCTCTGCCAGCCATGCCGCGATCTTGCGCCCGTTCTCGTCGTGACGCGGCATTCGCAGGTGCAGCGTCTTGGTTCCGCGCAATACGAGCCAGGCATCGAACGCGCCGGGCACCGCTCCCGAAGAATTGAGAATGAACTGCATTCTCTCGGCGAGCGCGTCATCGCGGACGATTGCAATTCCACCGACCATGTCGCTATGGCCGTTGAGGTACTTCGTCGTCGAATGGTAGACGATGTCCGCGCCGAACTCGAACGGCCGCTGGAAGTATGGAGAAGCAAAAGTATTATCGACGATAAAAAGCGCTTTCCTGCGCTTTGCGATTTCACCGACCGCTGCGAGATCCGTGATGCGCATCATCGGATTCGTAGGGGTCTCCATCATTATGGCCACGGTGTTCTTCGTGCACGCGTCTTCGACGCGCTGCGGATCCCTGCTGTCCACGTAGGAAAAGCACAGGCCGAAATTCTTGAGGATCTTGTCGAAGAGGCGGAAGGTTCCGCCGTAACTGCTCTCGCCGGCGACGATGTGATCGCCGGACTTGAACAGCTTCATGATCGAGTCGGTGGCGCCCATTCCGCTGCTGTAGGCGAAGCCGTGGGTCCCTCCCTCCAACGCTGCGACATTCCGCTCGAGCGCTTCGCGAGTCGGGTTCTTGCCTCTCGCATACTCGTAGCCTTTGTTCTTGCCCAGCCCTTCCTGCACATATGTGGACGTCGTGTAAATCGGCGTCATTATCGCGCCGGAAAGCAGATCGGGGCGCTGTCCGGCATGGATGGCGCGGGTGCCGAATTGCGTCTTGAGGTCTTCTTCGAAAATGCGGGTCATTCGCCGGTCACTTGGAGGATATAGAGGGGGAAGTTAATCGATCCGGACACCTGCACCTGGCGTCCCATAAACTTCTGTGCGAGTAAATTACGGGTTGCTCAATCATCCCAATAGCAACGAGAGGAATAGCGCGAATGGCCTATGAAGGATTGATGGTGAGCGTTTCCGGAGTGCGCGGCCGAGTCGGTGACGCGCTCACGCCCGAGATCATGGCCAAGTTTGCCGCCGGCTTTGGCGCCTGGGCGCTGGCGCGCGCCGGTGGTAAAGCGACGATCATCGTTGGCCGCGACAGTCGGGTGTCCGGCCCGATGTTCCAGCCGGTGGTTCACGCGGGGCTCCAGTCCGTCGGCTGCAACGTCCTCGACATAGGAATGGTTCCTACTCCCACGGTGCAGCTCGCCGTCGAGCACCATCACGCGGCCGGTGGGCTCGCCATCACGGCCAGTCACAATCCGATAGAGTGGAACGCCCTGAAGTTCATCGGTCCATCGGGACTATTTCTCGATGGCGCCGAAGCGGCTGACATGCGAAAAGTCGTCGACGGTCACATCCCGCGCGCCACCTGGGACAGACTGGGCACCGTCGCCACCGACAAGGAAGCCGCGCGCGAGCACATCGAGAAAATTCTCGCGCTCCCCTTTCTGGACGTTGCTGCAATCAGAAAGCGCGGATTCCGTGTCGGTCTCGATTGCGTTCGCGGAGCCGGCGGCGTGTTCATGCCTGTTCTGCTCGAGCTACTCGGCTGCAAGCTCGCCACGATCAACATGGAGCCCGACGGGCGGTTCCCGCGTCCACCAGAGCCAGTCGCGGAAAACCTTGGCGAGCTGCAGAAGCTCGTGCAGGATTCCCACTGCGATCTCGGGATGGCGGTGGATCCTGATGTCGACCGGCTCGCATTGGTGTCAGACGAAGGTGTGGCGATAGGAGAGGATTACACTCTCGCGCTGGCGGCCAAGGTCGTGCTGCGACACCGAAAAGGCCCGGTCGTAACCAATCTGTCGACTAGTAGAATCGTGGATGACATCGCGGCCGAGGCGGGAACGAGAGTAATTCGCGCGCCGGTTGGCGAGGTAAACGTCGCTACCAGGATGCGCGCGGAAGGCGCGCCGATTGGCGGAGAAGGAAACGGAGGCGTCATTCTCTCTGAGCTACACCTCGGCCGGGACGCGCCGGTGGGTGCTGCACTCATGCTACAGTTGCTGCTCGAGGAAGGCGAAAAGCGCCCGCTGTCCAAAATCGTCGCCTCGTATCCGCGCTACATTATCGTCAAGGACAAGCTGGACCGGCCGAACGCGCCCCTCGACGCGGTGTATGAGGCCCTCAGGAAAGCCTTTCCCGATGCGGAAGCGGACACCCAGGACGGCCTGAGGCTCACTTGGCCGAATCGCTGGGTGCACATCCGGCCTTCCGGGACGGAACCAATCGTGCGTGTAATAGCAGAGGCGCCCAGCGCAGCGGAGGCGGAGAAACTCGTCCGCGATTGCCGCAAGCCCGTAGAGGCGCTCACCAGATAGCATACAGTCAACGACAAGAGTCCATATGTGCGGAATTATTGGGTATATCGGGTCGCGCGGGGCAACGCCGCTTCTCCTTGAAGGACTGAGGAGGATGGAATACCGCGGCTACGATTCTGCCGGCGTTGCGGTGATGAACGGATCTGGAGTCGAGACCCGCAAAGCTGCCGGAAAGATTTCGGAGCTCGAGCGCGCGCTCGCTACAAGCCCGGTTGGCGGGGACATGGGGATCGGCCACACCCGATGGGCGACACACGGCGTTCCGAACGAGTGCAACGCCCACCCCCACATCGACTGCAAGGGCAATATCGCCGTCGTTCACAACGGCATTATCGAGAACTCGGGGACCCTCAAGAAGGAGCTCATCGCGCACGGCCATACCTTCGTCTCCGAAACTGATACAGAAGTCATCGCGCACCTCATCGAAGAAGCGTTTGACGGAAATTTGGAAGACGCCGTGATCGAAGCGCTCTGGCAGATCGAGGGCACTTACGGAATCGCAGTTGTTTCGAGCCAGGACAGGAACAAGATCGTCGCGGCGAGAAAGGGCAGTCCTTTGCTCATCGGCCTCGGCGAAGGCGAGTACTACGTTGCCAGCGACGTCTCGGCCATTCTCGCCCAGACGCGCGAGGTTGTTTATCTCGACGATGGCGACGTAGCCGTCCTGACTCGTGACGGATACACGGTCCTCAATCAGCGGGCACAGCGTCTGGAGCGCAGGGTCAGCAAGATTGACTGGGATCTGGATCAGATCGAGCGTGGCGGGTTCGATCACTTCATGCTCAAGGAGATCTTCGAGCAGCCGGCGACGGTCGAGAATTGCATGCGTGGACGCCTCCTCCGCGATCAGGGAACGTCGAAGCTTGGTGGCCTGAACATGACGGACGAGGAGCTTCTCAAGTTCGACAACATCCTGATCACGGCTTGCGGCACCAGCTGGCACTCGGCGCTGATCGGCGAGCACATGCTGGAAAGCCTGGCGCGCATTCCCGTAGAGGTGGAATACGCCTCCGAGCTGCGCTACAGAAATCCGATCGTCACGGACAAGACGCTTTGTATCGTGATTTCACAATCGGGCGAGACGGCTGACACGCTCGCTGCAATGCGCGAAGCGAAGGCTCGAGGCGCTCGGACTTACGGAATCGTCAACGTCGTCGGATCGACGATCGCGCGCGAGAGCGATGGCGGCATCTACGTGCACGCTGGTCCGGAAATCGGAGTTGCTTCCACCAAGGCGTTCACGAGCCAGGTAATCGCGCTGCTGCTCTTCACTCTCAAGCTCGCCAGGCTGCGCAATCTCTCGATGGTCGATGGTAGGGAGATCATCGAGGAGATGCAGGCGCTGCCATCGAAGATTCAGAGCATTCTGGATCGCGCAGGCGAGATCGAGATAATCGCCGAAGAGTTCAAGAACGCGCAGAATTTTCTGTACCTTGGTCGCGGCTACAGCTTTCCGACAGCGCTCGAAGGTGCGCTCAAGCTCAAGGAGATCAGCTACATCCACGCCGAGGGGTATCCTGCGGCAGAGATGAAACACGGGCCGATCGCGCTCATCGACGAGAACATGCCGGTGTTGTTCATCACTCCGCACGACTCCGTCTTCGACAAAGTCGTCTCCAACGTCCAGGAAGTGAAAGCGCGTGGCGGCCGGGTCATCGCCATCACCACCCGCGATGAGGAAGTTCTAGACGGCAAACTCGACTACGAGTTTCGCATTCCCGAGACGAAGGACATGCTGACTCCGGTGTTGGCGTCAGTTCCTCTCCAGCTTCTGGCCTACTATATCGC
>JAXDME010000066.1:0-4239 GCA_034666285.1 Gemmatimonadaceae bacterium | reverse complement strand
GCCGACCCAGTAGAGGTCGATGAGGAAATACAGCGTCTGGAAGATCATCGTCACGAGCATGAAGCTCGTGGTCTTCAACAGATGCCTGGTGAGCGGTCCGGTGGTGAGGTCTTCCATAGTTCGCCTAATTTAGCTGCAATGCGCTGAGAGATAAGTTCGGCGATCGACGCAGTGTAGCGAGGGCTCGATCTCCGCTCTGGCGATGTCGACAGTAATGCAACACCTTCGACCTTGTGAGAAGCCTCGTCCTCGCACTCTTGGCTGCGGCTGCAGCAACGGCCAACGTTCGTGCGCAGGGCTTACGTGTTGACGGCGCGGCCACCGAGTATCAACTAGACCCGGTTGGAATCGACGTTCGCACGCCTCGGCTTAGCTGGCGCATCGTCAGTAATCAACGTGGTACGATGCAACGCTCGTACGAGCTACGTGTCGCCCCGGATGTTGCTTCGTTGGAACGCGCGCCTCTCTGGAGTTCGGGCAAGGTATACTCCGACGCTTCTATCTTTCGACCGTACGGCGGACCGCGGCTCCAGTCCCAAACGCGTTACTACTGGCAGGTTCGCGTGTGGGACAACAATGGCAGGGCCTCGCCCTGGAGCGTGCCTGCATTCTGGGAGACTGGACTCCTCGATCCAGCCGAGTGGAGTGCGAAGTGGATCGCACCCGACATTTCCGAGGATACTGCTCGGTCGAATCCGAGCCCAATGCTGCGACGGAAATTCGTCCTGCGGCCGAGCATCAAGTCTGCAAGGTTATATGTCACAAGTCTCGGATTGAACGCGGTCGAATTAAACGGCAAGCGGGTCACTGACGATTTGTTCAGGCCTGGCTGGACCAGTTACGACAAGCGCCTTCAGTACGATACCTATGACGTCACCAGTCTCCTTACGCCCGGCGCAAACGCAATCGGCGCGACGCTCGGTGATGGCTGGTACCGAGGCCGTTCGGGTTGGGGCGGGAGGCGCAACGGCTATGGAACCACACTCGGCTTGCTGGCGCAGATAGTCATTCGTTACCAGGATGGATCAACAGAGACAATCGGAACGGACGATCGTTGGAAGGCCTCCACGGGCCCGATTCTGTTCTCAGACATCTACGACGGCGAGAGCTACGACGCGCGCTTAGAGAAGTCGGGCTGGAGTCGCGCCGATTATAACGATGTTTCGTGGCACGGCGTCAAACTAATTCCTCGCGTCGCAGCAACGTTGGTGACGCCGGTCGCTCCGCCCGTCAGACGCGAGCAGGAGATCAAGCCGATCCGCATCATCCACACACCGGCCGGTGAGACTGTATTCGATCTTGGTCAGAACATGGTCGGATGGGTGCGACTCAAAGTCAGCGGGCCAGCCGGAACTACCATCCGCCTCCGGCACGCCGAAGTGCTGGACAAAGCGGGAAATCTTTACACCGAGAACCTACGCGATGCTCGGCAAACGGTGCGGTACGTCCTCAAAGGCGGCGGCAGCGAGATCTATGAACCGCACTTCACGTTTCAGGGCTTTCGTTACGTCGCTGTCGACGGATTTCCCGGTGTGCCGACGCTCGACGCTATCACCGGTATCGTGCTTTATTCCGATTTACAACAAACCGGCACGTTCGAGACGTCAAACCCGCTTCTGAACCGACTTCAGGCAAACATCGTCTGGGGACAGCGCGGCAATTTCCTCGACGTGCCGACGGACTGTCCGCAACGCGACGAGAGACTTGGCTGGACGGGCGATGCGCAGGTATTCTCCCGCACGGCAGCGTTCAACATGAACGTCGCGGGTTTCTTCGACAAATGGTTGGCCGACGTCGCTGCCGACCAAAAGCCCGACGGCGCTGTACCATGGGTCATTCCAGATGTTATCGGCCGTCACGCAGATGGGCTCGCGGCTAGTGCTGGCTGGGCTGACGTCGCTGTCATAGTTCCCTGGAACATGTATCAGGCATACGGGGACACCGCCTTTCTGTCGCGACAATACGCCAGCATGCGCGCGTGGGTGGAATACGAGCGAGCGCATGCCGACTCGACTCTCTTGTGGACGAAAGGTTTTCATTTCGGGGACTGGCTCGCGTTTCATACGAGCAGTCCTGACTACCCTGGCGCGACCACCGACAAAGATCTAATCGCGACGGCGTACTTCGCGCACTCTACGGATCTTCTTGCACGAACCGCGGCGATACTTGGACGCAAAGCAGACGCCCGGGAGTATCAGGATCTCTTCGAGCGTGTTCGCGCCGCTTTTCAGCGTGAGTACGTGACTTCGACGGGTCGTGTGACTTCCAATACCCAGACGGCTTACGTGCTGGCTCTCGATTTCAATCTCGTTCCAGAAAAGTTGCGATTGGTGGCTGCGGCTCGACTCGATGAGGACGTTAGGCGAATGGGACACTTGACGACCGGATTTCTTGGCACACCGGCTCTGACAAGAATCCTTAGCGACAATGGTTTCGTTGGTGATGCGTACAAGCTGCTACTCAATGACGAATATCCTTCGTGGTTGTATGAAGTGAAACGCGGAGCCACTACGATTTGGGAACGGTGGGACGGAGAGAAGCCAGACAGCACCTTCGAAGACCCAGGCATGAATTCGTTCAACCACTACGCCTATGGTGCCGTCGGTGACTGGATGTATCGTGTGCTCGCCGGATTGAATAGTGACCCAGACCAGCCCGGATACAAGCATATCCTGGTGGAACCACATCCCGGTGGCGGGTTGACGTATGCGAAAGCAACGCTGATAACGCCGTACGGTGAAGCGAGCTCTGGATGGCGGCTCGAAGGCAACACGCTACTAATCACTGCGCAGGTTCCGCCGAACACTTACGCGACCGTACGCCTTCCAAGAGCGAACTTATCCGACGTCCGCGAGAGCGGAGTATCGGTGTCGTCGGCTCGCGGGGTACACCGCGCAGCGCAAGCGCAGGATGACGTGCTCGTGGAAATCGGTTCCGGTAAATTCGAATTCGCCTATCGCACGCCAGATCTCCCCCCAGGCGGCCGACTGCGTTCCAACTGACAAACTCAAACGGGCGTCCCAACCCTCAACACCGTCATCGGGCTGTCCTAGTAGTGCTCGCTGTCCTCGCCCTGTCGGATGTCACGCTTCACGCAATTCACCGAACGATCAACGCCAACTCCCGCCTTGTGCGGGGCCCATACGGCCGTAATATCTGGAAGACGGAGGCTGGATGAGCACCTCGTTCCAACGGTCGGAAATACAGTTAACCAAGGAACTCGCACGCGAGGCTCAGCACCCAAGCGGCTCCCTTTCAGAACAGGAGCTGCGGGGAATCGTCGATGCGATTCCGCACCTGATAATCGTGCTCAACGCAGACGGCTCTCCGATTTACGCAAACAAGTTCGTCATGGATTACACCGGTCTCACCGACGACGAAGTGCGGCGACAGGGAGTTCGCGCGCGCATTTTCCATCCAGACGATCTGCCTGCGCTCGAGCAGCGCCGTCGTGAGGGCATGGCTGCCGGGCAACCATTCGAGACGGAACAACGAGCGCGCAGACACGACGGTGAGTATCGGTGGTTTCACAGCTGCTACTATCCCTTTCGTGATGAGGGAGGTCGCATTGCACGCTGGTACTCCACGGCAATGGACATCCACGATCGCAAGCGCGCAGAGGATCGGGTACTTAACGAGAATCTCGTACTGCGCGAAGATATCGATCGATTCTCGATGTTCGAAGGCATCGTCGGATCATCGAAGGCGCTCACAAAGGTTCTGACGCAAGTCTCGAAGGTCGCAAAAACGGACGCGACTGTGCTCATTCTTGGCGAAACGGGTACTGGCAAAGGGCTGATCGCACGCGCGATTCACAGGCAGTCGTCACGTGCGAATCGCGCATTCATTCACGTAAACTGCGCAGCCATTCCAACCTCGTTAATCGCGTCCGAACTGTTTGGCTACGAGAAAGGTGCATTCACAGGCGCACTGCAGCGGCGGATCGGCCGCTTCGAGGCGGCTGATCGTGGAACGATCCTCCTCGACGAAGTCGGAGATCTGCTGCTGGACACGCAGGTCACGCTGCTGCGCGTTCTCCAGGAAAGAGAAATCGAGCGAGTGGGAAGCAACACACCGATTCCTGTCGACGTCCGCGTCATCGCCGCGACACATCGCAACATCGAAGACGCAGTCGAGAGCGGGTCCTTTCGGCAGGATCTCTATTATCGACTAAACGTCGTACCCATTATCAACCCACCTTTGCGCGAGCGGGCTGAAGACATCCCGGCACTTGTTGAG
>JAXDME010000065.1:0-2790 GCA_034666285.1 Gemmatimonadaceae bacterium | reverse complement strand
AGCCATTTGTGCGGATCGATCGCGATGGAATCCGCCAAACGAAGTCCCTTCAGGTCGTCGCTCGCATCGTCGAGGGCGACTGCGGGCGCACCGTAAGCGCCATCGACGTGGAACCAGAGATCGAACTCCTTGCAGATCTCTGCAATCTCGGGGAGCGGATCGGTTGCGCCGGTCCCGACCGATCCGGCGGTGCCGACGACCATAAATGGATAGAGACCCGCGGCGCGATCCTGCGCGATTCGCTTCCGCAGCTCGTCTGAGCGCATGCGAAGCTGGTTGTCGGTGGGAATCCAGCGGACTGCGGATGTGCCCAGTCCGCACATGTCGGCGGCTTTGTAGATCCAGGTGTGCATTTCCGCGGAGCCGTAGAGAACCATGCGGCGGCTTTCTGAGTCACCGAGCCCCTTGGTGCGAATGTCCCACGGCGCCTTCGCCTTTCGCGCGGCGATGAAGCCAACGATGTTCGCCATGTTTCCACCGCTCACCAGCACTCCGTCCCACTTGCCGGGTAGCTCGAGAAATTGCGCGAGCCACCGGATGGTTTCGTTCTCTATTTCGGTGGCGATCGGCGAGAGGGCCCACGCGCCGCAGTTCGGATTGACCGCTGCCGCGAGGAGATCCGCGAGTGCGCCGATCGGCGCCGCGGATGACGTGATGTAACCCCAGAACCGTGGACTCCCGTTGTGAGTCGAGTGCCGGAAAAAATCGCGGCTGAATCTCTCCAGCACCGGTGCGATGTCGGTGCCTTTCTCGGGCATGCTGCGTTTGCCGAGGACGCTGCGCATGGCGTCGGGCAGCAGAGGAGATGCGGTGGGGGCGTTCGGCAGGCGGGCCAGAAAATCCGCGACGGCATCAACCAGCGAGTGACCGATCTCGCGGAACTTTTCCGGCGCCATGTCGGCTGGCGCGGAGCGTTTGGCGGAGCGATCGACAGCCCTGACGGTTTTCGCCTTGGCGGTCTTCTTGGCGGGCGTAGCTTTCGGCACGTCTCTGACTCAGGTCGGTGCGGAGAAACATATCATCGTTATCGGCCTCTAATGTGCAACAGGTGCAGCGAAATGAAAGACCATAAATACCTGACCCGCGCCCGGTTGGCGTGGATCTGCTGTCTGATCCTCGGCGCCGCCTGTCGATCCGCCCAACAACCGCGACAACTGCCTTCTCCGTCGCGACAAGCCACTCCGGAGGAGGAGCTCACGTTGATACGCGCCGATTCAGAGGTGTTTGCCGCCGTGGTTCGGGCGCAGCTTGATGGCGGCAGTGACGACTACCCGTATCATCTCGATCGCGTGCGCTACGACGCTCGCCCTTACGGAACGCGCTCAGGATATCCGGAGGTATTCGCTGGTGTGCAGGGGATCGATCCGACATTGAGCTTCGCGCGCGCCGGAGAACAGGCGATCGACCAGCTGGTGGACAACCGAAAACAGATTCTGCAAACAAGCGGCGTGCAATTCGGCGGACCTCTGAACTATTCCCAGTGCGCGGGTGCCCGTGTACCGATTCCGCCTCCGGTGCGCGGATCCGCGGCGCGAACGAAACGCGCGGACGTGCACGCCGGGTGTCCGAGAGTACCCGAATATTACGTGACCGTCGGTCTCCCGCTTCGTGGCCAACCGGAAGGTCTCAAGAATGCGCGCGACACCAAAGGACACCGTGTGTCGTTCGGCGACGACGTGTGGACAGCTCTCGTCGACGAGCACTCCGCGGGACCGAAAGGATGGACGTGGTCCCAGTACGCGTGGGTGTTCAAGCGGGGTCGCTGGAACGGCCGGTTGGAGCTGACTTCGACGATTCTGATCGGGGTGGTGGAGTAGGAAAGCGGATTCCGACTTCGCGGGTCTCGGACACGGCGTCGAAGTCCGAATGGATAATGCTGTCAATCTCGGACTCACCCCAGTGTTTCCCGGCAAATTCGAAATATTTATCGCTGCCCTCGTTGATCCGCTCCTTCATAATGGGAGCGCCGATACGCATGTCGAGCCAGCCTAAAACCATCCTCACAAATCCCCAGGCGACCGGCAAAGCCACGACGCCGATAAAGCGAGCTAGCAGCGTAGGGATTGTCATCTGATGTCTCGCTTCAGTTCGCCGAGTCGTGTCGATATCTCCTCTGGCAGGAATAGATCGTCCGAGATGCCTGCGATCTCCTCGGCTTCCTTCCAGGCTGCTTCGAGAACGTGCAACTCGCCTTCGAGCGCGCGTCGTTCCGAATCCTCGTGCGACACCATCTCGAGCGCGAGGCGGAGCTCGGCTGGAACCTTGATCAGTTGTCCGACTTCCCCCCAGTCATTCCAGCTCCGTTGTTTCGTCGCGATCCTCGCGGCCGTCTCGAACGTTGCCATCGGATCACTCTTTTCCGTAGCGAGCTTTACTGCGTTACCGACGACGCGTCCCGACGCTCCCTTTCGGTTCATGAAGGGCAGGAGCTGCGCAACTGCCCGCATCGCATCAATCCCATAGATGTCGGTCGTATCCGTATCGTCGTCGTAGCGCCACCACGGCACGTCCGGACTTCTGTCTTTGCGATGCGCGATGCTCAACCCCCACGGGTCTTGTCCGCGCGGCGGCAACATTATAGTGCCTTTCAGCTGTTCTCTTCTCACCAGCAGGTGACCGCCATCAGGAAGTGGCAGGCGGGCGACGATCTTCCGTTGCAGGTAGACACCGAGGCCCAGGTTTGCGACCTGGAAGGAGACGACCCCGACTCCACCCAGAGACAAACTTACGGCGGGTCCCACGAACGGAACCGCCGCCGCGGCAGCGAGCGAAGCGCCCATCTGAATCATG
>JAXDME010000064.1:0-3055 GCA_034666285.1 Gemmatimonadaceae bacterium | reverse complement strand
ATGAAAAGAGTGAGCGGTTTGGTGTAACGGGAACGCCCGCCGTGAAAGAAGGCGTTCGAGAGCTGGCCAGGGCGCGTGAATAGCAACTTGAGCGTACGCAGGAATTTGCTGTCGAAGTGGGCGAATTCGGCCAGCGTTTCCTCGAGGACGTGGCCGAGAGAGTAATCGCCTGCCGAAATCTTCTTCTCACCGCACTGCGAGCAGAAAGGTCCGCTCAGCGGCGCACCGCAGTTGCCACAGCTTCCAAACGACGACGCCCCCGGTTCCGCGGTGGGGACAGGGGGCGTCGTGTGGGGCGGGAGTGGGGAAGTCACCTGCTCTAGATCACGAGCGAAAGTGGGTTCTCCATGTACCGTCGCACTGTCTGAAGGAACTTCGCTCCAGTTGCTCCGTCGACGGCGCGGTGGTCACAACTCATCGTGACGCGCATTCGCTGGCGAACCTCAAGCGCACCATTCACGACGACCGGCTTCTCCTCCACACCACCGATGGCGAGAATGCCGGCCTCCGGCGGATTGATGATCGCGGTGAACTGGTCGATGCCGAACATCCCGAGGTTCGAGACCGTGAACGTCGCGCCCGTGTACTCCTCGGGCATCAGCTTGCGCTCCCGTGCTCTCTTCGCAAGATCGCGGGCCTTCGCGGAAATCTCCCAGAGTGACAGGCGATCAGCGTCGAACAGAACGGGCGTGATGAGACCATCTTCGACAGCAACGGCCATCGCCACGTGAATGCGATTGAATTGGCGAATCTTGTCATTGAGCCAGTGCGCGTTGACTTCCGGGTGCTCAGCCAGTGCCAGAGCGACCGCTTTGATCACGATGTCGTTGAAGGACGCTTTGTACTGATCGCCCATCTCGGCGAGCTGGGTACGCAGCTCGGAGGCGCGGGTGGCGTCGTACTCCGACGTGAGAAAGAAAGTCGGAACCGGTCCACTCGACTCGGCAAGGCGCCGCGCGATTGTCTTGCGGATCTGCGTGAGCGGGATGTCCTTGAAGTCGCCTTCGGTGGCGAGTCGATCAGCCGCAGCCGAACGTGCGCTGCCGCCGCTTGCTTTGGCGTTTTCGATGTCACGTTTGACGATGCGGCCGCCCGGACCGCTGCCCTGGATGCCGCCGAGCTGAATTCCTTTTTCGGTTGCCAGTCGGCGCGCGAGCGGCGAGGTCCGTTGACGCCCATCTGCGGCTGCGGGGGCGCGCGAAGATCCGTTACCGCGTGGCGCAGGAGGTTCGGACGGCCGAGGAGGGGGCGGTGCGGAACGCGGTGTCGCGCTCGGGGGAGCGGGACTTTGGGCTCCAGCGACTTTTTGTTGCGGAGGTGTCGACGCTTCACCTTGAGACTGCGCTGGTGATTGCGGAACTGGTGTCGGCGCAGCCGAAGCGGCAGCGGGGGCTGCGGCAGCCGGGGCAGCCGGGGCAGCCGGGGCAGCCGATCCGATTATCGAATCGATGTTCTCGTCGGGAGCCGCTATCACTGCCAGCAGAGTCCCCACTGGAGACGCATCGCCTTCGTTCGCCAAGCGCTTGCGGAGCACTCCGTCGCCGCGAGCGACCAGCTCCATGACCGCCTTGTCGGTCTCGACTTCGGCAAGCACGTCGCCGTTTTTCACAGCGTCGCCTTCGTTCTTGTTCCATTTGACGAGACGCCCCTCCTCCATCGTTGGAGAGAGCGCCTCCATCACCACTTTGGTTGCCATAGGTGTTAGTCGAGGTACATGACTTTTCTTATTGCTGCGATAGCCTTGCCGGCATCCGGCTTGGCCGCTCGCTCGAGATTCTTCGCGTACGGCATCGGCACGTCTTCCTGATGGACGCGCAGCACAGGTGCGTCCAGATCGTCGAAGCACTCGCGCTGGATGAAGTCGACCACCTGCGAGCCCATGCCGCAGATCTCCCAGCCTTCCTCGAGAACGACCGCACGATTGGTTTTCTGCACTGAGCGCGCTATGGCTTCGACATCGATCGGCCGAACTGTGCGCAGATCGACGACGTCGACGCTGATTCCTTCCTTGGCGAGATCATCGGCGACTTTCATCGCGACGAGGACCATTTTGCCGTGAGTGATGATCGAGCAGTCGCCGCCTTCGCGCTTCAGGTCCGCGACTCCAAGAGGAACGATATGATCACCGTCCGGCACTTCTCCCTTGGTGTTGTAGAGCATCTCACCTTCGAGGAACACCACGGGATTGTCGTCGCGGATCGCCGACTTTAGGAGTCCCTTGGCGTCCGCCGGAGTTCCCGGGGTGCAGACCTTGAGCCCGGGAATGTGCGCGTACCAGCTCTCCCACGCCTGCGAGTGCTGCGCGGAAAGCTGGAGTGCAGAGCCGTTGGGACCGCGGAATACCATCGGCATCTTATACTGGCCACCGGACATATAGAGCATCTTCGCGGCGGCGTTTACGACCTCATCGATCGCGAGCAGCGCGAAGTTCCAGGTCATGAATTCGACGATGGGACGGAGGCCTACCATTGCCGCGCCCACGCCAACACCGGCAAATCCGAGCTCAGTGATTGGCGTATCGACGATCCGCATTGGTCCGAATTCGTCAAGCAGTCCCTTTGACACTTTGTATGCGCCGTTGTATTGCGCGACCTCTTCGCCCATGAGGAAGACACGATCGTCGCGCTGGAGCTCTTCGCGGAGTGCCTGCGTCAGGGCATCGCGGTAAGTGACGACTGCCATCAGGAGCTCGTGTCCGCGTAGACGTCCGTGTACAGCTTCTCGAGCGGCGGCTCGGGGCTGGCATCTGCAAAATCCCAGGCGTCCTGCGCGATCGCCTTCGCCTCGTCGTCGATCTTGTGCATCTCTCCCTCGGTAAGCTCTCCAGCCTCGAACATCTTGTTGTGAAGAAGGAGAATGGGATCGCGCTTCATGTTCTCTTCCAGCTCGTCCTTGGTGCGGTAAGTCCCGCTCGCCGCGTCGGACATGGAGTGGCCCATAAAGCGGTAGGTTCTCATCTCGACCAAGGTCGGCCGCTTTTCCTTGCGCGCTCTCTCGACCGCGCGCGCCATGCACTCTCGCACGGCGAAGACGTCCTGGCCGTCGACGCTCTCGC
>JAXDME010000063.1:0-9342 GCA_034666285.1 Gemmatimonadaceae bacterium | reverse complement strand
GCCTCCTGTTGCGTCGCATCAAGGGAACTGACGCCGCGCTGGTCATCGCTACCCACGATCCGGTCATTGCGAGCCGAATGGAAACGCAGTGGACGATGGATCACGGGGTGTTGCGATGAAGGCGATCGGCATCTGGCTCTCCGGACTCGTGCGCCGTCGCTATGGGCGGATGCTGCCTGCTGTGCTGGGAGTAAGCCTCACAATCGCTCTGCTATCGATTCTAGGCATCTTCATCAACGCCAGCGCCGCCACGATGACGCGTCGCGCCCTCGGCGACGTTCCCATCGATTGGCAGATCGAGCTCGCACGCGGCGCGAGCATCGACTCCGTCCAGCAGAAGCTGAACGAAACCGTGACCATGCGCGCGCTTGACTCGGTTGGCTACGCCGACGTGAGCGGATTCACGGCGCGGAGTGGCGGCAATACGCTCGGTAGCACGACCCAAACTACGGGCGAAGGCAAAGTGCTCGGGATCACGGCCAACTATTGGAAGGACTTTCCCGGGCTGTTGCGGCCCATGCTTGGAGCCGCTGAAGGAATACTGATCGCGCAGCAGACGGCAGCGAACCTTCACGTATCGGTGGGCGATACGATTACCGTCAGCCGAATGGGACTGCCAACAGTGACCACGCGCATCGACGGGATAGTCGATCTCCCGCAGGCCGACGCGCTTTTCCAGGCGATCGGCGTCCCGCCAGGAGCAGCGCCACAGGCGCCGCCGGACAACGTGCTTGTGGTTCCGATGGATGTCTGGCACAAGTGGTTCGATCAGCAGGGGGTCGTCCGACCGGGCACTGTTCGCATTCAGCTGCACGTGCGGCTCGCGCACAAGTTGCCGGACGATCCACGCGATGCCTACGTGTACGTCCAACAGCTCGCGCACAACTTCGAGGCGCGCGTTGTCGGCAGCGCCATTGTCGGTGACAATCTTGCAGCGCGACTCGATGCCGTGAGGGAGGATGCTCTGTATGCAAGAGTTCTTTTTCTCTTCCTCGGTTTGCCGGGCGCAATCCTGGCCATCATCCTTACGTTCGCGGTGAGTGCAACCGGAGGAGATCGCCGGCGCAGGGAGCAGGCGCTGTTGCGAGTGCGCGGCGCGACGACACCAATGATCCTGCGACTGGAGTCACTGGAGGCGATCATCGTCTCTGTTCTGGCCGCCATCGTGGCTCTGATCATCGCGCTGACCATCGCCAGCCAGATGGTTACGATCCCGCTCGCCACTCGGCAGACCGCAACAGTGTTGATCGTTGCGCTCGCGGTCGGTATCGGCACCGCGCTCGCGGCGGTAATCGTCCCCGCCTGGCGCGAAGCGCGTGAATCGTCGGTGAGAATGGGCCGAGCGAGGGTGGGGCGGGGAGAGGAGCCAATCTGGGAGAGGACGTGGATCGATCTGATCCTGCTGGTGATCGCCGGACTGGTGTATTGGCGGACAGCGGCAGCCGGTTATCAGATCGTTCTGGCACCGGAGGGAGTGGCAGCAACGTCCGTGTCGTACGGATCCTTCATCGCGCCGCTCGCGCTGTGGATCGGTGTCGGGTTGTTGGTGACGCGACTATTCCGGCATGGTCTGGCGGGTGGACGTGTATTCGTGTCGCGCCTGTTCAAGCCCCTCGCGGGGGCGCTGTCGCCGATCGTCGCGGCATCGGTGTCGCGGCAGGCGCGACTGATCACTCGCGGTGTGGTGCTGGTGACGCTGGCGTTTTCCTTCGCGGTGTCGACGGCTGTGTTCAATACGACCTACAACGTGCAGTCGCGAGTAGACGCCGCGCTCACCAACGGCTCCGACGTTACCGTGACGGGAACGACCGCTTATCCGGCCGGGCAGCTGGTCGACAGCATCAGCAAAGTACCGGGGGTGCAGGCGGCGCGGGCGATGATACATCGCTATGCGTACGTGGGTAACGATCTCCAGGACATCTACGGCGTCAACGCGCTGAACATCGGCGATGCCGCGGATCTATCGAACGCGTTCTTCGCCAACAACGATGTGCGTCTGACAATGCAGAAGCTCGCGGCCCGACCCGACGGTGTGCTGCTGTCGCAGGAGACCGTCAACGACTTCCAGCTCAAGCTCGGCGATCTGGTGAATCTTCGTCTGCAGAATTCAAAGGACCACCAGTATCATCCAGTGCCGTTCCACTTCATCGGAGTGGTGCGCGAGTTCTCGACGGCGCCGAAGGATTCTTTCATCCTCGCCAACGAGGGCTATGTCGCGTCGCAAACCGGCGAGCCAGCGCGCGAGGTGGTGCTGATTCGTGGAAACGTTCCGCCGGCGCAGCTCGCGAAATCAATCGAGCCGATCGCTGCCAAAGTACCGGGCGCGCGCGTCACGGATCTCGGTTCAGTCCTCAAGTCGATCAGCTCGAGCCTGACTGCCGTCGACCTGCGTGGACTCACGTGGATCGAGTTGTCTTTCGCCATCCTGTTGATCGCGGGAGCGAGTGGTCTGGTGCTCGGCCTGGGATTGATCGAGCGCCGCCGCGATTTCGCGCTGCTCGCCGCGATGGGAGCGAAAGGGCGGCAGCTGGGAGCTTTTCTCTGGACCGAGGGACTGATCATCCTTGTGGCTGGAATGGTTCTCGGCGTCGCGACCGGACTTGGGATCGCGAAGATGCTGGTGAAGGTGCTCACGGGTGTGTTCGATCCCGCGCCTCAGTCGCTCGCGATACCGTGGGGTTACCTCAGTGTGCTCGTTGTTGCTGGGTGCGTTTCTACGGTTCTGGCGGTGCTCATCGCCCAGCGGGTCACGCAGAAAAAATCTCTTGAGGCGCTGCGCACTATTTAGCTCGGCGTCGGGATAGTGGAGCGATCCGGCGTCTCGAATACTGAAGCACGGAGCTCTGAGCTTTGCAGCTGAAGCTCAGAGCTTTTCCGTCGGTGTAGAGGGTCCGAAGTTAAGTTGTGACGGACCTCTCTAGATCTCGACCAGGCGCGCGATACCAGAACACCGCGCATCTCGAAGGGCAGTATGAAAGCTCCGATCTTTGGCTGAAAAGCCTTGAGCTCCCTGCTTCAGTTCTGTGGATGCCAGTCAGCGTCGAGTCGCCGACGCCGAATCATGCAGATCTGGTCTTAGCGCAACAGCCTCTCTCAGGTAGACGTGCGTCTCGAGTCGCCGCGGTGCGCGCAGCTCTACCTGGAGCAGCGTTCTGAGACAGCGCGGCATAGCTCCTTCGACCGGAATCTCGCTGGCGCATAGGAGCGGGACGCCTACCCAGCCCATTTCGCGGGCGGCGAGGGCAGGGAATACTGAGCGGATATCCTGCGTCACGGTGAAGATCACGCTCACGATCTCGTCGACCTCGAGGCAGTTCCGTTCGACGATGTGCTGCAGGAGCTCGCGTGTCGCGTCCGCAATTTGCTGCGGATTATCTTCTTCGACAGAAGTTGCTCCACGAATCGCGTGGGTGCGTCGCCACAGGCCCGACCGCTCGGATACGACGGCGACGAACTTCGTGTAGTTGTCGCGCTGATCCTGGATTCCTTCCTCGAGAACAACGAGACCGTAACGCTCCGCGGCGGCGCGGCTGGCGATCGCCGCCCGCGAAAGCTCACCCCTTTCCGCGACCTCGCGCGCCGCGCCGCCGGTGTCGAAGTACTTGCTTTGCTTTATCCACGGGTGCGTCTCGAAGAACCGACTGCACTGGGCGAGCGCGACCGGATGGCTGATCGCAGACGTCAATCCCTCGAGCGTCGCGCCTTTGGGAGCGAGCAGGCAATGGCGCACTGGAACCAGCGCCTCGCCGACGGTTCGCATGTCGGGGTAACCGGCGAGGGCGTGCCAACCTGCGTCGACACGTCCGACGATGGAGTTCTCGATCGGAATGACGCAGGCGTCGGCGTCACCTTCCTGTACGGCGCGCACCGCACCGGTGAACGTAGGGACCGGAATCTGTTCGACGCGATGTCGCCATATCTGGGCGATAGCGCTTTCAGCGTACGCGCCTCGATCGCCCTGAAACGCCACGCGCATCGTAAGGTCCCGCGCTTGTAGCTCCGCGGAAGCGCTCGACTTCCTGACGTTCGTCTTTGACATCCCGGATTTCACCATGACTATTCCGACTGAGTGTTAGCGACCTGGGTCTCGCTGCGAGGAGGCCCTGAAAACAAAAGGCCCCCGCGATTGGCGGAGGCCCGAGTCTTCTTGCGCTTCTTCTCTACTTTACTGCGCGCGCGACCGGGGCCCCCATCGGTTGTAACCGAAGAAGCCGTAATAGTAGCTGGCGCTAAAGAGAGAGCTCACGCGACAAGGATAGGATCGGGGGCGGGAAAAGTCCAGAGTTGGGTGCGCGGCGTATGGCGCGGCGTATGGATCGACGCGCGACCGGGCGTCTACAGTACTGAAGCAGGGAGCTGTCGGCTTTGCAGCTGGAGCTCGGAGCTTCTCCGTCCGCGTACGGAATTGTGAGGTCGGGGACGAACGGGCTTCTTAAGATCTCGAGGGGGACTCAAGCTCAGAGCGGCGCGCATCTATACGCGAGTAAGAAAGCTCTGGGCTTCAGCTGCAAAGCCCAGAGCTCCCTGCTTCGGTATTCTCGAAAAAGAACGGGACAGCGTTTTGCTCGTCCCGTTCTAATCAGGCGAAGTAATCTGTATGCCGCGCTAGTTGATCTGCACGTAGTCCGTGTAGTAACTGTTGCTGGCAACCGCCTGGATCCTGGCCGTCACGTTGTCGCCCTGACGGATCGAGCTGGCCGGATACGCCTGGTTGCGGTAGACGACCTGTGTCCGGTTGTCGTACTGCACCCAGTAGGTCTGGCCGTTCGAATTGTCCTGGATGCTGATCTGCTGGTTGCGCGCATCGACCCCGCGAACGATGCCATTGACCTGCGCCACCTGACCTTGCTGGCTGCCGTTGCCCATTACGCTGCCGAGTACGTTGCCCAGGCTACCGCAAGCGCCGACCGTGAGCAGTGCCCCGCTCATGGTGAGAATTCCGAGTGCTCTTTGAATGCTCCGCATTTCCCTACTCCCGAATAAAGTCCGGGGCTTAGTAAAGCAATCAGGGTGCCTGTGAGGCGGGTTTTGCGGGTGTTTTGGCGGCCAAAAACATTGCGTCAAGATGACAGGAATCGCGCTGCGCCGGCTAAGACGTTATTGGCCGGCGAAGCAGGGCATCTCTACATTAGAGCGCCCCCGTAGAAGCCCCCGCCAAGGATACTTTGACCGATTTTCTCGATCAGCTCCAACGTTCGCTCGGCAGCAATTACACGGTTGACCGGGAGCTTCAGGGCGGTGGAATGGCTCGGGTGGTCGTCGCGCGGGACGACTCGCTTGGCCGTGACGTCGTCGTAAAGGTTTTTTCGCCCGAGCTAACGTACTGGGTCTCCGCGGAGCGGTTCACACGCGAGATAAAGCTCGTCGCCGCGCTTCAGGAGCCCCACATCGTGCCCGTGTTAAGCGCGGGCCAAATGGACGATGGACTTCCCTATTACACGATGCCGTTCGTGCGCGGTGAATCGCTCCGCACCCGTATCCTCAAAGGCGGCCGCATTCCGATCGACGAGGCCCTGTCCATTCTTCGCGACGTCGCGTCTGCGCTCGCTTATGCGCACAGGCAGGGCATCGTTCACCGCGACATCAAGCCCGAAAACATTCTGCTCAGCGAAGGCACGGCGGTCGTCACCGATTTCGGAATCGCCAAGGCGCTCCAGGCCGCGATGGCGCCTCCGCGTAAGGGCATGCTCACCGTTACTGGCGCTTCGATGGGAACACCGATGTACATGGCGCCGGAACAGGCAGCTGGGGATCCAACCACGGATCAGCGAGCGGATATTTACGCCTGGGGTGCTGTCGCCTATGAAGTGATCTCGGGCAAGCATCCTTTTGCGGACAGGACTTCGCCGCAGGATTTGCTGGCGGCACAGATGTCCGACACTCCGCGGCCGCTGGCGGCGAACCGCGGACTTCCCCGGTCAGTCGCCGCTCTCGTCATGCGCTGCCTCTCAAAGAACCGTTTGCTGCGACCCGCCAACGGGACAGAGCTACTCGCGGCGCTGAACGAATCAGCTACCGGATCGCGATTTCCGGTTCTCCCGTTGCCGACTAATCGCGGGTGGGGAGCGATTGCGGCAACGATCGTCATCGCTCTCCTGGTGGCCGGCGGATCAGTATGGCGCTCGCGCACTGGGTCCGGCGTGGGGCCGCCGCTCATCGCGGTGCTTCCGTTCGAAACCGAAGGCCCGGGCGCCGATCCCAGCTTCGCCGATGGGTTGGGAGATGCTGTCACTGGCAAGCTTGCCCGGCTCGGCGGTCTGCGCGTGATCGATCGCAAAAGCGTCATATCACTCACTGCCACGGCGGCAACGACCCCGCAGCAGGCGGGGAAAGCATTGGGCGCCGAATTCGTGTTGCGAGCAGCGGTGCGCTGGGCGCAGGGACCGGACGGGCGTGCGCGAGTACGAGTGAGTCCGGCACTTGTCCGTGTATCCGACGGCACAACGACGTGGGCGGGCGAGCCGGAGATTGTCTCACCGGCGGATCCGTTCACGATCCAGGCGAGCGTCGCGACAAAAGTTGCCGAGGCACTGGACGTTGTCCTCGGCAGTCGCGAACGCACGAAGCTGGCGATGCGCGAGACAAGTGATACAGGCGCTTTCGCGGCCGTCGTGCGCGGCAGGCGCATCCTGGAGGAGAATACGGCCGCGTCGTATTCCGAGTACGGGAAGGCGCTGCGCCAATTCGAGTACGCGTACCGGCGGGATCCGATCTATTCGGACGCGCTCGGAGGGGCGGCAATCACATTGGCGAGGATGTCCCAGTACGCCGGCGGAAAAAAGCTTCTCGACTCGGCATCCATTCTCGCGCGCCGCGCGCTCGCTCTGGATCCGACGCAGGTGAGCGCGATCTCCACTCTGGCGTACCACGGATTCGACCGCCCGTCCGAGGCGCTCGCGATCGTGAAGCGCGCGGTCCGAGACAATCCATCGAGTGTTGACTTGCTGGCGTACGAGCAGCGCATTCTGGCGTTCGTTGGTGATTCTGCCGGCGCGTGGGAATCTGTCGAACGCGTGGTTCCCCTGGCGCCTGCGTCGAAGTCAGTGCTCTCAACGAGTTTCAAGACCGCGTTGGTGCTCCGAAGGTACAGGGACGCCGCAGCGCTCCTGGCGCGGGAGCGAGCGCTCGATCCTGCCGCGGTCGGACCGATTTTCGATGCTTTGACGCTCGCCGAAAGGCTCGGCGACACTGCGACGGTTGCGCGTAGCGTGAGAGAGCTGCGAGCCCGCGGAGGAAGGCTCGGTGCGCAGGATGGGGAATTTTTTCGCAATGGCGGGGCGGTGCTCCAGCACGAGCTTGCAAATGGATCATTGGCGTCGTTCGCGCCAGTTTCCGCAGTCGACAGCGTATCGTTTTACAGCGAGAAGGCCGAGCTGCTCATGTCTCGCGGGGATCACGCGCGGGCGAAGGCCGTGGCAGACTCCGCGTGGGTCCTGGAAAAGCGGATGGCTGACGACCCGAGCCAGTCGGCCTACATCAGGCGCCTGCAGTACGAGGTGCTCGCGTGGCTCGCCGCGCTCCGCGGCGACAGGCCCGCGGCGTTATCGATGCTCAAGCTCGCTGGAGTGGGACCGAACATCACGATGTACCCGAACAGCGCCGAGGCGGTACAGTTTGCGTGCACTTCGGCGGCGGTATACGGATTTCTGGACGACGTCGATGCAATGCTGCCGTTTGCGAAGCGGTGCTTTACTTCGGCGAACGGGTACCCGGTCGCCTATCTGCGGGATCCGGAGTTTGCTCGGAACATGCACGACACCCGGGTAAGGGCGCTTGGTGCTGCAGGTTCCAACTGAACTGAACACGGTAGGAGGTGCCAGAGGTGCGTAGGTGCCTGGCACCGGGTGACCACGTCCAGACTTTACTATTGGCGTGATGGCGGAAGCAGGTTTCAGTAATGCCACGGAGGCAAGTCTGGACGTAGGGGCCTGGCAACAGACACCTACGCATCTCTGGCACCTCCTACCGTGTTCAGTTCAGTTGGAACCTGACTCGAGTTATACCGATCGAGACACATAGGCGAGCATCGCCCAGTAGTGCGCAAAGCTCCCGCCCATTACACACAAGTGCCAGATCTCGTGCGAGCCAAAAAGTCGAGGCGTGCCGCCCGCTCTTGCGCGTGGCCATTTCGTGGCGTGACCCACCGCGCCAACCGTGTAGATCACTCCGCCCGCGAGCAGCCACAGGAAAAATCCGGCGGGAGCGGCGTTCAGAAGTGGTCGAATGATGAACACCGCAATCCACCCCATGCCGATGTACAGCACGGTCGACAGCCACTGCGGCGCGTGCATCCAGACAATGGTCTGAAACGCTCCAAGCGCCGCGAGCGCCCACACCGAGACAAGCATCCAGAGACCGAGCGGGCCGCGCAACAGCACCAGACAGATCGGCGTGTACGAACCGGCGATGAAGATGTAGATCATCATGTGATCGACGCGTCTCCAGTGCGCGACCGCTTTCTCGGAGACTTTGAGCGAGTGGTAAAACGCGCTTGTGCAGTACATCGAAATCAGACTGGCGCCGAAGATGGAGAAGCCCACGATCTGTCGAATGCTTCTGTTCTCGACCGCAATCGCGAGCAGGATGACGACGCCAACGACGGACAACACCGCACCAACCAGGTGCGTCAGGCCATTTACCGGCTCGCGCAGAGACACACGCCTCACCGCGTAGGCGCTCGGGATCGAAGGTGCTTGACGATGGTACGCGCAGCCTCGAGCGGTTTCTGCTCCGTCGTATCTACTATCAGATCAGGCTCGGGCATTTTCGGTCGATCGAATGCCCCTTGGGCATCGAGCTTTCGGTACTTGTAGACGTCGCGCAGCTTGCCGTATCGCTCGCGCGAGTCGGCGGTAATGCGCGTCTCGAGCGCCTCGTCTGAGCAGCGTAGCTCGATGAAGTGGATGGATCCCTTCTTCTCGGTTACCCGTGACTTCAACTTCGGAATGAATTCATCGGTAACAGTCGCCTCAGGCGCGAACGTCATGATCACTCCCGACGACTTCGCCCAGAGAGCAGCATCGATTGCCTGGATCCAGATCCTCTCGCGTAGCGCGATAAACGGCGGCGACCCGAAAGAGAAAAGCGACGTCACGAGATCGACCACCGCGTGGTTGTGCAGCAGGCGGTAACCCGTCTCGGCGGAGAGCATCTCACCCACCGTGAGCTTGCCGACGCCCGGGCGGCCGTAGAGGAAGATCACCTGCGTCATACGTTTAAAAGGTACAGCTTGGTATCGCGGCGTCGAGATAGCGGCGTCGAGATCGGGGCGTTTCCCTAATACCCATAAAACTGAAGCAGGGAGCTGTTAGGCAACTACGCTGAAGCTCGAAGCTTTCATAT
>JAXDME010000062.1:0-5619 GCA_034666285.1 Gemmatimonadaceae bacterium | reverse complement strand
GAGCGTCGACCAGTCGCATGTACGCCTCGTGGACCAGCTCTGTCGTGTTGAGCGAATTCTCGACAGGCGATAATCCCAGACGCCGATGCGCGAGCTCGCGCAGCCGGTCGTACACGAGAGGGATGAGTCGATCGCGGGCGCTCTCGTCCCCGGCGCTCCAGCGTTGCAAGAGGCCTGTGACATCAGACGGAGCAGGTGCCATCCCTTCCTCCGCGATAAAGGGATTGGCTCCCACCATACGCGTTGGACCCACGCCCGGCAAGCAAAATGAGCCGGTTCGACGCGCGATCTCGTTTCAAAAGGGTGAAGGGAACCACCAACTCTCACCCCAGCACCCGAGGCACTATGTCAGTCTCACCACGCCGCGTTTCGTTTTTTCATGTAGCAATGCTCGCCTCGGCGGTCGCATGCTACAAAGCTCCGTCTTCGGCGCCCCAACCGCTCGTCGAGCCGGTTGCCCAGACCCAGCAACGTGTGGACGGAAGAACGCCGCGCCATTTCCCGGGTGTCGACCTTGTTCCGACGGGTCACTCGGCCTTTGTGGTCAGGATTCACAGCGGGTTGGTTGGTGACGGCGAGCCGCTCTACCTCATCGACGGGAACCCGATGACGATCTCGCCCAGCACCGGCATCGATTGGTTCAAGCCGGAAGACATCGCGCAGATCAGGGTGCTGAAATACCCGGAGGAATTGGCGCTCTACGGTCCGCGAGGTGTCAACGGCGTCATCGTGATCACCACCAAGCAGGGGCTCGGGCCGGAACGATAGAGCACGAGTTTCTCGGTCCGACAGTCGCGCGTTACTCCAGGTTCATCTGCCGGAGCAACGCGCGGAATCGTGGATGCGCCTGAAGTGGCTTCAACAGAAACGATCCCTTGATGCTGTACACCGGCCCGGTACGCTCTGCCACCGCGCGCTCGAGCATGTCCAACGCGCGGTCGTAGTCGCCGAGGCCGGTGTAGACGTACGCGAAATGATACGGCGAGACGAATCCCGTCTTCGCCCGTTCCTCCATCTCTCGAATGATTTCCCTCGCTTCATCAGCTTTGCCGGCCATGGCATAAGCCTGACCGAGCTGGCCCAGCCACATTGCGTTCCTGTTCGAAACCGAGACCGCGCTCTCCAGCTCCGCCAGACCTTCACGCTTCTTTCCACTGAGAAAATAGGCCCAGCCGAGCGTGGCACGCGCGCGATCGTAGCCGCGATCGAGCTCCGCGGCATCCTCGCCCAGCGCGACCGCTTCGTCGTAGCGTCCGGCGCGCAATAGCGTCGTCACTCCATCCATCCGGTGAGCGAGTGGATCCAGCTCCTGCGCGCGACGCTGCAGCGCAATCGCTTCGTCGTACCGGCCGAGCCCAGCGCACAGGCGCCCGTAGTAATCGTACGCATCGGAAACGCTCGGGCTCAGCTCCAATGCGCGTTTGAACTCTCGCTCGGCGCCCGCCCAGTCGAACTCGCGAACGCCTTTCAGGTAGCCCATGGTGCAGTGCGCGTCGCCCAGCTCCGGGTCGAGCCTCACCGCATTGGCCGACGCTTCCATCGCGCGTTGATACGCGACATCAGGGGCCATCATTCCCATCTCTGCCAATTCGGTGTAGGTCATCGCCAGATTCGCGTGTGCGAGCGCGAACGACGGATCGCGGGCAATGGCGCGATCGAAGTAGTCGATGGCGTGAGCGTACGCTTCGGGAGTGTATTTGAGGAACCACTGCCGTCCGTGAAGGTAAAGCTGATACGCCTGCAGATCTTTCGTGGGCTCCTTCCTTACGCGACTGCGTTCATCCGGCGAGAGCTCCGCCCTCAGCGCGGCGGCGATATGAAGCGCGACGTCCGTCTGGATCGAGAATATGTCGGTCACGTCCCTGTCGTATGTCTCGGCCCACAGATGCTGATCGGTGGCTACGTCGATCAGCTTCGCGACGATGCGGACGCGATCTCCTACACGCCGAATGCTACCGTCGAGCAGAGTCACGGCGCCTAATGCGGCGCCGATCTCCTTGAGACTCTGCTGCCGCTTCTTGAACGGCATCACCGACGTGCGGGAGATCACCTTGAGCGCGCGGATCTTCGACAAGTGCGCGATGACGTCCTCGGTGATGCCGTCAGCGAAGTACTCGTTCTCGGCGTCGGCACTGAGATTGAGAAAAGGCAGCACGGCTACCGAGGATGTTTGGGTAGTGACCGCCGCGCTCTGTGCGGGCGGACGCTTCGCTGGCGCCGAGCGCAGCTGCTTCGCTAACGCGGCCACTTCAGGGTCGGGATCGAGATCCAGCTCCGACCGCAGACGCTGGGCGTAGTCGCTCGCGTGCTGTACAGCGCCGGCCCGATCCCCCGCGTCATCGAGCGCTCGCATCAACGCCTGCGCATACACGCTTGAATGCGGATCTGCGGCTACCATCCGCCGGCAGGTGCTAACTCTCCCGTGCACATCTCCCGATTGCTTTTGCCGCTCGGCTACCGCGCGCAGTGCGTCGATGTACGCGTGTGAGAGCTCGCTCCGACGCTCGTCGAGCCAGTAGCCGAAGTCGCTGGAATCGTCGAGATGAAATCCATCGAGCAGCGAACCGGTGTAGAGCTGCGCGATGCGCTCCGGTGCATTTGCCGCGATCGCGCTGCGCAGCTCGTGCAGATCGCAAGTCAGGCGCGATGGATTCAAGAGCAGACCGTCGCCGGTAGACGCGATGGCGTCTTCGCCGAGGGCGGCTCGCAGAACGTGGACGGCGAGGTTGAGGAGTCTGCGGGCGTTCGTGGTATCCCGCTCCGGCCAAAGGAGAACCATCGCGCGGTCGCGCGAGAGCGGCTGAGGCCAGGACGCAACGATGAGCGTCAGCAGTGCGATGCGGTGCCGCTGGGCCGGTGGACCTGTGAGAAGTGCATCTCCGGAACGGAGGTAGGCGCCGCCGAGGAGTTGGACAGTAATCATCGTCTTGGTCTGCCAGCTAATTCGTGGCTAACTCCGGGGGCAAGGGGCAGTTAACCGCCCCCTCTCATCTTGCGCGTGGTTAGAAGATCACTTCCATCACACGAGGCCACAATGAGACGAACAGTACAGCTGCTTGCCGGAGTCGCAATTCTGGGCGGATGCACCGGCGGGCGGACCCCCACCGAATCTGCCGCCCACTTCAGCTCACCGGCTGCGAACGCGTCATTCGGGGCAAGCGTGAACAAGGATCTGGCGACTCTGCGCCAGGTGACCGCGGCTTTCCAGCAGTTCGACAACGCGACTGCGGCCGGGTGGAAGGCGCAGATCACTGGTTGCATGACGGATGCGAACGGCGCCGGCGGAATGGGCTTCCATTACGGCAACACCGATCTGATCGACGGGACCGTGAGCGTCGACAAGCCGGAGCTCCTGCTCTATGAGCCGGAAAAGAATGGACGGCTGCGCCTGCTCGCTGTAGAGTACATCATCCCGTACATCTTCCACAGCCGTGAATCAGCGCCCCCAGTGCTGTTCGGCCAGGAGTTCAAGCAGAACGACACGTTCAAGCTGTGGGGACTGCACGCATGGGTGTGGAAGGAGAACCCGAGCGGAATGTTTGCGAGCTGGAACCCGAGAGTGACGTGCGAGAACGCGACAAATGCTACCGCGATGACCCACTAGTCAAACCCAACACTCAACCGGAGGACTGAAATGCCGAAGTACATCATCGAGCGCGAGATCCCGAACGCGGCCGCGATTTCCGCTGCGGACATGAAGGGAATCGCGCAGAAATCCTGCTCCGTACTCAAGCAGCTCGGCCCCAGCATTCAGTGGGTGCAGAGCTACGTGACGGAGGACAAGATCACCTGCGTCTACATCGCTCCGAACGCCGAGATCATTCGTGAGCACGCCAGACTCGGCGGATTCCCCGCCGATCGCGTGCTCGAGGTGGCGATGATCATTGATCCGACTACGGCGGAGTCTAACGAGCTCGCTGCGACGGCATGAGCTCACGCAGGGCAATGACCTCGGCCGTCATCGCAGTCTTGATCGTCGGCTCGCGGTCGGGCCAGAACTGCGATGAATGAAGTGATGGAAGCGGAGTGCCGGATTTCATTGCGGCGTCGAACTTAGCCGGCTCGACGGCCCCCACGCGGAGCATGAGCGTAGGGATGCCGGCGAGCTGAAACTCGGAGAAATCTTCGCTGACCATTTCCTGGGGCGTGTCCTTGGCCCGTGACGGACCGAGGTCGCGCACCAGCGCCGCAGCCACGCGACGAGTGAGCGCCGAATCGTTGACGAGCGCTGTGGCTGGCGGTCCATACTCGATCAGCGGCGCGCGAGGGGCACCAGCCGCAGCGGCCTCGGCGTTCACAATTCGCTGGATGCTGCTCAGGAGATGCTGGCGCACGGGCGTCGTGAACGAGCGCACCGTGAGAAGGAGCTTTACGTCGTCGGGAATGATGTTGTTCTTCGTTCCGCCGTGGATCGCGCCGACCGTGATGACTGCTGGGTCGAACGGCGATATCTCGCGCGACACGATCGTCTGAAGCGCGAGCACCGTGCGCGCGGCGATGACGATGGGATCGATCGTGGCATCCGGACGCGCTCCATGTCCGCCGCGGCCAAAGATGGTGATAGTCAGCGCGTCGGCGTTGGAGAGTAGCGGTCCAGCGTGGTAGCCGACGATGCCCGAGGGTAGGCGAGCGTCGTCGTGCACGGCCAGCGCGAAGTCTGGGTGTGGGAATCGCGTGAGCAAACCATCTGCGATCATGGCTTTGGCGCCGGAGACTATTTCTTCAGCGGGCTGTCCGATCATCACCAGCGTTCCGCGCCATGCCGCACGGTTGGTGGCCATGATGCGCGCGGTGCCGACCCATGCCGCCATGTGCGCGTCGTGACCGCAGGCATGCATTACTCCAACCTCGTTGCCGGCGTCGTCCTTGGTGCGAACGGTGCTGGCGAACGGTAGTCCGGTGTTCTCCGTCACCGGCAGCGCGTCGAGCTCCGTTCGAAGCAGGACTGTTGGTCCCGCCCCGTTCTTCAGAACGCCGACGACTCCGAGGCGACCGACTCCAGTGGTGACCTCATAGCCGAGCTGGCGGAGCTCGTTCGCGAGTTTGGCGGCGGTCTCGGTCTCGTGAAACGAGAGCTCGGGGTGGCGGTGCAGGTCGAGATAGAGCGTCTCGGATCCGGGATATGTCGCCTGCACTTCGGAAGCGACATTGGACCTGGTTTGCGCACTGAGGGTGGAAGCGAGCAGCAAGGCTGCTGCGCAGGAGACGCGAGTAAGGGCGGAGCGAGTCATAACTGTTGTGCGCCTATCTGGTTGTGGACGGGTTGTCCTGGGTGACTGAGTCGAAGATGCGCACCGTGGTCCAGAATGCGCCACACTCTTCTCGAAACCGATCGTGCACGGGGTGCACCTGATAGGCGTCGTGCGCCGCCTGATCGGGAAAGAGGAGTACGAGCGAACTGGAGTAGCCGCGCTCGATGACGGGACGATCGGTTGGTGCGGGCACGCCGATGTAGCCGTACTTGACACCGTCGATCGAGCGCAGGGACCGCAGGCCCGTGGCGAACTTCTCGCGATCGGCGGCCTTCAAATCCGGGCGGAGCCAGAAATACACGGCGTGGATGAACATTGTGTCCTGGAAGGTTATTCGGTGAAGCGGGAAGCGGGAAGCGGGAAGCGG
>JAXDME010000061.1:0-13593 GCA_034666285.1 Gemmatimonadaceae bacterium | reverse complement strand
TTCACGGGCAATGCATCCGTCGACAGCGCTGTGCGCGCGCTTCGCGAGAACAGCAACGACTACCTGGTCAAGCCTGTCAGACCCGACCACCTCGTCGAGACGATCGAGCGGGCAGGCGAGCGCTGGCAGCGCCGGCGCGCGGAGCTCGCAATGCACGAGAGTCAGGGCCGTCTCCGCCTGATCTTCGATCACGCGAGTGATGCACTCTTCATCGCAGACGATTCGGGCGCGATCATCGACGCAAACCCAGCCGCTTGCACGCTGAGCGGCAGAGTGCTCGAGAAGCTGCGATTGCTCAACATGAGCGACGTCCTTCCGGAGGGTTCGTTCGGGGATATATCGGGGGCGTCGACCATAGCGCATCGAAAGGCTCTGCTAGCCTCTCCCGCTCCGGATGGTAACGGGAGATTGCTCGATGTACGCTCCGCCGCATTCGCGCCCGGGATTCTCGTCCATACTGTTCGGGATCTGACCCGCCAGCGTGAGCTCGAGGATCAGCTCGCGCAGGCGCAAAAGATGGAAGCGGTGGGTCAGCTGGCGGGCGGCGTAGCCCACGATTTCAACAACCTGCTCACCGTGATCATGAGCTACAGCTCACTCCTTCTTGCCGACAAAGCCACCGACCCGGCGGTGAGGGGAGATATCCAGGAAATCAGCGATGCCGCAGAGAGAGCGGCGGGTCTGACCCGGCAGCTCCTGGCGTTCAGCCGGAAACAGGTTCTACAGTTACGTCCAGTGAACGTCAACGCAGTCGTGGTCGACGTAGAGAGAATGCTCCGCCGACTCATTGGCGAAGACATCTCGCTTACAACGAATCTCGATTCCGATCTCGCGTTGATCAACGCGGACGCGGGGCAGCTGGAGCAGGTGTTGATCAATCTTGCTGTCAACTCGCGCGACGCGATGCCAGGTGGTGGCGCGCTCACGATCACGACGGCCAACGCCAATCTTTCCCATGAGCATGGCGATCGACATTTGGGAGCCGCCCCAGGACGATACGTAATGGTTGCCGTTACGGACACGGGCAGTGGAATGACGAAGGAGGTTCAACAGCGCCTCTTCGAGCCGTTCTACACCACCAAGGAAGTAGGCAAGGGAACCGGATTGGGCCTTGCGACGGTTCACGGGATCGTCAAGCAATCGGGGGGCGACATCTACGTCTATTCCGAGCTGGGCCACGGCACCACCTTCAAGGTCTATTTCCCGTGCATGACGAAGGTCGTGGATCTCATGATGACCACCGCCGAGTATCGTGCGGTGGCTCCGCGCGGCTCCGAGACGATTCTCGTCGCGGAAGATGACGATTCGCTTCGCGCGCTCGGCTCGCGCGTGTTGGTGGCGCTCGGGTACAAGGTTTTGCTCGCCCGAACGGGCAGAGAGGCGATGCGGATTGTCGCGAACCATCAGGGGCCGATTCATCTCATCGCGACGGACGTTGTGATGCCCGAGATGAACGGCAGTCAGTTGGTAGAGAAAGTCCTCGAGGCGCGCCCCGATATCCGGGTGCTCTTCATGTCGGGTTATACAGACGACGAAGTGATGCGAAGGGGCGTCATTGACGGCCAGACGGCGTTTCTGCAGAAGCCGTTTACGCCGGACTTGCTCGCCCATAAGGTCAGAGAGGTGCTCGACGGGGCCACGCCGGCGCAGTCCCGGGCTGGTCCAATTCCGTTTGCTGGGGGATAAGTCTTGCGTTCCAGTGCGTCGGTTGCTCCCTTTTAGTCACTCCCCACGAGAGCCAATCAATGGACGACAAGAAAATCGCCGCCCTCGCCAAGAAGAACGCAGCCAAAGCGGCCAAGTCGAGCGGCAAGAAAGGATTTGGAAAGAAGTACGACAAGAATCTCGCCGATCTCCCGACCGACGAAGCGACTCTGAAGGAGCGTCAGGAGCACGAGCGTTTTTTCAAGGAGATGCGGAAGAGGGAATTCTAGTGTTAGTGAGGCTCGTAACTTTCGCCACGCTCGTCTTCACCGCCGATTTGGGCGCGCAATCCCAGCCCGGTCAAGCGACCCAACCTGTGGCGGCTCAGCCCGCCCAGGCCCCCCGGATTCCAAGAGCCACCGCCAGTACGCGCGCGTCGGTTACTGTCCTGATCGACAGCCGCTGGGGCGAGGGCGGATGGTTTGGAGGGTTGAATCTCGCCGGACCGGCAAGGATCGCTATCGACTACGGCCAGCCCCACGCGCGCGGCCGCAACGTCGTCGGCCTCGCCGGTGTGATGCCGTGGGACACCGTGTGGAGAGCCGGCGCCAACATGGCAACGCAGCTCACCGCTGAAGTCGATATGACGATCGGAACCACATTCATCCCGCGCGGCATCTACAGCTTGTTCGCATTGCCGACCAGAAGTGGTTGGAAACTGGTCGTCAGCAAAGAGGTGCTGCAGTGGGGGACAGACTACGATCCGAAGCAGGATTTCGCGCGCATCGATCTACGATCACGCACGCTCGCGGAGCCCCTCGAGAGTCTCACTTTCTGGCTCGTACCAGCAGTTGAAGCTCCGCCGTCACCGACTTTCCCGCACGGGATTCTCAAGTTTGCGTGGGGGAGCACCGAGCTGTCTACCGATTGGCGGGTCGGACGCTGAGAACGGCGATTCGAGTCCAGTTTACTGCGACTTGCACCAGATGCAGTTACCGCCGAGAATCAGCGCCAGGCGATCTGCCCGCGAGCCGCAAGGGATCAGACACCGGGATGTAAGTAAGCTCGCTTCCCGCCGCCGCGTGCTTGAGCAGCATTCCGCCGCGCGCCATGTCGCCGTGACCGATGAACTCCCTGGGGAATACCAACCTGTCTCCGAAAATCGGCAGCAGCACATCTACGTATTTTCCCGTAGCCACGCTGCCGAGCAATACGACCTCACACTTGGGTCCGATCCTGTTGGCAATCTTTTCGGCGTCACGCTCGAGCGGAGACCGGTACCTCGACTCGTCCGCCTCGATTGGAACCGACGCGAAGCGCTCCAGGTCTTTCAGGGTTACCAGTGAGCGCGGAGAGTACAAACCGTCGGTCGGGGTTATGATCTGAATGCCCGGCGCGCGCCGAGGGGGCGGGTTCTCGAACGCGCGCGCATACGTAAGTTTTCCTCTGAAGTAGAGCCCGCTAACAAAGCTGAAAACGGCCCCCAGAGGCGCCCCGGGCTGCTCGCGAACCCGTCTGGCGATGTCGAACTCAGCGCTTTCGTTGAACAGGAGTGCCGCGCGCTTACCGCCGCAGCTGGCGGGCGAGAGCAGGAAGATCCGGCGTTGCGACACGAACAGTCACCAAGCAATTTTGTCGCCGCGCAAGAGGAGCGCGACGGAGCGTGGATAGTTAGAATTGGAGAGGGGGGATAGTTATGGCAAAGAATCGACTCCAAGAGCTGCATGACATCGGCCAGTCCATCTGGCTCGACAGCATCGACCGCCGGATGTTGACGGATGGCGAGCTCGATAGACGCGTCCGCGACGACGCGTTGACTGGAATGACCTCCAATCCAACGATTTTCCAGAAGGCACTCGCCTCGAGCGACGCGTATGACGAACAACTTCTCGCCGCCGAGCACGGCCTCGCTGCGATGCAGCTGTTCGAGCTCGTAGAGACTACTGACGTGCGCGATGCCTGCGACATTTTCGCGGGAGTTTACAGCTCGACGCGCGGCGCGGACGGTTATGTCTCAATCGAAGTATCTCCCGGCGTTTCGAACAGCGCTGACGCTACCGTAGAGGAAGCCCGCAGACTCTGGAAGGCGGTCGACAGACCGAACGTGATGGTCAAGGTCCCTGGAACTCCCGAGGGCGCGATAGCCGTGAGGCGCCTGATCGCCGAGGGAATCAACGTCAACATCACGCTGCTGTTTGCGATCGAAGCGCACGAGCGAGTCATCGAGGCGTATCTGGCGGGCCTCGAGGATCGGATCAACGCGCGGAAGCCGATCGACGGCCTCGCGTCGGTCGCGAGCTTCTTCGTCAGCAGAGTGGACAGTGAGATCGATAAGCGCCTGGACGCGCTGATTGCAAAGGCGTCGCAGCTGGAGAAGGAGAGGCTGCAGATGCTAAAGGGCCGCGCCGCCATCTCCAATGCGAAGCTGGCCTACCGTCTCTTCACCCAGAAGTTCTCGGGGCCGCGGTGGGAAGCGCTGTCGAAGCAGGGCGCTCGCGTGCAACGCCCTTTATGGGCGAGCACGAGCACGAAGAACCCCGCTTATCGGGATGTGATGTATGTCGAGGAGCTGATTGGGCCGGACACGGTCGACACGATGCCACCCGCAACGATCGACGCATTCAAGGATCACGGAATGGTGATGAGGACCGTCGACAAGAAAGTGTCCGGCGCTGAAGCGCTGCTCAAGGAAATCGAGGCAGTAGGAATCTCGATGCGCGAAGTTACCGACAAGCTGTTGGTAGAGGGAATCGCAAGCTTCCAGAAATCGTTCGACGAATTGCTTGCTGGACTCGAAGCAAAGATTGGCTCACTCGCACCCGGCGGGAAGTGACCGGCATCTATACACCACGCACCAAGATCGTCTGCACACTTGGTCCTTCAACTTCAAGCGCTGACGCCATTCGAGGTCTGATCGATGCCGGGATGAACGTCGCCCGCGTGAACTTCTCGCACGGCACGCACGAACAACACGCGGCGACGATCAGTCTGGTTCGGCAGCTGGCGCAGGAAGCCAACAAGCCGATCGCCATACTTGGAGATCTTCAGGGACCCCGAATACGAATCGGGGATCTTCCGAAGACGCTCAAGCTCGCCGTCGGCGAGGATCTCGTCCTCGCGCACGAGGGAGAGGAGAAGAAGGGTGAGATTCCTGTCACCTACGACCAGCTGGCTAACGACGTGCGCGTGGGCGACAGAATACTCATCAATGACGGATTGATCGAGCTGGTCGCGCTGGAGGTCGGCAACGCGCGCGTGAAAGCGCGCGTGCTCAACGGCGGCGATCTCAACAGCCACAAGGGACTGAATCTCCCAGGCGTACAGGTCTCGGCACCATCGATCACCGAAAAGGACGAAGCCGACATCGTTTTCGCGGTCAAGCAGGAGGTCGATTATCTCGCGTTGAGCTTCGTCAGGCGCGCGGAGGACATCGAGTCGCTGCGCCAGAAGATTCCGCAGTGGCTGCTGGTCGTGGCGAAGATCGAGAAGGACGTTGCGCTCCAGAACATCGAAGCGATCGTTCGGGCATCCGACGCCGTCATGGTCGCGCGCGGTGACCTCGGGGTGGAGCTTCCATTCGAGGCGGTCCCGGGGGCGCAGAAACGGATCATCCGGCTCGCCAACAAGTACGGCCGCCCGGTCATCACCGCCACCCAGATGCTTGAGTCGATGATCGAACATCCCCGCCCGACGCGCGCAGAAGCGAGTGACGTCGCGAACGCGATCATGGACGGAACCGATGCGGTGATGTTGTCGGCGGAAACGGCAGCTGGAAAATATCCAAGGCTCGCCGTTGAGGCGATGACTCGAATCATCAAGGAAATCGAAACGCATCCTCCCGTCACCCCATTCTCCGGAGCGGAACAGGGCGATGGGGTGGTCACCACCGAAGTCGCGATCGCCGCGGCGACCGTGGCGGCGGTGGATATGCTTGGTGCCCCGCTGGTAGTCGTCTTCACGAAGAGTGGATTCTCCGCGCGCGTTGTCGCGTCGAAACGCCCGGCGGTTCCGATTCTGGCGCTCACCGATGAAGCACGCACATTCCGGCAGCTCGCGCTCGTATGGGGCGTTGTTCCCGAGCTCGTTCCGCACTGCGCCGATTACGACGAGATGATGGAGCGCACGAAAGATGTCGTAACACAGCGAGAGCTCGCATCGAAGGGCGATCGGATCATCGTTACCGCCGGCGTTCCCTTCGACATGCCGGGTACCACCAATCTGCTCAAGGTGGAGACCGTCTGAAGCTCACCTTTCTGGGGACGGGAACCAGCTTTGGCATTCCCCAGATTGGGTGTACGTGCGAGGTATGCAGGTCGACTGATTCCCGGGACAAGCGAACCCGCGTTGGCGCGCTGGTAGAAACCAACGGGGGGACGAACATCCTTATCGACACGCCTCCCGAGCTCCGGCTCCAGCTGATAGCCGCGGGGGTGAGCCGTGTCGACGCGATTCTCTTCACGCACGATCACGCGGATCATGTGCATGGCATCGACGATATTCGTGCGCTCTCGGATCGGAACGATCAGCCGATTGACATGTATGGCCCGCCCGTGACCATGGAGCGGCTGGCAAGACGGTTCGCGTACATCTTCGACGACTCCATCAAGGCCCTGCCAGGGACCAGCAAGCCCGAGGGTCGTGCTCATCCTCTTGTCGCCGGCCAGACGGTTCGCATTGGCGATGTGGATGTGATTCCGGTCGCGGTGCCTCACGGGCCGGCGACGGTGTATGGCTACCGGATCGGAAACCTCGGGTACATAACGGACGCGAAAGAGCTGCCCGACGAAGCTGTGAGAGCATTTCGTGGCGTGACTGTCCTGGTTCTCAACGCGCTTTTCCGAACCTCTCACCCGACACACCTCAGCGTGTCCGAAGCAGTCGCCGCCGCGAAGAAGGTCGGGGCTGGGCAAACGTGGCTGACGCATCTCACTCACCGCACCGGTCACGCCGAGCTCGAGGCGGAGCTTCCGGCCGGCATTGCTCCTGCGTTCGACGGTCTTACCGTACAGATCAACTGAAATGACACTCCGGCTCGATTACTCGAACATGATGATCTCGCCCGGCGGGATCGATCAGAAAGTTTGGGATGGCGCGCGCAAACAATTCGGCGGAGCCAAAGGTGGCTTCGACGCACTGCGTGATGGCGGCTCGGTCGGATTTGTAGACCTGCCCGCTGACACGCAGCTGCTGAACCAGGTCACGGGATTCGCCGCGGGAGCACGCGGCAAGTACGACGACGTCGTGATTCTCGGAATCGGCGGATCCGCGCTCGGACCGATTGCTTTGCGTACCGCGCTCAGGCCGAGCGGCTGGAACATGCTCGATGAGAAGGGGCGCGGCGGCTACCCACGGCTGCAGGTGCTGGACAATGTCGATCCGGAAACGATCGCGGCGCTGCTCGATAGACTCAAGTTGTCGCGGACGCTTTTTGTGGTCACATCGAAATCAGGAGGAACCGCCGAGACGATGGCGCAGTTTCTCATCGTCCACGAACGTCTCGTCCGCGACCAGCTCGATCTCAGCCAGCACTTCGTCTTCGTCACCGATCCGAAGCAGGGTGCGCTGCGCCCGCTTGCGGAGCGAATCAAAGTTCCGGCTTTGGACATTCCGCCTAACATTGGCGGACGCTTCAGTGTTCTGACCCCGGTGGGGACGCTTCCCGCGGCGCTGATCGGAATCGATGTGAAGGCACTGTTGTCCGGCGCGGCCGAGATGGCGAAGCGGTGCGAGACTGCCGAACTCGCTGCCAATCCCGCCGGCGTCTACGCAATGCTGCAATGGCTGGCCGATACTCAGCTGAAAAAGAGCATTGCCGTGTTCATGCCGTACTCGGATCCCTTGCGTGACTTCGCCGGCTGGTTCGTCCAGCTGTGGGCGGAGAGTCTGGGAAAGAGGCGTCCGGATGGGACGTCCGTTGGGTCAACGCCAGTCGCCGCGCTCGGGGCAACCGATCAGCACGCCCAGGTTCAGCTATTCATGGAGGGACCGGCCGACAAGACAGTAACGTTTGTTTCGGTGCGTGAGCGTACCACTGACGTGAAAATTCCCGCCGCGTTTCCGGACGTGAAGGAGCTCGGCTACCTTGCCGGCCATTCGCTGGGCGAGCTCATCGACATCGAACAGCGGGCGACGGCAGGGGCGCTGGCGAAGCGCGGCCGGCCCAACATGACCATCCATCTGGATCGGGTAGACGCGAGCCACGTGGGGCAGCTCATGATGCTGTTGGAGCTTTCCACGGCGTATGCCGGGCAGCTTTATGGGATTGACGCGTTCAACCAGCCAGGCGTCGAGCTCGGAAAACAATTTGCGTATGCTTTGCTGGGTCGGCCGGGCGCCGAAGACGCGAGGAAGGAATGGGATTCATTGCCAAAGCCCGATTCGCGGTGGACGGTCTGATAGGGACCAGTTTCCCCGGCCGGTCGTCTTCAGTTATTTTTTGTGCATGTTCGTAAACCCATTCAACAAATCAGTAACTGTGCTGGACGGTCGAGTGACCGTTCACGACGAATCCGCGATCGCGTCCGCGGCGATGGACAAGCTCGTCTACACCGCGGTGTTCGGCGAACCGGACGAGCGGGACGATGCGCGCTGGCTGATCTGGGAGATCGGACAGGCCGTTGGCGTCCAGGCGTCGTCGATCCACGATCTTTATTTGGCGCGCGGCGCAGGCAAGACCGGCGGCTTCACCGTTCCCGCGATGAACATTCGCGGAATGGTGTACGATACCGCGCGCGGTCTCTTTCGCTCCGCTGTCAAGCTGAACGTCGGCGCTCTGATCGTCGAGATAGCCCGGTCGGAGATTGCGTACACAGACCAGCGGCCAGCTGAATACGTCGCCGTTATGCTCGCTGCCGCTATGCGCGAGGGGTTTCGCGGACCCGTTTTCATTCAGGGCGATCACTTCCAGGTGAACTCGAAGAAGTTCGCTGTGGATCCGGTGACAGAGGTGAATGGCGTCAAGCAGCTCGCGCGCGAGGCTATAGCGGCCGGGTTTTACAACATCGACGTCGACACATCGACGTTGGTCGACCTGTCCAGGCCTACGCTCAAGGAGCAGCAGCGCACGAATTACGAGCAGGCCGTTGAGCTCGCGCTCACAGTCCGTGAGCTGCAGCCCGAAGGCGTCACGATTTCGATCGGTGGCGAGATCGGCGAAGTCGGAACGGAGAACTCGACGGTCGAGGAGCTGCAGACATACATGGACGGCTTCAACGAGACTCTTCGTAAGAGGTCTCCGGGCACCGAAGGGCTGTCCAAGATCAGCGTGCAATCCGGAACCACTCACGGTGGAACGGTGCTCGCCGATGGCAGCATCGCAGACGTGAAGATCGACTTCGATACTTTGGCGCGCTTGTCGAAGGTCGCCCGCGATCGATACGGGCTTGCAGGAGCGGTGCAGCACGGCGCATCGACCCTGCCTGACACCGCGTTCCACAACTTTCCGCGCACCGAGACGGCGGAAATTCACCTCGCCACAAACTTCCAGACGATGTTGTTCGACAACATCTCGGATGCGCTTCGCAAAGAGATCTACGACTGGCTGCGAGAGAACGCCAAGGACGAGCGCAAGGCGGGCGACTCCGACGAGCAGTTTTTCTACAAGACGCGAAAAAAGGCGCTGGGTCCTTTCAAGAAGCGCTTGTGGGACCTTCCCTCGGATGTGAAAGCAAAGCTTGCCAGGGCGTACGAGGACAAATTCAGCTTTCTGTTTACGCAGCTTGCGGTGGTCAACACGCGCGAAGTCGTCGATCGCTTCGTGAAGCCGGTCGAGCAGCACAAGCCACAGCCGCATCCCGATCTCGCTGTGGTCGAGGCGGCGCCCGATGATGCAGATCTGAGTGACTGAAGATCCGGCGCGCGCGAAAGCGGACGCCCTGGACATCGTTCGTGAGGTAATTCGCCGGGCCGGCCACGAGATTCGGAACGCTTTGAATGGCGTTGCGGTAAACGTGGAGGTGGTAAGAAGCAGGGTGTCCCGAGCTGGAGCCTCTGGCGAAATTGTGTCGTTCGCGGAACGCGCTGGGGCACAAGTCGGAGAGGCGACGACACTGACGAACGCGCTGCTGTCGCTGCTCACGGTTGTGCTCGCCGCTGAGGCACAGGGAACGCTTCGCGGGAGATCGGGTTCTAGCGGCCGAAGTCAATTGGAGCTAATGATTTACGGTGATCGTGCAAGCGCCTTTATGTCCGATATCAAACACCTGGCAGACCGCATCGGTGTCGGGGTCGAGCAGGACGCCACGCGGGTTATATTAACAGTCTCGCCTGAAGGTAAAAGCCATTCCAAAGACTGAAGCGAAGCACGCAAAAATTCTGATCGCCGACGACGACCGTTCTATAACAGAAGGGTTGAGTGCCATTTTGCGCGACGAAGGTTACGAAGTCGCCGTGGCTGTCGACGGGCAGAAAGCCCTCGACCAGCTTGGCGCAGAAAGCTTTGGCGTCGTTCTCGCCGATCTCAAAATGCCGAAAGTCGACGGGCTCGCACTTCTGAAGGAGCTGCAGCTTCGCGCGATTCCGACTGAGTGCATTATCGTCACCGGTCAGGCGACGGTCGACTCCGCCGTGCAGGCGATGCGGGAAGGTGCCTACGACTATGTCGAGAAGCCACTGACCGCCGACAAGTTGAATCGCCTCAAGGCTCTCATACCGAAGGCGCTCGAAAAGTTCAACGTTCAGCAGAAGAACCGCGAGCTGTCGTCCAAACTCGAAGGGCTGACGCATTTCGGTGAGCTGACGGGACAGTCTGAAGAGATGCGCGCCGTCTATCAGATCATTGAAGCGGTCGCGCCTTCTACGGCTAGCGTGTTGATCTTTGGTGAATCCGGCACCGGGAAGGAGCTGGTCGCGCGCGCGGTGCACGCCAAGAGCGAGCGCGCCAAAGGGCCATTCTTCGCTCTCAACTGCGCCGCTCTACCCAAGGATATTCTCGAGAACGAGCTGTTTGGCCACGAGAAAGGAGCTTTCACGGGCTCGACGAACGAGAAGCCCGGCGCGTTCGAGATGGCGGATGGGGGAACGATCTTCCTCGATGAAGTCGCGGAGATGCCCCCCGATATCCAGGTCAAGCTACTGCGCGCGATCGAATCGAGAACGATCAGGCGCCTCGGAGGCAAGAAGGAGATCGAAGTCGATATCCGGATCCTTGCCGCAACGAATCGCGATCTGCAGAAGGCGCTTTCCGACAACGATCTTCGCGAGGATCTCTACTATCGTCTCGCCGTCGTCGAGCTGTTCCTGCCACCGCTTCGCGAGCGCATTGGGGACATCAAGCTCCTCGCGAGCGAATTTCTCGTGCGATTCGCCGAGCAGAATGGAAAGCCAATGTCCGGCTTTGACGAAGCGGCGTGGGAATGGATTCTTTCCTACAATTGGCCGGGGAACGTTCGCGAGCTGAAGAATGCCGTCGAGCGCGCGGTGATCATGAGCCGTGGGGACAAGATCACCGCGGCTGATATCATGCCGCGCCATTTGCGTCGCGGCGTCGATCCTAATTCATCGATTACGATTCCGCCTGGCGCGACCCTCGCGGATACCCGCCGGCAAATGGTCCTTCGCGCTTTCGCCTCCACCAACGGGGATTACGCCCGGACGGCGACGATAGTTGGGATGACCGCCGGCGACGTGCGCTCGGAGATTGCATCTCTCCTGAACGGGAATGACGGGGCAGGAGATGGGGCGTCGAGCACTGGCAACGGTGCGCATAGACCGATGAAGGCGCCGGAGTCGCCAACGTCGGCGTCGAAATCTCCGAAGCCGGCCTCGAAAGGCCCGAAGGCTAAGAAGCGGTAAGGCGCATGGCGCCCGAAAACTCTGGCACCGGACGCAGCAAGCGGGTTGGCCCGCGGAGGTGTTGAATGGACGAGCGCGATTGGTACGATGACGACCCCTATGCCGAGCGGCCGTATGTCATCGTGGAGCGGAGCGACGCCGGTAGTGGAATCGGTCCGCTGCTCCTCGGACTGGCGCTTGGCGCGGGAGTAGCCCTGTTGTTCGCTCCGCAAAGCGGCGAAGAGACTCGGCGCGCGGTCGCCCGACGAGCGCGCCGCGCCCAGGATGCCGCGCAGGGTTTTGTCGAGGATGTGAGCGGAACCGTCGCGGAGAAATTCAACCAGGTGCGTAGCTCCGTCGAAGAGCGAATTGACGCGACCTTCGAGGCGGTTGACGCCAAAAAGCGACAGGTGTCGAACGCAGTCGAGGCGGGACGCGCCGCGGCGCGTCAGACGCGCGGAGAGCTCGAGCACCGCATCGCCGAAAGAAAAGCGGCGTACAAAGACAGCTAGTGCCGGAGCGCGGGCTCGCAGCCCGGCTCGGTTGGCTCCTTCGCGATTATGCGAAGCGGGTCTGGGACAACAGCGGCGAGGATAATGTTTTTTTCCTCGCGGGTGGAATCGCGTTCAACATTCTCCTTGCTGCCGTTCCTTTTTTCCTCCTCCTGGCGACCGGTCTCGTCAATCTCCTGAATCAGTCGCCCGACACCACTTCCGCGGAAGTGCTCCAGATCGTCGACAAATTCATGCCTCCGCATCCGCCCGGTGACTCTGGGCCCGCGGCGAATATCCTGAACGAAGTCATCAAGCGAAGCGGCTCGCTGACGATCTACAGCGCCATCGGATTCATCTGGTTCTCGACCCGCCTGTTCGGCTCGCTCCGCACCGTGCTCGCGGCGATTTTCGACATCGACACTGATCGCGGAATCATCGCGGGCAAGATCTTCGATATCGAGATGACGCTCGTCTCGAGCCTTCTTCTGGTGGCGTATACCGCCCTCAATGCCTACCTCGCGATCGCCACCAGTCGCGGCGTGCTCGTTCTCGCCGATCTCGGAGTCCGCAAGGAAATCATGGGCCAGGTGGAATACAACCTGGGCCAGATCCTGGCTTTCTCGTTCATCGCGACGATGTTCTTCTGCCTGTACAAGTTTTTGCCGCACCGGAAGATCCGCTGGAAGACAGCTCTTATCGCGGCGCTCTTCACCAGCGTCATGCTGGAGGTTGCAAAGCGGGCCTTTTCCGCCTACGTACGCTCGTTCAACCCCGGCTCCTTTTACAGCGGCACGGTCGCTGCACTGGTGATTGTGGTTATCTGGGTCTACTACGCCTCTTTCATCTTCATCATAGGCGGCGAGGTGGCACAGGTGTATGAGCTTCGGCGTGTGCGTAAGAGGCAGCGCGAGGCGTTCGAGGATTGAGTATTATTGGCGATGTTGCCCGGGTCTTCCGGCAAACACCACTTTTAGGAGGGCGTCTCGTGCGCAAGTTAGCAGCAGTCGCGGCCGTGATGGCCGTCGTCTCGATCTCCGCTTGCAAGAAGACCGGCGATGGAGAGTATCAGGTTGAGAAGCCAGTAGTTGGAACACAGACCGACACTATTCACACACCGACGGTTTCGGTGGGCACGGACACGGCGGCGGTCAAGGTGCCGAAGGTCGAGGTGAAGACGGATACGGCCAAGATCAAGGTCCCGACGATCAGGGTTAATCCGCCGAAGAAGTAACTCCTTACCTACCGGGCGCGCGCTCCTCCGCTCGGGTTACGGAAGGCCCCGCCAGAAATGGTGGGGCTTTCTTGTTACGGGGGCATTTACGGTCGATCCAAGTCTTGAGTTGACAGTCTTGAGTCGGTAGTTGGTCAGTGGTTACGCAGTAGGTTGACTGACAACCACTGGCACACTTGCAACTCACTACTGTCCACTCAGTACTTGAATCCCCCTCGATGAAAATTGTGGGCAGTTTAACTCCCGAGCCTTGAGCCGAGAGATTATATTTGAGGTGCCCCAGGTCCCGGAGGGCGCAAGCCCGCTAACTCCGTCAGGACCCCGAAGGTAGCAGCGGCATGCGGTGTCTTTCGTTGCTCCGTCAGGCCTGGGGTACTCCCGCCTCGCAATGTCTCTCGCACTAGCCCGCAAATACCGCCCAAAGACCTTCGCTGACGTTGCCGTCCAGTCGCA
>JAXDME010000060.1:0-8233 GCA_034666285.1 Gemmatimonadaceae bacterium | reverse complement strand
ATTCGCTGCCCGCCTCACCGTGATCGTCGCCGCTTGCTTCGATCTCGGCGACGCAGCTGCGGGCTTCATCATCATTGAGCTCGATCTTGTCCAGCACCAGCTGCACTTTGGTTATGGTAAAATTGCCAGCCGAGCCGACCGCGAGACTCGAGCGCGGGGCGGATGTAGAAGCCGGCGAGGAGACACTACTTGCGAACGAAAGCTTCACCGGATGCAGGTTCGACGAAGTCACGTCGCTCGAGCATGCAGCAATTGCGCTGACCAAAGCGACGCCGGCAAGCGGCTTGATATTCTGCAGGAAATGCACAGTCATTGGTCCTCCGTGATAGTGAAACCGTTGGCGTAGAGCACCCAATCAGAGCGTTGGCACCGTGCTCTGCCCCTTAAAGACGCTCTGTACCACACGCGAAGAACGCGAACAAAGGGGAACGGTCCCTTTGGGGCGGTGGAGGACTTCCCGGCAATGACCAAAAAGCGCCGCCCGGCATCATCCCGAAGGCCTATTAGCCGCGCATCAAGGTTCAAGGACTGGGCGGATTTGGTGGATTTTGCTGATAAATCCGATCGTTTAGTGCGCGAGCTATGACTTCTCTCGCGGGTCCCGGATTTGTTTTTGGAACTGCCGCTCGCGATGCCACCGTCGCGCGCCGTGATCCAGACGCCGAAACAAACAAAAAAGATCACGGTCCGCCTGAACGTGCCAATTACGCCGTCCAGGCTGATCAGTCCGATCCGACGAATCCGCCAAATCCGTCGAGTCCTTGAACCTCGATGCCTACCCGAGCGGCAGTTCTCGTCAGACTACCCGATCCGCTCCCCGGTTACGGCGTCAAAGAAGTGCGCCTTCTCGAGATCGAACGCCAGAAAGATCTTGGACCCGATCGGCGGCAGCGACTGAGGTGATACGCGCGCTGTAACGTCGTGCTTTCCAGCGCTCGCATAAATAAAGGTCTCGTTGCCGAGTGACTCGACGAGATCCAGTCGAGCAGAGGCGGTGGCGGCGGCGGCGCGCGGGCCCGCCGCGATGGTGACATCCTCGGGCCGGATGCCCATCGTGATCGCCTTCCCTCTCGCTCCGGCCAGCCGCGACGCCACGCGCTGCGGAAGATTGATCTCCCACTCTCCGCCCTCGGCCACGAATCTCGACGGCCCGCCGCCTTCCACCGTTCCGTTCGCGAAGTTCATCGCCGGGTTACCGATGAAGCCGGCTACGAACTTGTTCTTCGGCTTTTCGTAGAGATTGAGCGGCGTGTCGATCTGCATCACGTGGCCTTTGTTCATCACCACGATCCTGTCGCCCAGCGTCATCGCCTCCACTTGATCGTGGGTGACGTAGATCATCGTCACCTTCAGCTCCTGGTGCAGGCGAGCGATTTCTCGACGCATCGAAACCCGCATCTGCGCGTCGAGGTTGGAGAGCGGCTCGTCGAACAGAAACACCTGCGGCTGCCTCACGATTGCGCGTCCGAGTGCGACGCGCTGGCGCTGGCCGCCGGATAGCTGGCGCGGTTTGCGTTCGAGATAGTCCTCGAGACCGAGAGTGGCGGCTGCAGCCTGGACCCGGTCGTTGATGTCGGCCGCGGTCATGTTCCTGAGCTTGAGCGCGAAGCCCAGGTTTTCCCTGACGGTCATGTGCGGATACAGCGCATAGTTCTGGAACACCATCGCGATGTCGCGCGCCTTGGGCGGGACATCGTTCACGATGCGGTCGCCGATTCTGATTGTCCCGGCGCTGATCGATTCCAGCCCGGCGATCATTCGCAGAGTAGTGCTTTTCCCGCAACCCGATGGACCGACGAGTACCACGAACTCACCATCCTTCACGTCGAGATCGACGCGATCGACAGCTACCTGCTCAGCGCCTTCAGTATATATCTTGCGGACACCCTCGAGTCTTACTCGCGCCATACTACCTCTTTATCAAGAATCTCACTTGTCATTTTGCACATGTATTGGAGCTAACGAGCTCCCAGCATTAGTCAGCCCGAAGCTCCCGGCTTCAGTTTTGTGGCTGCCGGATCGCGGCTCGCTCTCAACCCCGAGATGACTGACACCTACAAGTTTCCGGATAGCTTTTTGTGGGGGGCTGCAACTTCCGCTTACCAAATCGAAGGATCTCCCACCGCCGATGGCGCCGGTCGCAGCATCTGGCACCGCTTCTCGCACACTCCCGAGAACACCTGGCTGAACGAAACGGGCGATGTGGCCTGCGACCACTACCGGCGCTACAAGGACGATGTCGCAATCATGTCGGAGCTCGGCCTCAACGCGTATCGCTTCAGCATCGCGTGGGGCCGCATCTATCCGGAAGGAACCGGTCAGATCAATAGGAAGGGGATCGATTTCTATTCGAGGCTCGTCGACGAGCTCCTGAAGAAAGGGATCAAGCCCAACGCGACGCTCTATCACTGGGATCTCCCCGAGGCGCTCGACGACCGCGGTGGCTGGCTCAATCGCGACATCGCCGACTGGTTCTGTGATTACGCCGCGACGATGTTCGACGCGCTTGGCGACCGCGTCGACATGTGGGCGACGATCAACGAGCCGTGGGTCGTCACCGACGGCGGATATCTCGCCGGCGTTCTCGCACCGGGTCACGCGAACCTGTTCGAGGCGCCAATCGCCACGCACAATCTTCTCCGGTCCCACGGGATGGCGGTTGAGAGATTCCGCGCCAGCAGCGCGTCGAAGAAAGGAAAGATCGGTATCGTCGTCAACCTGGAGCCAAAGTATCCTGCCTCCCAGTCGGCGGAGGATCTGGCGACGGTGCGACGCACTGATGCGTACATGAATCGACAGTATCTCGACCCGGTTTTTATGGGGAAGTACCCTGCCGAGCTGCGGGAGATTTTTGGCGAAGCGTGGCCGCAGTGGTCGGATGAAGACATGCGGGTCATCAAGCAGCCCATCGACTTCCTTGGCGTCAATTACTACACGCGCAAAGTCGAGCGGTACGATGCGGAGAGACTTCCGCTGAAAGCGAAACCAGTTCCGCAACCCGACGCCATCACGACGGAGACGCATTGGGAAGTTTTTCCCGAGGCGCTGACGAAGATTCTGCTGTGGGTGAAGGAGCGGTACGGCAAGGTCCCGGTTTACATCACGGAGAACGGCGCGGCGTTCTACGATTCGCCGCACGCGATTGACGGACGAATCGAGGATCCGCTGCGCGTCGAGTATTACCGGCAACATCTCCGCGCCGCTCACGACGCGATGGCGAAGGGCGTCGATCTGCGTGGATACTTCGCATGGTCCCTGCTCGACAACTACGAGTGGTCGCACGGTTACTCGAAGCGCTTCGGCCTCGTGCACGTGGATTACTCGACCCAGAAGCGCACGATCAAGTCGTCGGGCCAATACTACGCGTCGGTGATCGCGTCGAAGGGCGGGATTCTTTCGAAGTAGGGAACTGCCGCTCGGGCCGGCTACAAGGTTCGATGGTTGGTGCGGATTGGGCGGATTACGCTGATTAATCGGATCGCCCCAAATGGCGGTGTCCATGCTTGCGCCCGCGCCGTGATTTTTTGTTGGTTCGTAGGAGAGATCCGTGTGGCGGTCTGTAGCATCCCGAGCGGCAGTTCCCAAATAATCCCGGTCCGGTGAACGGAGCCATAACGCCACGGGGACCGATCCGGATAATCGGATCAATCCGCCAAATCCGTATGAAGCCTTGAACCTGGATGCCAGCCCGAGCGGGTGTTGAGTAGTGCCGATCATCTCGGATAACGGATAGTGATGACCGCCGGAACTTTCCGCACTCTAATCTCAGCCCCTCTCACCCCCGCAGGGACTCCGTCGACCGCCGCCGACAGAATCGGTTGCGACAGCGGCGACCACACGACAATGCCACCAGGCGGCAGCTTGATTCCCGCGCGCAGATTCAGGATCACTGTATTGCCCGACGCCCGCATGTCGTAGCTGAGCGGACCGTAGGCGGTGCTCAGATTGTTCACGCGCACGCCCGGATCCTGTTTCACCCAATCGTCCCTGACACCCGCGCCGATCACCAGCGAGCTGTCGCTCTCGCGCTCGAACGCCAGCATGTCGAGAAAGCTCCGGATGTAGTCGCTCCCCACCCAGGTGTGCGGCATGTCGCCTATGAATTTTGGCGTCTTCGGATCGCGGTAGACAACTTCCGCCCACTGGTGCCACTCGCTCGGCCGCTGTCCGGTGAAGAAGAAATCCAGCAGCTCGTGCGCCTTGTCGCGCTGACCCAGCTGGACCATGGTGCCGACGGTGCGCAGCTCGTAGGGCGTGTACGCGTCCCACGCCTTGACGCCATTCGCCCTCAGACGCGCTTCCTGGAAGTACTTCTCGAAAGTGCGCATCAACAGCGGACCAGGCAGCCGGCCCGCTTCGCCGACCGGCGAGACTGCGATCGTCGTCGATGTAGGGTCGAAATCGGCCAGCTCCACCGATCCGGGGATGTAGTCGATCTTGCGCGTGATCACGACCTGCCGGATTGACTCGAACAGATTCGACCGGAAGCTGTTCCTCATCTGCGCAAAGGTCGCGGCCTCCGGCTTCCCGAGCTCCGTGGCGATGAACGCTGCGTCCTTGAAGCCGCGCAGCGCAAAGAAATCATCCCAGTAGGAATGCATCGGCTTCGCGCTGTAGCCTTCATGTGATATGGACTGCGGTAGCAATCCGTAGAACGGCTTGTTAGCGCCAGTGGTGAAAGCCTCCGTCATCCTTTCGTGGCGCAGGGAATCCATATACGCCACCGCCTTGGCGACGTGCGGCCACATCTTTTCCAGCTCCACCTTGTCACCGGTGTGGCGATAGTACTCGGCCACCAGATAGATGAATTCGCCGTGGCTGTCGTTTTCCGGAACCGGCGTCGCGCCATGCTCGTCGACGCAGCACGGAATCTTGCCGTTGTCGTACTGATACTGGGCGTACCACTCCATGAAGTCCTTGACGTCCGCGGCATGACCCAGGCGCAGCAACGCGGTCGATGTCAGCGAGCCATCGCGGATCCACGACCGCGAATAGCTGCGCGAGCCAGGCTGGATCGCCGGTCCATCCCGATTGATGAGAATATCCGCCAGCTGCGTGCGCATCGTCTCCGTGTACCGCGATGCCGAGGCGGGCAGCGAAATGCTGACTCGTCCGAGCTTCTCTCGCCAATCGGACTCTGCCTTCACCAGCTGCGTCTCCACCATCCGCTCACCTTGACCCGGAAGCAGCACACTCCCCTGCTTTAGATCTCCACCGTGAAGCGGGACCGCGATGTCGATCGGACTCGATGTCGCGTGCGGACCAATCTCCATCTCGTAGGCGAACGCCGCCGATGCGTGTCCGTTGGGATCCGTGACCGAAACAGCACCTGGGAGTTTTCCAGCCCGAAGCCAGTCGACGATGCTTCCCTCGCTGAACGTCACGGCGCCAAATCCGCTCGAAGAACTCAGAGATCGAACGAACTTGTTGCCTGTGACACGCACCGCTCCGGCCTGCAGTGAGATGCTGTCCACCCGCGCGACCCCGCCAGGCATATTCAGAAACTGCCACGGGGGATTCACCTGAAATGGCCTGATCGCGAGATAAAGGATCAGTCGCTTCGCCTTCCTCGAGTTGTTGGTCACTCGATATCGGGAGTAGAGCACCGATGAATCCGATGCACCACCGGCGAACGCACTTATGCTCAGATCCAGATCCTTGGTGCTCCGGCTCACCTGCGGAAAAGGCAACGACTCGCGATTGGAAATCACCGACGTCGTCGCATCATTCCACGTGACGAGCTTGCCGTCGCTGAACAGAAACGGCTCGATCGAGAACTGACCGCGCCCCACCTCCAGCATCCCCTCTTCGTTCATCAGCGCCTCGGCGCTGTCGCGATCGACGCCAATGACCGTCCAGTACGACTGCTCTCCGACAAACGACTTCGGATAGCTGCCCCGCGGCGCTTCCCTGGCAATCGTCATGAAGAAATCGTTCTCGCTCGCTGACCAATCGAGCGGTTTGATGCCGATGTCCCGGATGCCGTATCCACTCTTGTTCTCGGGCGAGAGGAGCACGATCCGCAGATAGCGCGTGTCACTCTCCGGCATGTACAGATAATCGCGGGCTAGTGGGGACAGCGCTATCGCAGTCTTGCTCGATGATGACACGGTCTGAGAGGCCGGAGAGACCGAATTGCGATTGACCGAATACAAAGTTCGCCAGCTCTGTTTGTCCTGCGAGCCTTGAACCTCGTAGGAATTAGCTCGGCGCCCCGGCTCCCAGTTGATCACCAGCCCGCCGAATTCACGGCGTCTGGTGAAGTCGATGTCGATCGTCTCCGCGCCGGGCGGTACTTGTCCCGCCGGCGCTGACGCGGTCCCACCGGCTGGTGGAAGCACTCGCATGGGCGCGCTTCGCCAGCCACTCGTCGCATCGGCGTCGATTGCGCGCCAGACGTCGTATCCCTGCGCCTGCGATGATGCGGTTATTGTCGGAGCGGGATAGAACCGCGTGTCTGGCTCGAGTGGTGTAAGGGCGAGATCGTCGAGCCATACACTACCCTTCCCGCCCGATCCCGCGGTGATCGCGATCTCGATGGCCGAGAAGCGCTTCAGGGTTTTGTCGCTGGTCGGGCCCCATGCAAAAGAGATCTGCCGCTTTTTGCGCGTGACGGTCTGCCAGTCCTTCGGAAACTGAAAGTTCGGAGTGTTCGACCACCAGACGTTCTCGCCAGTCGAGTCGATCATCTTGAACTCGAGAGTGTTGGTGGGCGCGTCGCCCCTGATCGCGAACGAAAGCTCGTAGTTGGGCGGCAGCGTCACGCTGAGCGGGCGATGGACCACCGCGTATCCGCCGTGCCCGTGAAAATCGAAATCCACCCGCATCGCCCGGCCGTGCACACCATTTGAATCGGGGTGAACGGATATCTCCACGCCGTCGGCTGGCGTCGCGGTCCACTGACTCACCGAGTCAAACGAATCCAATACTATAGTAGCGGGCGCAGGAGCAGTGGCCGCAGGTGCGGAAGCCGGAATGGTGGGAGCTGGAGTAGGAGGCACCGGTGTTTGTGCCTGAGCCTGCAATACTAGAATGACGCTTAAGAACGCCACTATGAAAGCTCTCGGCTTCAGCTTACAAAGCCGACAGCTCCCCGCTTCAGTCTTGAAAGACCACCCGAAGCAGCACCAACTCGAATACAAAACGTTCATCCCTTTACGCTCCCGGCCATCACACCCTGGATGTAGTAACGCTGTAGAAAGAGAAACACCGCGAGCACGGGTATCACTGTAAGTACCGACCCTGCCATCATCAGCTCCGTGTCCATCACGTGTTCGCCGGAAAGATTTGCAAGGGCGACCGGGAGCGTATAATGGGCCTCGTCGCTCAGAACGATCAATGGCCACATGAAGTCGTTCCATGTGGCGAGGAAGGTCCAGATCGCGAGCGTCGCGAGAATAGGTAGAATCCCCGGTACAACGACCGACCAGTAGATCCTTAGCTCGGATGCTCCATCGATGCGCGCGGCATCGAGCATGTCGTCGGGAATCGACAGCGCGTACTGCCGAATGAGAAATATCCCGAAAATGCTCGCCATTCCCGGGATGATCACACCCCAGTACGTGTTGATGAGATGGAGATTTTTCATCAACAGAAACAGCGGCAGCATCGCCACCTGCACGGGAAGCACGAGACCGAGAGACAGAATTCGGAACGCGCGATCGCGCCCGCGAAAGCGAAGCTTCGCAAACGCGTAGCCGGCCATGGAGTTGATCACGAGTGACAAGCCGGTGACGATGAACGCGATCAGAGCGCTGTTGAACAGATAGCGCCCCAGGTTCAACCGCGTGAACAGCTCGCCGTAATGCGAGAACGTTATCCGACTCGGGAAGAAGTGCGGCGGATAAGTGCTCGCCTCTCCCGTGGGCATGAACGAAGCGGACAGCATCCACATCATCGGGAGCAGCGCGATCAGCGCCCCGACTATCAGGAGGATATACAATACGACCTGCGAGATGCGCCGCCGAGTAAGAGCGGAGTCAACCCTCCCGCGACCCGCAGCCCCCGGCCGGTCGTGTTCAGTCGCGGTCCCCTCGACGAAACGAGGATTAGTCCGTGACATCTAAGTCCTATCCTTCTGCAAACGAAACTGGATCAATGTCGCAATCAGAATCACGATAAAAAGAACGAAAGCGATAGCAGCGGCGTACCCCATCCTCCACCACCTGAACCCTTCCTCGTACATCATCAGCACCACGCTGGTGGTGCTGCGCAGAGGCCCACCGCCGGTCAT
>JAXDME010000059.1:0-23573 GCA_034666285.1 Gemmatimonadaceae bacterium | reverse complement strand
TTTCTCGAGGTCGGGCGTGGCGAGCAGGGCACCGATGCTGAAGAGATCGCGCTGCATCGGAACGAGAACCTCGTCAACGCGGGGCATGGGCTCGATGGCGCGAGCCATTCCGAGCACGGCGTTCAGCTCGTCGACGTCGCCGTAGGCCTCGACACGGGGATCGTCTTTCTGGACCCGGCCGCCGCCGAAGAGGCCAGTGTCGCCGGCGTCGCCGGTCTTCGTGTAGATCTTCATCGGCTCGAAATGTATGCTCGCGGTTAAGTTCCAGACATGACGCGAAGCGTGGCAGCATGATCGACAGCGCTGAGGACGCACCGGACGACGGCGACTGGCGCGACGAATTTCCGCTCGGCGACGGAACGGCAGAAACGGGGGCTGCGGTCTATTGCCCCTACTGTAATGAGACGGTTGAGATCGTGATCGATCCCGGCGGGGGGTCAGCGCAGGAGTACGTCGAGGATTGTGAGGTATGCTGTCAGCCATGGACGGTCACGGTGAAGTACCTCGAGGACGGAACGGCGACAGTGAGCGTCGAGCCGCTCGATGATTAGGGTCAGGTTCCAACTGAACTGAACACGGTAGGAGGTGCCAGAGGTGCATAGGTGCAAGGCACCGGGTTACCACACCCAGACTTTAGCAGTCGCCGATCTGGTCGCATTCAGGTACCTGTTACCAGAATGCGCTCGGATCGCCAATCGTAAAGCCTGGGCGTGCTAACCCGGACCAGGTACCTACGCCTCTGGCACCTCCCACCGTGTTCAGTTGCTTTTGATCTCGACCAACCGAAGCGTCACTTGACCTGACCCTGGGTGAGTTACTGTCTAGCCCGCCACTCCGGCTCGAGTATCGAATAAACGGCGAGCGTCTCGTACCGATCCCACTTGGTCGCACAGTCGCGCTCCACTCCCTCCTTCTGCATGCCGAGCTTTTGCATTACCTGACCGGAGGCCGGGTTGCGCACGAAATGCCGGGCTTCGATGCGGTGCATGCCGAGGAATTCGAATCCGAAGTCGAGAAGTCTCCGGCTCGCCTCAGTGGCGTAGCCATTATTCCATCGATCGCGCGCGATCCAATAGCCAAGCTCCGCCCGGCGGTGCTCGCGCTTGATCATGAGACTGATCGCGCCGACCAGCTTTCCGGTCTTTGTCTCGACGATTGCGAACGTCGCGTTGCTTCCATTGGCCCACGCGGGAGGATGGCTTTCAATCCACGCCCGCGCCGCGCCGACCGGATAAGGGTGTGGAATGTTGAGCGTGGTGTCCGCGATCTCGCGTGTGCCCGCGAGCCGCTCGACGTCCCATGCATCGTCCAGCTGGAACGGTCGTAGGGTCAGGCGGTTGGTAGTTAGAGTCGGCTGGTCAGGCACGGCGATGAGTCTACTAAAGTCCGCGTCTCTCGGCGTCGGCGCGAGCGCGGATCAGGGTCCAGAGCATCCCGGCATCGCCCACTCCCATGCCTCCCCAAAAGGCGAGTCCCGCATAGCGGGTGTCGGTCGTATGAAACGACCAATAAAGGAGATAGAGTCCGCCGGCAAACCAGACGAAATACTCGAACGCGTACCTGATGTACAAGCGTCTGCTCTGTGACCGAACCTGTTTTTCCAACTGCTCGATCTCGACCGCACGCTGCTCCAATGTGAGCCTGGGCCTGATCCATACATGGCCTCTCAAATTCGGATCGCCCAATACAGGATTCATAGGGCTTAGTGTAGGCAGCTCGAGGGCGAGTCGCCAGCGCGTCGATGGGCAGTAGACCGTGTGCTATATATTTCGAGAACAGATGACTGATCAGATCCCCGACATCACGATCATCGGCGGCGGTCCAACCGGACTGTTCGCCTCTTTTTATGCCGGCATGCGCGGCGCCACTGCGCAGATAGTGGACGCGCTCCCAGAGCTCGGCGGACAGTTAACAGCGCTTTACCCTGAGAAGTACATCTTCGACGTGGGCGGCTTCACGAGGATCCTCGCGAAGGATCTCGTGAGAGCGTTGCGAGAGCAGGCCGATCAGTTTCGCTTCAAGTCGCATCTCAACCAGAACGTTACGGCGCTCGAGCAGGAGGACGATCACTTCGTGCTGGTTACGGAGTCCGATCGCTTCCCGACGCGGGCGATCGTCATCGCCGCGGGAATCGGCGCCTTTTCACCTCGCCGTCTGCCGCAGGCCTGCGCGGACCCCTGGTATGGTCGTGGGATCTTCGATCGGGTGTCCAACCCCGACGAGTTCAAGGGTCAGCGCATCGTGATCATCGGCGGCGGCGACTCGGCGTTCGACTGGGCACAGCAGCTTCGCGACCGCGCAAAGGAAGTGACGCTCGTGCACCGAAGCGACAAGTACCGCGCGCATGGTGCAACCGTCGCGGACGTGCAGGCCGCCGCGACTGCTGGGCGGACGACTCTGCTGCCGTTCCACGAATTGCACGAGGTACGCTCGGAGGGCGAGCGACTGACCGGGATTACCGTTCGCGAGGTGAAAACGAAGATCACCCGCGACATCGACGCCGATGCGGTACTGCCGATGCTCGGCTTCCACAGCGACATCGGGGCGCTGGCCGAATGGGGACTGAACTGCGAGAAGGATGAGATCGTGGTCAATAGCCTGATGGAAACAGGTCGGGCGGGGATCTACGCCGCCGGTGACATCACGAACTATCCCGGGAAGCTAAAGCTTATTGCGACCGGATTCGGCGAAGCGGCGACCGCCGTGAATCAGGCAGTGCACTGGATCTATCCCGACAAGAAAGTGAATCCGGGACACAGCTCCAACATGGCGATCTTCGGGCAGAAGGACGACTAGTTCGGCTCGTCCAGCACACCCGCCGGAGGAATTTGCTGAGAGCGCCGATCGTCGGTGGTCGAGCGAGTGCAGAGAATCCAGGTAAGCGTCGCCGTTCCGATCGTCACCGCCATGTCCGCGATGTTGAAGGTCCAGAAGCGGTGCGTTCCTACCCCAATGTCTATGAAGTCCACGACGCCGCGCGGAGAGCGGATTCTGTCGATCAGATTTCCGACTGCGCCGCCGCAGATCAGCGCGAGCGAGGCAATCTGAACCTTGTCGCTCGGCGAGCTCTGCCTGTACATGTAAGCCAGGACGACGAGCGTCGCGAGCGAAAGCAGTGTGAACCACCAACGGGAAGAAGGACCGAGCGAGAGACTCATCGCGCCGCCGGAATTGAAGGCGAGGGTGAATCGAAGAACGTCGTCGACGATGGTCCGCGACACGTACGGTGTCAGGTTGGTCACGGCAAATCGCTTGGTCGCGACGTCCACCAGGACGACCGAAAGAAAGATCGTCCAGAATCTGTTGGCTCTTTGCGGCATGAATTTCGTTGGGGTGTTTCATCCCTACGGCGCAAAGCAGAATAGCGTTTCGCCGTTGAGACTATCCAGAGCATTATAGATTCCAGTACGCGAAACACCAATCGACGAGGCGGAATGGCGAGAAAGACCGTGGGGCAGACGCGGAGCAAACAACCCCTGCACTATCACCTGATCGGAATTGGCGGCACCGCGATGGCCTCGCTCGCCGGCCTTCTGAAGGCAGCGGGTCACGAGGTGACTGGCTCGGATCAAAACGTTTATCCGCCCATGTCCACGGGCCTGCAAGAAATGGGGATAGCGTACACTCAGGGGTACCGCGCCGAGAACCTTTCGTCGAACCCAGACATTGTCGTAGTGGGCAACGCGATCTCGCGGGGAAATCCGGAGCTCGAAGAGGTATTGATCCGAAAGCTGCGATATACGTCGGCGGCCGCTACCATAAAGGAGGAGTTCATCTGGGGCCACCATTCGCTGGCCGTGGCGGGCACGCACGGAAAGACCACTACGACTTCGCTGCTGGCGTGGGTGCTGGAGTCGGCGGGGCTCAACCCAAGCTTTCTGATTGGTGGCGTTGCCGAGAATTTCGGGACGTCGTACCGGCTTACCGACTCGAAGTATTTCGTAATCGAGGCTGACGAGTACGACACCGCGTATTTCGACAAAGGCCCGAAGATGTGGCACTATCTGCCGGACACCGCGATCGTCAACAACATAGAGTTCGATCACGCGGACATCTACCGCGACGAGGAAGCGTATAAGTTTGCTTTCGCCCGGTTCATCAACCTCGTTCCGATGAATGGAGTGCTCGTCGCCGGCTGGGATTCGCCGATCATGCGAGAGCTCGCACCGAAGTCCTTCGCACCCGTCGAGTCATTCGGCTACGGTGATGACACCGTCCAGCCGCCTTCGGGTCAGACGCACTGGCACGCGCGCGACGTCGAATTCAGCGAGAGCGGAACCAGATTCCGCGCGTTCCGTGCGAATGAGGACTGGGGGCGGGTCGAAACGCCCCTCGCCGGCGCGTTCAACGTGAGAAACGTGCTCGCTGTCATTGCCGCGGCTGAAGCGATCAAGGCCGATCGCGATGGGGTGCGCGCCGGACTCGAGACGTTCGCCAGCGTAAAGCGGCGAATGGAAGTCCGTGGCGAAGTTCGCGGCGTCGCGGTGATCGACGATTTCGCGCACCACCCGACTGCGATCCGCGAGACGATAGATGCGATCAGGCAGAAGTACAAAGGCCGACGCATTGTCGCCGTGTTCGAGCCGCGCAGCTACACCGCCCAGCGCCGCGAATTTCAGGATGATTACATCAGGGCCTTTCGCGGGGCGGACGAGGTCGTGTTCGCCTCGCTCTTTCGGCCGGACAGGTACACCAAGGAAACCGCTCTCGATCTCGACCAGCTGGTGCGCGATCTCGCGGGTTCGGGAAAGGGCGCGAAACAGCTGAAGGACGCAAATGCGATCGTCGCTGATCTTGCGCCGAGACTGAAGGAACGCGATGTGGTGCTGGTGATGTCGAACGGCGGGTTCGACGGCATACATCAGAAACTTCTTGACGCGCTCGCTGCCGGCTAGATCTTTTTGCGCGGGTGAACGGGGGTGAGTTTCGCCGTGCCAGCTTTGGCGACCATTGCCAGCTTCATCACCGTGTTCCAGTTGCGACCGGTGCAGCGACCCACTTTTTTCTCGATGATGGCATTGGTCACGGGCGAGCGCCCCTGTCCATTGGGATAAAATACGTATAGCTGTCGGCCCTTGGCGCGAACCAGTTCCGGACCAGCGATGGCAGATTGAAGCGCGACAACATCTTCGGCGCGCGGCGGACTCTTGAGGAGCATGACGATCAGGTGCCCGGGATCCAGCTCCGCTTCCTTCCGAAACGGGTTCTGCCTGATAATGCTTTTCCATTCTTCGGGCGCGCGCACGAAAAAATCGATCTCGATGCCGAATTGCTTCTGCGATTCCGCTTCCAGAAAGCGCTCGAGCTCCGCACCCGTCCGCGCTCTGCTTCCGAACACGACGTTTCCGCTCTGGAGGAGCGATCGGACGTCATCGAATCCAAGCTTCGTGAGGAAGTTGCGCAGGTCGGTCATGCCGACGCTGCGGTGTCCGCCGACGTTGATGGCGCGGAGCAGCGCGATATGAGTTGTCAGATTGACCAGTAACCAGTAAGCGACACGCGAAAAACCTAAACCAGTCCGCGCGCTACCGCGAGTTCAGGCCCGTGCAGGATTCTCGCGCTCGCGCCGCCCATTTCCACCCCGCGTGGTTCTGTAGGGCCGCTCCCACTCTCGCAGGTGGTCGAGCAGGTAGTCGAGGGAGAAAATGTGCCGGGAGTTGTCGGCTTTCCTTCTGAACACCACTCGCGACCAGCCGCGCATGCCGGTGGGCGTGTACCACTCGCCATCCATGTGAAGCTTGTCGCCTGAGATAGCCCTGATCAGGACACGCTCGTACTGGGATCGAGGAAGAACCCGCTCGGGGAACAGGTTGTCCCAGGTGCACAGCCGTCCGACGTCATCGTAGCCGGGCGGACGATCGTCGAGGTCGAGCAGGGAAGGAGCACGACCCTTCATCACCGAGCCAATGAGGCGCAGCGTGAACGGATCGGAGTAGCGCCTGATGTATGGCCAGAAGTGTTTCGTGACCAGGCCCGCGATCTCACGGAGCGACAGGAAGCGTCCGTCGGTCGTTGGCCATTTGTCGCGATCGATATCGGACGTGAACGGATTCTCCGGGAAGCAGTCGAATCGAGCCAGCCATCCCTTGCGTGTGGTATGCGGCATCGGCCGGAATCCCCTGATGATCGGGAGGTCCGTTTCGTCGAGCACACCGATCTCATAGCTCGGCCACCGCATCACTTCGCGGACTATACCGACGATCAGAGTGGCGGTCGCGATCATGAGCGGAGCGTCCGGCGTGAAGTCGGCCGTGATCTCGATTCTATCCCCGCGAGGTCTCACACCAATTCCGGTCGAGCGTCGATTCGCGGCGAGCAGCATCACCGGCACCGGAAGGATGTGCGCTAGCAGGTAAGCCAGCTGCTCGACGGTCCGCGTTGAACCCTGCTCCGATTTCGGCAGCTCGAAGGAGATGTTGTAGTGGGCGCTGAAGCCTGCGAGCTGCACATCAGAATCATGTGCCTGCTCCCACGCATCCAGCTCCTGGCGGACGAACAGGATCGCTTCCCAAAGTGATCGGCCGGCGCGGGCGGCGCACCCGCGTTCGATCTCAATTACCGGTGTCGCGACCTCGATGACACCGGTATCGAAGTAAACCGCACCGCCTGTGGGCAGATGATACGACTTTCCCTTCCGGTGCATCATCTTGGGACGGATGAACCGGCGCGGGCTCCCGAAGGTCTCTTCGGGTTTGACCTGCACGCCGTCCATGATCACGGCGAATTCGGCTTCCATGCCGATCGCCGCGAGCTGGATCCGCTCGCGCGTCGATGACTTGTTCTCTGGTCCCTTCTTTTTCTTCGGCTGCGCCATTCTCACCTTCTGCCCAAAATCCTTCTTCTATTACAAAGTGGCTCCGCGACGAATACGTCAACTCTTCACATCCCGCGGCCCCGACAGCACGTATCCCAGGTCCAGGTGCAGGTGATCCTCTGCATAGCCGGTCGGAGCTCCGTACGGTCGTGTCCAGATTCCTGGCAATGTCTCTCTGGCGATCAGGCTGAAGCGTTCGATCGCGCTTCGGGAATCCAGATAGGTATCGCCGATACGATAGATGTTAGCCGCCGTCCCCCAGGCATGCGGAGTCGCGTTCTTGGAGAACCGATGGGACGGAGAGCGATAACCTCCGTTCGCCGATATGTGGACCAGCGTCCCGACGGCCTCCCGGAACCTGTCCAGGCAAACGGCCAGCAGCGTTATAGCGCAGGGAACGTACCGGGGGAAAGTCCGGAGCGGCGGCGCCTCTCTCACATCGACCTGGATGAACTCCCAGAGCAGAAAATTCGAGGCCAACTCGATTTTCATGGCCGAATCCCATGACGGGACTTCATAGAAATAGCGCGGGAGCTGCCTCGGCCGACCGGCTGAGTCCCTCCACTCTTCCCCCGGCCTCAAGGCCTTCCGGTATTCGGGGGCCAGGGTCAACCCGTCGACTACCCTCAGCGGGAAGTTCGGCGACTCATTCAGGCCGGCATTGGCGGCAAACGCACTCGAGGAGCTCATTCGTCGGTCGGACCCTGGGTGAGGGACTCATATATGGTATGCGAAATAGCGGCGATGGTACGGGAGCGGCACGAGCCCTCCGGCGCCCACTCGGTCAGCACGACGAGGACATAAGGCTTCCTCTTGGGTAGATAGACGACCCCGGCATCGTGCGCGATGGTCGAAATCTCCCCGGTTTTGTGGGCGACGCGCGCGCCTTTGGGAAGGCGCGCCGGAATCCCCTGATTGAACTCCTGGCCGTGCAGGATATCCATCATCCGCCGCGACAGCGCCGGAGAGAAAGCCTTGCCCTCCGACAACAGCACGAGAATCCGCAGAAGCCCATCAGCGGTCACCATGTTGTTGATGCCTTTCTCGAAGGCGAGCTCGTCTTCCACGCCACGTTTCAAATCGATTCCGTCGTCGACATCGAGCTCCTTGAGCGTCCGATTGACCGCGTCCGGTCCGATTACGCCCAGCAGCAGGTTTGTAGCGAGGTTGCTGCTCGTCGTGATCATGTGATATGCCAGCTCGTCCACCCGCATCATTTTCCCGATCGCGTTGTGCACGGCTGAATTCGCATCCCGGCCCGACTCGACCCGGAACGGAACGTTCTCGACCACGCTCAGAAAACGGTTGCGCACGTGAACCCGCGAGTGCGGTAGCAATTCGCCCCGGTCTATCGCGGCGAACGCCCCCAGCAGAATCGGAACCTTGATAGTGCTAGCGGCGTGAAACCACCGGTCGGCCTTGTAGTGGAGCTCGAAACCTGTTTCGGCGTCGTGCAGCGCGACAGCGATCGCTTTCGCACCGGATTCCTTCTCGATCGTCTCGATCTTCGTCTGCAGCACGCGCTCCCGCGCCGCGGTCGGGCTTTCCGTCTTCGACATCGAGACGGTCAGGAGTAGGCTACGCGAGGATCCGCTTTGGCGTAGGCGAGATCGGTAAGGAGATTCACCAGCACGAAGACGACACTCAGAAACAACACCGAGCCTTGAATCGCCGGGAGGTCGCGTCTGGTGATGGCGTTGACCACGTAGCGGCCGAGGCCTGGCCAGCTGAAAATCGTCTCGGTGAGAATGCTGCCGGTGAGATAATACCCGAAGTCGAGACCGAGCACGGTGATGATCGGTATGAGCGCGTTCCGCAGGGCGTGTCTCACTACCACGGCGCGCTCCTTCAACCCCTTCGCGCGCGCCGTCCGGACGAAGTCGCCGCCAAGCACGTCGAGCATCGCCGATCTGGTCACTCGCGCGAGAAAGGCGATGGAGCGTGAGCCGAGCGCGAATGCGGGAAGAATCAGGTACTTGATCCCCCCGTAGCCCGAGGGCGGGAGCCATTTCAGAATAACCGCAAACACGAGGATCAGTATCAGTCCCACCCAATAGACGGGAAATGAAATTCCAAGGTAAGCGAATCCAAGACCGAGTCTGTCGAACCAGCCGCCCGGATTCCGAGCACTCAGCACGCCAAGTGTGATGCCGAGGATCGAAGCGAGCAACATCGCTGAGCCGGCGAGAAGGAGCGTCTTGGGAAATCGCTCGCGAATGTCCTGGATGATTGGGCGCTGCGTGATGTACGAGTTTCCGAAATTGCCGCGCAGCACTCCGCCCGTGTAGAGAGTGAACTGCTTCAGCAACGGTTCATCGAGGTGCAACTCCTTTCGCAGGCGCGCGATCGTCTCGGGGTCGGCTCTCTCGCCCACCATCTCCTGGACCGGATCTCCGGGCGCCACATACAGGAGCAGAAACACGACCACCAGCACCCCGAACAAGGTCGGAATGGAAAGGGCGAGTCTCCGGACGATGAAAGACAGCACTTCTCTATTTGCTGATCGTCACATCGGTCCAGCGTTGAGCGCTGAAGATGGCGGGAACCTGAAAGCCCTTGATCCAGGGCTGAACGGCGTAGACGTCCTTGTAGAAGAAGAGGTAAATCATAGGTGCGTCATCGAATTGGATCTGGTCGGCCTGGCTATACAGAGAATTGCGCTTCGATTCGGCCTGCTCGCGGTGAGCTGAATCCACTAGCGCGTCGAATTTCGGATTGGAGTAGAACGAGACATTCCCTCCCACTCCCTTGTTCTTGCTGTGGAGCAGCGGATACAGAAAGTTTTCGGCGTCGGGGTAATCCGCCCACCATTCCTTGAGGGCGAGATCGGTCTGGCCTTTCCGCGCGGCTTCGCGCATCGATGACGCGTCACGCTGGACGATCTTGGCGCGGATTCCGGCTGAGGCGAGATTCGCCTGGATCGTTTGCGACAGGCGTGGGGATTGATCCGTGGTCGCCGCCCAGAGCTCGACGTCAATTCCATTGGGATGGCCGGCGGCCGCCAGAAGCTGCTTGGCCTTGGCGACATCGTACCCATACCCTTTCCGATTCGCGTCGTACCCGCCGACGATCGGCGGAATCACGCCATTCGCGACGGCTCCGCGGCCGCCCATCACCTGGCTCAGCGTTGTGGGGACATCGATGGCGTAGTTGAGCGCCTGTCTCACGCGCGGGTCCTTCAACGGGCCGCGAGTGACATTGATGGCCACGTACCAGAAGCGAAGCGCGGGTGCCGAAGTGAGGAGCTTCTTTTTAGCCGGATCCGCCTCCCACGATTTGCCCGCCTCTGTTGGAACGTTCAGCACGTCGACGTTGCCCGCGTCGAACTCGGCGGTGGCCGTGCTCGCTTCCGGAACGATGCGCGCCATGAGAGAATCGGTTTTCGGAGGCCCGTCGAAGTAGTCGGGATTCTTTGCGAACCGCAGAAAATCATCGTGCCGCCATTCGACAAACTTCCATGGGCCGGTGCCGACCGGCTTCTGGCCGAAATCGGTGGCCGGATTGTCGGGCACGATGGAGTTGACGGGCATTGCCAGTTCCTTCGGGAAAATCGAGAGCGGCTCCTTTAGCGTAATTACCACCGTTGAGTCATCGGGCGCGGCCAGCCCCGCGATCGTCTTCGCTTTGCCGGCCGCATAATCCTCGGCGCCCTTGATGGGGTAGAGGGGCCACCCTCGGCCGCCCTTGGTCGCGGGATCGAGGACGCGCTGAAAGGAATTGACTACGTTGCGCGCCGAGAACGGACGTCCGTCGTGGAACTTGACGCCGCTGCGCAGGTGGAAGGTGTAGGTGATTCCGTCCGGACTCACCTCCCATGCTTTGGCGAGTCCGGGGACGACTTTCGCGTCGGGGGTGAAGCGCGTCAGTCCATCGAATACGTACGCGACGGCGCGTCCGGTCGGAACATCGGTGGAAAGGGCTGGATCGAGCGACCTGGGATCGTAGGTATCTCGTGAGTCGATAATCGTCCTACGAGTAGGTGCCGAGTCACCACCGCCGCCGCAGCCGATAATGGCGGGTAAAACTAGGAGGAAAAGTCGCCGCATACGATTGCTCTTACCGTTGACATGAAGGGGCAAAATACGAGAACTTTCGCGGACCTCCGAAACAGGCCTCACCGTGAGCGCAGAATACTATTACCGCCGTCAACTCGGCGCCAAGGATCTACTGCCCGCCGTTGGCGTAGGTGTCGCCGTCGGTTTGGCTGGCTTCTACATTGTGCAACTCTTAATCCAGCGGACGCCACTCGTTCCGCAGGGAGAGCTCACTCGGGCACCGGCCACGCCCCCGAAGCGAATGCTTGGAGACAGAACGGAGCCCGAGACGGAGACGCATTACGCTCGCGAGCTGCCGCCCGGACAGCCACCGGGCGCTCGCGTGCTGAAAGGGTGAAGGGAAGACATGGATTAAGGCTCGGGACTCTTACCACATTCGCGTTTCTGGCAGCGTTTTTTGGGGCGGCTACTGCCCGCGCGCAGGATATCGATTGTCAGCGCGGGGACCTGGAAGTGATGCGGCTGGTGTTCGAGGGAAACCACGCTTTTTCGGACGCCGAGCTCGCCAAGACAATCGTTACCACGCCCTCGGCGTGGGCACGGCGATATCTGTATCTGCCCTTTACGGTCAAGCACTGCCTGGACCGTACCGAGCTCCCGAATGACCGCGCGCGACTGATAATCTTTTATCGGCGTCGGGGGTATCCAAAGGTCACCGTCGACACCGTCGTAAAGTCGATTGGGAAGGGGGCTGTCGAGGTACGATTCAAAATCAACGAAGGACCGCCGATCATACTGAGATCCTTCGTGCTGCGCGGAGTGGATTCGGTACCCGAGAAACCGCAGGTAATCCGCGGCCTTCCCGTGCACCAGAACGGAAGGTTCGACCGCTTCGCGATCGACGCCGCCGCGGATACTGTCCGCGAGCGCCTGCACAACAACGGATATCCAAGAGCGGATGCGATCAACAGCTTCAGCGTGAGCGACAGCACTCTGAGCGCGTGGGACACGCTCACGGTTACGCCGGGACCAAGAACGAGAATTGGAGCGATCAAGATTCAGGTAACGCCCGTTGGGGAAAAGAAGCAACAGATACCGACCAGGATCGTGCGTCGCATCATGGGGCTCGACTCGGGGCGGCTCTTCCGCGAGGACGAGGTCGTCGACGCCCAGCGCGCCCTGTATCAGACGGAGGCTTATCAGCACGTCTCGATTACTCCGGACTCGAGCCGCGACTCCCTGGTGACACTCTATGCGAATCTCGCCGAGGCGCCGATGCACGCCGCGCGAGTGGGTGCGGGTTACGGGACGCTGGACTGTTTTCGCGTGACCAGCGAATACACCGACTACAACTTTCTGAACGGCGCGCGCCGGCTCGATCTGAATGCGAGAGTTTCGAAGATTGGAATCGGCCGTCCGCTGAGTGGTGCGCCCGGATTCTGCCCGACAGCGAAGAAGGACGTTTTCAGCAACCTCCTCAGCTATTACGTGGGCGCCACTCTTCGGCAACCAGTGTTTTTCGGACTGAGGACCGTGCCGACTCTCACCGTGTACAGCCAGAGCGTGTCCGAGTACAACGCCTATCGCCGGACAACGGCGATCGGAGGTGTGGCGTCAGTGGTGTGGCGCTCGATCACCCGGACGCCGGTCAATCTCAGCTATTCGATGGACCTGGGCCGCACCGAAGCGCAGCCGGCGCTCTTCTGCGCGCTGTTCAACCTGTGCGACGCCGAGGAGCGGCGGCGCGTTGAGAAAACACAGCGGCTCGCGATACTGAGCCTCAGCGCGACGCGCGACAACTCCAACAGCCTGCTGTCGCCGACGCGCGGATCCATCATTCGGGTCGAGGCGCGTCACTCTTCGCCATTCATTCTGTCCGACACCGCGCTCCAGTTCAACAAGTTCGTCGGGGATGCATCGCGCTACATCAGCGCTGGCGGCGGAAACGTGCTCGCGCTGAGGATTCGTGGCGGTGTGGTCTATGGACGAAGCCTCGGCTCCGCGACCGGATTCATTCCGCCGTCGGAGCGCTTGTACGCGGGCGGGCCCACGACAGTGCGCGGGTTTGCGCAGAACGAGCTGGGGTCGGCGATCTATATCGCGTCTACGCCTTTTCTGATCGTGCCTCCTTCTGCCAGTGGGCAGCCCGACACAGTCGTGAGGGACACGAGCGGTATCCAGAGAAGAGTCGTTCCGGTTGGCGGCAACAGTCTGGTCGTTGCCAACGTCGAGCTGCGACTTCGTAGTCCGATAATTCCGGAGCTCCTGCAGCTCACTCTGTTCACGGACGCGGGAGAAGTCTGGAATCGCGGGAGCACATCGGCACTGGGCGGCGTGAAGCTCAAAGTCACGCCCGGCATTCAGATGACGGCATTCTCTCCGGTAGGACCCGTGCGCGTTGCGGTCGGATACAATCCTTATCGCCGGCCGACGGGCCCTCTGTACTACGAAGCAACCAATGTCCCTGGAGCTCCGCTCCTTTGCGTGAGCCCCGGCAACGATGTCCCGACGCATTTCTCTTCGCCCGATCCGAAGACCGGCGCTATCACCATCACGCAGGACGTGACTGCGAACGGCTGTCCCGGGACTTACCTGCCTCCGAAGGACAATCGCTTCCGCAGCAAGCTCACGTTCAGCTTTGCCATCGGCCAGGCGTTCTAGCCTCGAATGACACGCCGTCTTCGCATCGTTCTCGCGAGCGCCATCGTACTGGTGGGGCTCGGCGTGATTCTCATCCTCAGCGTGATCGGCGTGACGCACACCGGCTTCGGCCAGGACCGGGTGCGCGGGATGGTGATGTCGATGCTCGCGGGGCAGGTAAAGGGAAAGGTTTACATCGGGCGGATGAGCGGCGGCTTTTTCAACGGGGTCACCATCGACTCGGTGGAGATCCGCGACGATGAGGATTCCGTGTTCGTCGCATCGGGACCAATTCGAGTTTCGTACGACCCGCGCGATCTGTTCGATCGTAGAATTCTGCTCAGCAATCTGCAGGTTCAGCGTCCCGTAGTTCACCTTCGCCAACACGCAAACGGCGACTGGAACTGGAGGCGCATTTTTCCCGCCAGCGTGGAGAAGCAGAAGCGCAACGAGCGCGGCTTCGGAGAGTACGTGGTCATCGACTCGTCGCAGATCCATGATGCGACGTTCACCCTGACCATTCCCTGGCGTCCGGCGGATTCACTGCGCGGGGCGCAAAGGGACAGCGCGATTCGCTTCGAGCTGACAAGGTCGGATCACGAGATTCGCCGCACGCGGGAAGGTTTTGCGAGAACGTGGCGGTGGACGAGGGCCGAGGCCAGCGTCGGGTTCGCGCGCATCGCGGATCCCGATACGGTCGGCCGTCTCGTCAGGGTGAAGAAGGTAAGCTTCACGGAGAGCGACCCACCCTTCAAGTTCCGCAACATCTCGGGGACGTTTCTCAATCTCGGCGATTCGATATTCGTGGACGCCGAGCATTGGGATCTTCCGCGCTCGACGGGGAGAGCGAAGGGCAGTGTGGTATGGGGAAGCGATCTGCCGATTCGCTACTACGTGCACGTCACAGGAGACTCGGTTGCGCTGAGCGACGTCGCGTGGGTGTATCCGACATTGCCGACGACCGGTGGCGGCAAGATGGAGCTCGACATACGCAGTGAGCGCGATCCACGGCTGCTCGACTACGTACTCACGAAAATGGATGTGCGCACGACCGGCTCACGGCTGCTCGGACAGATGACTTTCTCGACGGGCGCTTCCGTGCTCGCCGTGAAGAACGTCGATCTGCAGGCCACGCCCGTTGATTTCGATCTGCTTCGCACGCTCAATGGAAAGCCGTTTCCGTACGACTGGCAGGGGAAGCTCACTGGAAACGTGAAGGGCGCGGGCGGGCCGCTCAATCATTTCAGGCTGGATGAATCGTCCCTGACATTTGCTGACGCTCACGTGCCGGGAGCGATCACGACCGCGAGGGGAGAAGGGGAGCTCGACATCCTGTTTCCGGCTTTCACCGCCTTCCACGATTTTCACGTCGACGTGGGCACACTCGATCTGAGGACATTGCAGTACCTCAACCCGCTGTTCCCGAAGATAAAGGGAACAGTGTCCGGAACTGCCGCGCTCGATTCGTCCTGGCTCGACGTGCGCTTCAGAAACGCGGATCTCTACCACCATGACGGCGCGCAACCAGTGTCGCATGTCACTGGCGACGGTCGAGTGACGTGGGGCAAGTATCTCATCTACGATCTTGCCTTGCAGGCGCAGCCGCTCTCGTTCACTGCGCTCTCACACTCGTATCCGCTGCTGCCGCTGCGCGGAAGTTATGCGGGCCCCATACAGGTGAAGGGGACCTCTCCGAACCTGCTCGTCAATACGGCTCTCACGGGACCTGCCGGCACATTCGGATTCAACGGGCTGCTGGACGCGGACCCGTTGGAGTACGCCGCGCGGGGACGTGCGACGACGACATCGCTCGATCTGCGCACGCTGCTAGAGAAGGACGTCCTGCCACACAGCGCGCTAACCGGCGTCTACGATCTCGATCTGCGCGGAGAATCACTTCCAACTCTGAAGGGCAGCGCGGTCGCGTCGATCGAGCGATCGACAATCGCCGGCTTTCGCGTGGATCCTTCCGTCGCGCGGGTACATCTGGCCAACGGTGTTGCGACTGTCGACACGCTCGCCTTGAATGCCACCGGATTGAGAGCGAACGCCTCCGGAACCTTCGGGCTGACGGGGACCCACACGGGCACCCTCAAGTTCAGTGCGGTCATGGATTCCCTGTCGCGGGTGCGGGCGCTGGTGCCAAGCCTCGCGACCAACGCCGCCGTCGACTCGCTGCTCGGAAGCGCCGAGCTTACGGGCGAGCTGTCCGGAAGCATCGATCACCTGGCGCTCAACGGGATTGTCAGAGCGAACGACGTCATGTTCGGCACACGTGGAGTCGAGAACGTACGCGGCTCGATTCTGCTGGCGGACGTTACCAAGGATGTGCATGGGTCTCTGATATTCGGCGCCGATACGGTGAAGCTCGGTCCTGTCGCCTTTCAGAACATCCGGGCGTCGGTCGCGCTGTTGTCTCCCACATCCGGACATTTCAGCGCATCGATGTTGAGCCAGAGCGGTGTACAAACCGAGATGGCCGGAAATCTCACGCGCAGCCGCGACACGACTATCGTGCGACTGGATTCCGCTGCGGTGCAGGTCGATTCCGCGAATCGCTACCGCCTCCAATATCCAACTCGCATCCAGTTCTCGAAGGGGTTTCTCGCGCTCGATTCATTGCTGCTGCAGCACAGCAGCAAGGCGAAGCTCGTCGTCGAGAACGTGCGGATGAACAGCGACTCGATTAAAGGACATGTGCGCACCGACAGCGTCGATCTGCGACTTGTTCGCGCCTTCGTGCCGGGTCTTGTCGACGCACGCGGCGCTGTCGTGGCCGACGTCGATATTCGCGGCAGCATCAAGCAGCCCCAGCTGTTCGGTCAGATCTCGCTCGCCGATGGCTTCGCTCGATTCTCCAACCTCGGGACCAGCTACAATCACATCACTGCTGACATCGCACTCGCCGGCGACACGGTTCACATCAGGAAGCTTTCCGCGGAAACGGTGAAGGACCGCCGAGGGACGGTTTCGGTGACAGGCACGGTGAGCTTCGAACACTACGACAACCCGTCGTTCTCACTCACCGCGAACGCGTCCAACTTCCACGCTATCGACAAGCCTGGTCTCGCCGCACTCGACATCTCGACCGGACCGCCGGTGACGTTGACCGGCTCGACCCAGGACGCCGTCATGCGAGGGAGCGTTCGGGTGGAGCGCGGGACGATCTACATCCCCGACGTCATCAAGAAGCAGATCATCGATCTCAGCGATCCGGAATTCCAGAACATCGCCGACACTCTGCTTTCGCAGAATCGCGAGGTGTTGCCGCGCGCTCCGAAGGCGGTCGCCCGCAATCTCAGACTCGAGAATGTCACGGTCGACATCGGGCCCGACGTCTGGCTCCGCTCGTCGGAAGCAAACGTCAAGCTTGGGGGATCGCTGAATGTGACGCTCGCGCCGCCGAATCCTGGTGAGCCCCCGAAGCTTGCGCTCGAGGGACTCCTGAGCGCCGACAAGGGGACATATCGCCTCAATCTCGTCGATCCTTTTATTCAACCGACCTTCGATGTGCAAAACGGATCCCTGCGTTTTTCGGGCACTTCTGATTTGAACCCATCGCTCGATATCACGGCGATCCATACGGTGAGGCAGCCGAGCAAAAGCGTGAATGGCCGGGACGTGAGAGTGGAAGTCGACATCACAGGCACTCTGGCGCAGCCGAAGCTTGCGCTCAAGAATCCCGACCAGCTCCCATTGTCGGAGAGCGATTTGCTCAGCTATCTCGTCACCGGCGAGCCGGCCGTCGGTCTCGACAATACCACGGGCCAGGTGGCGGGGCTTGGAGTGCGCACACTCGGTAACATCTTCACGAATGCGATTCCACGGCAGCTTCTCGACATCGTCGAGCTGCAGACCGCCGTCAACACCGATCCGACGGCGCCGGGCGCAACAAGCAGCTCACCCTATTTCGGTTTGCTCAATACCCGCGCGGTTCTCGGCAAACAATTGGGCAGCAGATGGTTCCTCGGGCTGAGCACGGGATTATGCTTCGTAAACCCCGGCGCCTTCAAGGAAAATCTCGGTCTTCAGCTCGAGTACAGGATCAGCTCCCTGTACAGTGCGCAGGCGGCGATCGAGCCGGGCTCGAGCAATACGAGGTGCGACAAGGGCACGGCGCTCATCACTCCAACGCAGACACCGTCACAGCTTGGCTTCGACCTTTTCCGCAACTGGCGTTTCTAAAGCGTTGCTGGCTCGTCAATTACGACGTTCACGCATGCTTACGCGAGCTTTGCATATGCGCTATGGTCCGCGAACCTGATGGCGAAAAACCTGCGAGAAAAAGACTCGATGATGTGCCGCTCCTGCGGAAACGAGGAGCGCGCATCGGAAGGATATCCTTGCACTGATTGCGGCACTTTCGTCTGCATCATCTGCAACTTCCGCGGAATAACGCTGTGCAAGAGCTGCGTCGCGAAACGACCGGAGCCGCCATTCACGCCAAGCCGCTCACCGAAGATCGATTGGCCCGAGCATTGAGCGAGCACGTCACCGCCATCGCCGCCATCGCGCCGATGCTGTGTGAGCCCGACGTCAGAACGACCCAGGTATCGCAGCTGCTTCACGGACACATTGCGCTGGTCGTCGAGCGCAGAGGTTTGTGGCTGCACATCAAAGGCGCCGACGGTTATCCGGGCTGGGTGCATCAGGGTTACGTCGTGACGATGCCGGAGCCGGTTCCCCCGCTCTCGGAAACCGGATGGAACGATCCGCGTCCGCTCTCGCTCGGGTGCACAGTTCGCGACGAGCACGGCGCGACGCGCAAGCTGCCGCTCGGTGCTCTGGTCACGGAAGGCCAGGAACGATTCGGCGGACTGGCAATGACGCTCGACGAGCGCCGCCACAGCTTTCCTCCGAAGGCGGACTCGATCACCGCGACTGCGATGACGTACTTCGAAGGTACGTCGTACGAGTGGGGCGGCGTGACGCCGTGGGGGTGCGACTGCTCCGGACTCGTGTCGAGTTCCTTCCACCTTCACGGCGTGAACGTTCCGCGCGATGCGTGGATGCAGGCGACTACTGGCGAGCCGGTGGAGAGAATCCCCGATCTACGTCCGGCCGATCTCCTTTTTTTCTCGGACCAGGAAGATGGGAAGATCACCCACGTCGCGATCTCGCTCGGCGGGACGCGCGTGGTGCATCTCGCGCTCGGGCGCGGCGGGTACGCCGTCGATGATCTCACCAGCGGGGATGAGTACACCTCGCTTCTAGTTCAGCGGTTTCGATTTGGGCGAAGGATTCTCTAGGCATCACGGCGGGGTTCAGGTTCCAACTGAAATGAACACGGTAGGAGGTGCCAGAGGTGCATAGGTGCCCGGTACGAGGTTACCACACCCAGACTTTACCAACCGCTGATCTGGTCGCATTCAGGTGCGAGTGTCCTGCAGTGACTTGCGCTCGATCCACGCCATCTCGCATTCGTCTGTCTGAGCGATTGCTGCAAGGTGATCGTGTGGCGCAACGCACCGGCACCTATGCATCTCTGGAACCTGCCACCCCGTTCAGTTCAGTTGGAACCCGCAGTTTCAGTCAGAGCTCAGACAGTCGAGGTGTCAGTTGTCAGCTCACCATCACGTTCGGTGAGCCACTCACCATCGGCTGCTGCGATGGCGCTGTAACGAAGAGTCGAGCCGAAGCCGTCGGCTGTCCGTCGAGCGCGACCTGCATCGTGTACTGGCCCGCGATGTTGAGCGGGAGATCCACCACGGCGATTATCGGTAGATCCAGCTCGAACACCGGATTCGCGTTCTGCGCCACGCTCATCTCTCCTGACGACGACCACAGCTCCTCCTCGAGCGGAGACAGCCAGCGGAACGTGAGCTTGTGCGGGCCGGTGTCGTCTCCATCCGCCTTGAGTCGAACCACGAAGTGCGTTCGCGGATGGATCGTCGGGAGCCCCGCCACCTGCACCGCGTCGAAGACACCCAGGATATTGAGCTTTCCTTCCTGTGAAAGGTTGGCGGCATCGGCGAAGACGGCGAATGAGATGTGCATCACGCAAAGTAGCCGCGACGCGCCTTGCCCGGCTAGCTTTCGTCGATGACGGAATCAGCTACACATCCCTCGGCCATAACTGCTAGCACGGCAGCCCACCCAGCGTTTGGATTGACCGATGTCCTCCTCTTCACGATGGCGGTGATCTGGGGTGCCAATTTCGTCGTCGTGAAGTACGCCACGCACATCTTCAATCCCGTTGCGTTCACCGGGCTTCGCGTGGGAGTGGCGGCGGTCTTTCTCCTCGCTGCGGCGTTTGTCAGCGGTGGTCTCACGGTTTCGCGCCGGGACACGATAGCGCTCCTTCTCCTCGGCGCGCTCGGCAATGGACTGTATCAGCTCTTCTTCGTGCTCGGGGTTGCGCGAACGCGCGCCGGAAACGCATCGCTCATCGTGGGCGCGGCACCCGCATTCATCGCTCTGATCGCCCGCGCACGCGGGATGGAGCGCGTGAAGCGGATCACGCTCGTCGGCATCGGATTGTCCGTCGTTGGCGTGGCGCTGGTGATTGTGGGGAGCGCGAGCGAGTCGACGGGCGGCACCACTCTACTCGGCGCATTGCTCGTTTTTCTCGGCGTCATCTGCTGGTCGTTGTACACGATCGGTCTCCAGCCTTACGCGGCGCGGATAGACATCGTTCAGCTCTCCGCGATTACACTCGTCGGCGGAGCGATTCCGCTGGCTCTTGCATCCGCTCCGGCGCTGATCTCCACCAACTGGTCTGCGATTAATCTCGGAGGCTGGCTCGCTGTCTTTTATTCGAGCGTCATCTCGATGGGCGTCGCCTACTTCTTCTGGTATCGCGGACTGAAGGTGCTCGGTCCCACACGCACCGCGGTCTACTCCAATCTCCAGCCGATCGTCGCGCTCCTTGTCGCCTGGGCATTTCTCAGTGAGACTCCCACAATATTCCAGGGCGTAGGCGCGGCCACGATCATCGCCGGAGTTTTCCTGACGAGAACATGAAGCTCGTTCTCTTCGACATCGACGGCACTTTGCTCAACTCTCAGGGAATAGGTCGGGCGTCGATGCAGCGCGCGTTGACGGATGTGTTCGGATCTCCGGGAAATCCGTCCTACCGATACGACGGCAAAACCGACAAGCAGATCGTCCGCGACACGATGCGCCTGGAAGGACATTCGGACGATCACATCGATTCACGCATGGAACAGCTGATCGCGCTTTATCTCGAGGGACTACGGATCGGGGCAAAAAGCGGAGACTTCGAGGTCCGACCGCTCGCTGGAGTGCTGGAGATACTCGACGCGCTCGAACAGCGGGAGGATGTAGTCCTCGGACTTCTGACCGGAAACATCGAGCCCGGAGCGCGCATAAAGCTGACGGCCGCCGGGATCGATCCCGACCGCTTTCGCGTCAACGCGTTCGGATCCGATCACGAGCATCGTCCCGAGCTTCCGGCCATCGCCCAGCGCCGCGCGAGCGAGACACTCGGGCTGACTATCGCGGGAGAGCGACTGGTCGTCATCGGCGACACGCCCGCCGACATCGAGTGCGGACGCTCCCTCGGCGCCCGCTCCATCGGTGTGGCGAGTGGACACTATTCGGTCGAGCAGCTCGAAGCCCACAATCCCTATGCGGCGATCCCTTCCCTCGCGGACACGGCAAAGGTACTGGAGATGATTCTCGATGGTTGAGGTCGAGCTCAAAGCGGTGGTCACCGAACTCGCGGCGACACGGAAACGCCTCGAGAAAGCTGGTGCGCGTCTCACGTTCGAAGGGAGACTCCTCGACAGGCGCTACGACATCGAGTCGCGCGAGCTCGCCGATCGTGATGAGGTCCTGCGCATTAGGCGCTACGAAAGCGGAGGATCCTCAAAGACGTATCTCGACTGGAAAGGACCGACCGAGACGGAGGGTCCCTACAAGATCAGAGAAGAGATTTCGACTCTGGTCGACGACTTCACCGCCACCGAGCAGATCCTCGACAAGCTCGGGTTCATAGTCACTATGGAAATTGACCGCGACATCGCCCAGTACGAGCTCGGCGCCGCGACGGTCCGGTTCGAGACCTACCCGCGCATGGATATCCTGGTCGAAGTCGAGGGAACACCCGATGCCATCGAACAGGCAATTGAAGGGCTCGCGATGGCGAGAGGCGAGTTCACCAGCGACCGGCTCCTCACCTTCGTAAGCAGATTCGAGAAACGAACCGGAGTCAAGGCAGCAGTTTGCGATAGAGATCGCTGATAACTGCAACCGTCAGGATTGCCTCCAGCCTTTATCCTGATAGATTCACTCGGCAATGAATTGTCGATCTATGCGATGGATCGCTGTCTCGATTCTGTCGCTCATGGCAGCTGTCCGACTGCCCGCCCAGGAAAATCCTGCCAAACGTCTCGCGAGCATCGTCGGTGTTGCCGTCGAGGAGTACGCGAAAGCAGTCGATGATCACGGAAAGCTCATCTCAAAAGATGAGTTCGACGAGACTTATGGCTTCCTGACTGACGCAAAGCTCGTGGCCGCCCGCCTGAGCGGATACGACGCCCGTGCGACCCGATCTATTCTAGACAGCCTCACGCAGGCCGTCTCGGCGATGAAGCCACCGGCAACCGTCAAGCAGTTCTATAAGCTCTTCGCGGCGTCGCTTGGAACCGCGGGGGCTATGGATCTGCCGAAGGGTCCGCTGGACACCGCGCAGGGCCACGCGCTCTACCTCACGAATTGCGCGTCTTGTCACGGGATGAGGGGTCTCGGTGATGGATTGGCTGCTCGCAACCTGAGCACTCCACCGCCGGCGATCGGCCTGAAGGACCGGACACCGGAGCTCACGCCGACGCTCGCTTATAACGTCATTTCGGTAGGCGTGCGCGGAACCGCAATGGCTCCGTTCGCATCCATCCTTACGCCTCAGCAGCGCTGGAACGTGATCAACTACATCTATAGTCTCCGTGGCGAGAGGATGGCACTACCGGTTGCGCGTGCGGATGCGACCGCGATTCCCGGCGACACCGCCTCACCTGTGATACTAGCGCTCCTCGATAGCGCGCTCGAGTTCGCGCGCGCGGGTAAAGCGGCCGAGGCGGGAGATCGAGCCTTCGACGCGTACATAGCGTTCGAGCCGCTGGAGACGACGGCTCGCGCGAAAAAGCCAGGACTCGTCTCGACGATGGAGCGTTACTTCGCCGACTTCAAGGGAGCGGTGAAGCGGAACGACATCGCTGGAGCAACGACATCACGTGATGCGATCGCCGATGGGCTTCCGGCCGTCATAGACCTCACACAGCAGCCGTCGACGAGCTGGGAAGCGTTCTTCCAATCCTTCCTCATCATTTTGCGGGAAGGGTTCGAGGCGATCCTCGTCCTCGGAGCGGTCGTAGCGTTTCTCATCAAGACCGGTCATCGCGAAAGACTGCGCTCGGTGTGGGTCGGAGTATCGCTCGGAGTGCTCGCGAGCCTCGCGACCGCAGTGGTGCTCAAGACCCTGCTCGGTGCGATGCCGGCCAGCCGTTCGCTGGTCGAAGCGATAACGATGCTCGTCGCCGTGGCGGTTCTCTTTTCCGTCAGCTACTGGCTTATCTCGAAAGTCGAAGCCGCGAAGTGGCAGAAATTCATCCGCGAGAAGGTGACCTCCGCGCTCGAGCATGGTGGCGGCAAGGCGCTGACGCTCGTCGCGTTCCTCGCTGTCTACAGGGAGGGCGCCGAAACAGCGCTCTTTTATCAGGCGCTATTCAACAGCGGGCCGGATGTTGGCTTGCCTCTGGCTCTTGGAATCCTCGTTGGTCTGGCAGCACTCGCGGTGATATTCACGCTGTTCTACCGGTATGGCGTGCGCATCCCGATGCGCCCGTTCTTCGCGGTGACGAGCATCCTGCTCTACTACATGGCGTTCGTATTCATGGGCAAGGGAATTCGCGAGCTGCAGGAGGCGAACGTGATGCCTATCACGGTCGTCCCCGGGGTGCCGCACATCGACGCTATGGGCATTTACCCAAGCGTCGAGACGATTGCAGCGCAGGGGATTCTGATCCTGCTCCTTATTTTCGCGACGATCAAGACGTTCTGGCCTGGTCACAAGCAGGAAGGCGGAGCCACTGGGGCTTAGCAATTGCGCCTGAATCCGGTCGAGTGGAGGCTGAGATGACAACGAACCAGATACCGACGCGACC
>JAXDME010000058.1:0-3020 GCA_034666285.1 Gemmatimonadaceae bacterium | reverse complement strand
TGGAGCGAGAGGCGTCGTTGGGCCCTGAGCCGCGTATGCTTTGGTCGCTGACATGTCGATCTATCGTCCTCATTGGGGTACACGCACATTTGGAATATATGAGTAGCCGGAACCGTACGTGATCAAGAGACGAATCTGGTTGTTGGTCGGGGCCGCTGTGTTGCTCTGTGTGGCGGCGGTGTTACTGGTCCGCCGAACGGACATTTACCCAGCGACCAGGAGGCAGCCCGTACCCGACAGCCTCCTCAACATTCCGCTCGACCAAACGGTGCTCGCCAGGCAGGAATTCGTGCAGGCGTATCGCACAGTTGACCGACGCCATGCTGGAGCGCTGTACGAACAGTTTCTTCCGCGCATCGGAGCGAACGGTCTTCGTGAAGGAATCAAGACCGTGTTCCCCGGCTGCCACGACGAAGCACACGATCTCGGCAAGGTGATCTTCTCTAAGCTGCGCGATGTCGGAGCGTCGCTGGAGAGCTGCGCCGACGCGTGCGCTTCCGGATGCATGCACGGCGTGCTGATGCAGTTCTTTACCGATGGCCGCCCGATGGATCCGTCGTTGCACCAACATTCGGCGCAGCTCTCAGCCGCTGACGTCGCTGTTCAGATTCCGACCTTCTGCGACAGTCCGGCGTTGACACGCATGTACAGCCCCGGTGACTGCGCTCACGGAGTCGGGCACGCTGCGATGTTTCTGTCGAAGTACGACGTTCCCGCCAGCATCGATCTCTGCGAGCGCTTCCTGAGCTACGCTCTCCGCTACTATTGCGCGACCGGCGCATATATGGAGTACCGGCTCACACGGTCGGCGACGGATTATCCGGCCCACGGTGGTCTTTACCCGTGCAGCACCTCGCCCTACCCGGCGGCGTGTTTCCGATACGTGATGACCAACACGGTTCAATGGCACTTTGCGAGAGGTGGCACCCTCGATGCGCTCGAACAACAGTGCGCGTCGCTCGGCGGGAAATATCGCCTGGGATGCTTTCACGGAATCGGTAACGCGCTCGTGCCAAGGATCGCGCGAGGGAGTCTGACTGTCGCCCAGACGTGCGGGTTCGGCGGTCGAGAGGACGAGACCGTGTGCATCGAAGGCGCGATGGAGCGGTTGGGAAAATTCCAGCCGACGGTTGCCGCCAAGCGTTGTGAGCCGCTGCAGGATTGGCGTCGCGGAGTTTGTCAGGCGGCGGCGTCGCGGAAGATGTACGACATGACCAAGTCGTTCGCGCTGTACCAGCGCTGAGATCAGGTCGGCAGCTCCCCATCAGTCCATCGCCGGTCTGCGAGGACGACCGACGTCTCGATCTGTCTCGCGGGAATCGACCAGTATTTGCGCAGTAGTCGATCCTTGTCGTCCGCACTGACCATGGTGAATCCGTTCCGTCGATAGAACTCGATCGCCCACGACGCAGCGGCCCAGGTACCAATTAGGATGGGCTTGTCGGCGAGACTCTCGACGTGACGCAGGAGCTTGGTGCCGACACCGCTCCGCTGGGTCGTCGAAGCCACATAGGCGTGCCGCACCAGCGCCACATCTCCCTTGTCCTGAATTCCCATCACACCCGCCAGACGTCCTTCCTGCTCGGCGATCCAGAAAACGACGCCTTCCGCGATCTGTGTCTCGAGATCGCCGGCGGACATGTAGGGTTCGTGCCAGCGGTCGGCGGGAATCACTCCTCGATACGCGACCGCCGCATCGTTGATGATTCCGAGGATCGCCGAGAAATCCGATTCCACGCTCTGTCGAATGAGCATCACGAGAATTTAGACCGAGCCAGCCCGAGCCGGAGTTCGCCGGCTCATCGAAGTAATGACGAGTTCTGCTCGTTCCATCGTTGTTCGTTGAGGCCAACCGCGAGGAGCCACAGTGTGACAGCTCCTTCTCCGATGATGCCGGGGGCCAGATTGTACGGGTACAGAGCGTGTGAGAGGGACGGCGACGCAAAAGTCAGCCAGCCCAAACCTCCAATCGCCATCAGCACACCGAGGACTCGAGGCAGAAACGTCGATCTCAAAATGAGATAGCCGATCAGGCTACAGTAGAATCCAAAGAATACGAGCGGATTCATGGGGAAAAGGGAGCGATGAAGTGCGGTGAGAGTCCCGTTGGCGATTCCCACAAAGCTGATGAGCGCCGCAATGAGGGAGACGTTTCTGTTCACCGGCTTGAAGATGCCGTAGAGGAGCACCGTCACGGCGACATAAGCGACGTCCGCGGTGAGATCGGCTGCAAGCTTGCCGCTCGTCAGTTTCAGTGAGAATACTCCGGCCACGAACGTGATCAGGTAAAAGAAGCCCGCAATTCTAGCCTTGAGCCGCGGCGACGCCCACTGTGCGCTGTCTGTCATTTCGATCTCCTCGTTGGCGATACCATCTTGTGAACCGCACGCGCGCGAGCCAATAGAACATGAGCACCAGCGGCAGCAGCGCTGGAATAGCAAGCAAGGGCAGGATGCGTATTGGCTTCGGGATCACCTTCGCCTGACCGAGGAAAAACGAACCGGACGCGATGAACAGCGAAAAGCACATCCGCCACAAATGTCGGGCGATTCGCTGCGCGCCGTGAAGGCCTCCGGCGCGCATCATTCGTAGGTCACCCAGCGCCGCGAGCAGCGCCACAGTGCCGAAGAGGAACAACATCGGCGACGGCACACCGTTCATCGTGCCGGTCGGACTGTTCAGCGCATCCAAACCGATCTTGATAGCCGCGGCGCCGACGGTGGTACCAACGACGAGAGCGCCGGCGTCGATCCAGCGGGACCGTTTATCGCGCGGGCGCACGGTGAGAAACGCGGTAACGACCATATAGAAGGCGAGCGAGCCGCCAATTATGTTGGGCGGTTGGTCCCTCAGAATCGCGATCACCGCGCCGCTTAGGCCCAGTACGACCATGGAATAGACGAAGACCATCCCGCTCTTGCGGTGCAGCTTGAGTCCCTTGACCGAAAAGACCGAGACGAATCCGGCAATGATCGCGATCGATCCAGCGATGATGTGGATGGGCAGCAGGCTCATGCGAT
>JAXDME010000057.1:0-4326 GCA_034666285.1 Gemmatimonadaceae bacterium | reverse complement strand
TGGGTTTGGCCAACGCCACGACACTCACTTTGTCTCCACCAATCTCTTTCGCCACCGAAGCGAGATCGGGAGTCGTCGCAACGACGCGAATCTGCGCACGCGCAGACGCGCCCGCGCCTGCGATTCCGATCAAAACCAGAGCGGCTGCATCAAGAATTTTCATTCGTCTCATTTTCTTCTTTACCCTTAGAATTTGTGTGCCGCGTGTGCGCCGAGCAGGAACTCGAACTGGAACCAGAGAGAGTGATCCGTGCCGATGCCTTTGCGATCGTCGTAATTGTACTGCGCCCTGAACTTCGAGAACTCCGTCGGATACCATGTGAAGTTCGGCGACAAACGGGTCCGATCGCGTCGTAGCTCGGATTGAAACGCTCCCGGATCGCCGCTGGCGAACTCACCCCGGAACCCCGCGACAATGCGGGGCTTTATCCCCCACAACATCTGCGCATAGGCTCCGCGATCCTTCAGTACCTCGCTCGGCAAAGTGACTGCGGGATTGTCCACGGAAATTCGTTGCGCGGCGTCATACCGCCTCCACATCGCTTCGCTCTGCAAGGACAGGAACGGAAAACCCGCCTGAGCCGCGGCGGGCTTCCACTTCCAGTACCCATCGACACCGTACACCTCAGTCCGGGCCGAGGGTCCGGAATTGTTGGGGCCGAAAGCGCCGGACACGCCAAGTATCACGGTCTGAGTCTCGGTCAGGTCGAATGAAGTATTCAGCCTCGGCACGAGAAGGAGATCGGACGGTTTGTCCACGAGCCGGTCGTTGATCACTCCGCCGTGGATCAGCGGAGAGTCGGGCGAGCGAAAGCTAGAGGTCGTACCCCCGGTGGCGTTGGCGACAGTAACCAAGGCCTCTGCGTAGAACGATGTCGGCAGAAGCCAGGACAGTCGCATGCCCTGGCTGCGGAGTCCGTCGGGGCCGAACATTCGATTCATCACCAGCGGCTGGTCGACAAACGACCACGCGTGCGGATGTTGAGGATTCTGACGACCGAACTCAGCGAAGAACTGCCCGACCTTGAGCTGGAGATTGGCTGGCAACGAGGTGGTGAGAACATACGCCTCTTCGAGCTCCACACCGGTTTGACCATCCTTGTCGAGCTTATAGACGATGTTGCTGAAGCCCTTGAAGTACGGATCGACCGCGCCGTCGAGAGTCAGCTCGACGTTGGGAATCGAGAAGCCATTCACGTGAGGATCGTGGTCTCCGACCTGAATCGCCCCGACATCCGGTTCCGTAGACCAGCCGGCGTCGGTCAGCGCGACGAAACCGATATTCATGTAGCCGCCGGTTGCGCGCGGCCCCTGGGTGGCGGCCGCGGCCGCACCGCTCGTGTCGGCCGACTGTGCGCCCAGCTCCTTTTCGAGTTCTTTCACCAGCGCTATGGAGTCAGCGCGCGCGACGCTGTCCGCGCGCGCGATGGAGTCCTGCTTTGATTTCGGTGGAGCGACCTGCGCGTTTGTGAGAACCGGCAGAATGATGCCGAGCGCGCAGAGGATGTAACGTCCTCTCATTTGGAGAATCCTTGTTTTGGTTTCAGACATCCAGTCCCGAACCGCCTCGTCGCGGCGACTGGTGTATGCGGCTCCGACTGAAGCAGCGAGTCGGGAGAGTGCTAAGCCTGTCTGAGCGGCGGAGCCCGCGATCTCGAAGCCGATTGGCGGTGGAAATCAGGCCGGCCGTCTCGCGGTGAAAGCCCGCGGGGAGCTGCCGTGGCGGATTCGACGAGCGGTTGTGGAGGATCACTCGCCGCAACCAGTAGACTTCGGGCTGCGCACGCGGCACAGTCGGTGGCGTTGTGGGCGTGGTGAGTGTTCGTGCCCGCCAGCTCCACATGCGGGCGCGCGTCTGCACCATCACTCCACTCGGAAAGGGGAGTAAGCGCGAGAAGCACCAGCGTTGCGGCCAGCAGAAAAATTGCCGGCCGCCAAACCGCGGACTGAAGAATGCGAGACTTCCGATCGACCATCATGACCGCTGAAGTGTAGTCGCGTGCTTCCCCCAAGGCCAGCAAGCGGTAGCACTTATGTGGTGTGCGTGGCATTTTACCATGTTCAATGAAGCGTGAAGATGCCCTCGACTACCACGCGTCCGGCCGTCCCGGAAAGATCGCGGTAGTACCGACAAAGCCCCTCAATAATCAGCGCGATCTCGCGCTCGCCTATTCCCCCGGCGTGGCGGCTCCGTGCCTCGAGATCGAGTCCAACCCAGACGACGCCTACAAGTACACGGCGAAGGGAAATCTCGTCGCCGTGGTCAGCAACGGCACCGCCGTCCTTGGACTCGGTAACATCGGTGCCCTGGCCGCCAAGCCGGTGATGGAAGGAAAGGCAAATCTCTTCAAGCAGTTCGCTGACCTTGACGTGTTCGATCTCGAAGTCGGGTCTGAGAACCCCGACGACGTCATCAAGTTCTGCGAGCTCCTCGAGCCCACGGTCGGTGGAATTAACCTCGAGGACATCCGGGCGCCGGATTGTTTCTACATCGAGGAGACTCTGCGCAGAACAATGCGCATTCCGGTCTTTCACGACGATCAGCATGGCACCGCAATCATTTCGGGCGCCGCCTTGCTGAACGCCCTCGAGATCGTTGGAAAGAAAATCGAAAAGGTTCGAGTAGTTTTCTCCGGCGCCGGTGCCGCAGCGATCTCGACGGCCGAACATTACGTGAGGCTCGGCGTTCCGCGAGAGAACATTCTGCTCACCGACCGCCAGGGAGTCGTCTACGAAGGTCGTCCGGGCGAACTGGACCCGTACAAGGCGAAGTTCGCCAACAAGACCAAGGCCCGCACCGTTGCAGAGGCACTCGTCGGAGCCGATGTATTCGTTGGGCTCTCCGTTGCCGGAGCAATCACCGGCGAGATGGTCGCTAAAATGGCGAAGAAGCCCATCGTCTTCGCACTGGCCAATCCCGAGCCCGAGATCCTTCCCGATCAGATCCGCGCCGTGCGCTCCGACGCGGTCATCGCGACCGGCCGCAGCGACTTCCCGAATCAGGTAAACAACGTCCTCGGCTTCCCGTTCATCTTTCGCGGCGCGCTCGATGCTCGCGCCACGACGGTGAACGAGGAGATGAAGATGGCCGCGACGCGCGCGCTCGCTGCCCTTGCAAAGGAGGACGTTCCGGAAAGCGTCTCACGCCTGTACGGACTTCGGTCGGTGAAGTTCGGTCCCGACTATCTGATTCCCTTCCCGTTCGATCCGCGCGTGCTGCTCTGGGTAGCACCAGCTGTCGCCTGGGCCGCGGTGGCCAGCGGTGTCGCCAAGCAGATGATCGATCTGGAGACCTACCGCGAACAACTCGAGGCACGACTGGGAAGAGCGCGTGGAATAATGCGCGGAATCATCAATCGGGCGGTACGCGACCCCAAGCGCGTCGTATTCCCCGAAGGCGAAGAGCCGAAGATCATTCGCGCCGCACGCATGATCGCGGACGAAGGCATCGCCTCGCCAATCCTCCTCGGCCAGCGCAGCACCATCGAGCGGATAGCGGAAGAGAACCACATTTCGCTGCGAGATCTGGTAATCGAGGACCCGGCGAAATCCGACAAGCGCGACAAGTACGCGGATTACCTGTGGCAGCGTCGGCAGCGCAAAGGTCTAAGTCACGGCGAAGCGCATCAGCTTCTGTTCAACGGCAACTACTTCGGCTCGGTGATGGTAGCGTGTGGCGACGCCGACGCGCTTCTCTCCGGCGTCGGAATGCATTATCCCGAGACGATTCGCCCCGCCTTGCAGGTGATCGGCGCGCACCCGAAAGCCGAGATAGTGAGCGGCCTCTACATGCTCGTCTTCGAGAAGCACGTGATCTTCTGTGGAGACACCACGGTCAACATCGATCCGACCGCGGAGCAGCTTGCGCAAATCGCCTACTCCGCCGGCCGGATCGTTCGGACCTTTGGTATCACGCCGAAGATCGCGATGCTGTCTTTCTCGAATTTTGGCTCGGTGCGCCATCCTGAAGCTGAGAAAGTCGCAAAGGCGGTAGCAATACTCAGAAAGCGTGATCCTTCGCTCATCGTCGACGGCGAGATGCAGGCCGACACTGCGATGGACGAGAACATCCTTCGCTCCGGTTATCCGTTCAGTGCGCTGAAAGAGCGCGCGAACGTGCTCATATTTCCAAACCTCAGCGCGGGAAATATCGCCTACAAGCTGCTGCATCACCTGGGCGGAGCGGCGAAGATCGGACCGTTTCTCGTGGGTATGAATCTTCCCGTACACGTCCTCGAGCAGGGTGCCGACGTTCAGGACATCGTGAACATGGCCGCAGTGGCTGTGATGGACGCTCAGCAGCGAATAAGCGAGAGGACCAGCACG
>JAXDME010000056.1:0-15810 GCA_034666285.1 Gemmatimonadaceae bacterium | reverse complement strand
CGCACCAAGGACATCCACATTCACATGCCGGCCGGCGCAACTCCAAAAGACGGCCCGTCTGCGGGAATAGCTATCGCCACGGCGGTGATAAGCGCGCTGACAGGTGTCCCGGTCCGGGGCGATGTCGCCATGACTGGTGAGATCACGCTGCGTGGACGCGTTCTTCCCATAGGCGGTCTCAAGGAAAAGTCGGTTGCCGCGCACCGGAACAAGGTGAGCGACGTGATTATTCCACACGGTAACGCGCGGGACATCGAGGAGCTTCCTGAGGAAGTCAGGGCCTCGGTCCGCTTTCATCCCGTGAAGACGATGGACGAAGTGCTGGCTCTGGCACTTCGACCCCAGTCGCAGGCATCGACCTCTTCGGGTGAAGCTCTCTACGATTCCGTAACGCACTAGGATGCCGCCGGATCCGGGTGCCGACAAGCTCGTCATTCGGAACGTAGAGTTCATCGGGGGGATGGCCGAGAAGCACGGGTGGCGTCCGGAGTCCTCTCTACCCGAAGTCGCGTTCGCCGGCCGCTCGAACGTCGGCAAGTCTTCTCTTCTCAATGCGCTCGTCCGGCGAAAGTCGTTCGCGCGCGTAAGCCGGACCCCGGGGCGAACGCGCGAGATAAACTTTTTTCGCGTCAACAACGCGTTCATTCTGGTCGATTTGCCCGGATACGGGTACGCGCGGATCTCCAAAGCGAAGAAAGCCGAGTGGCGCCCGATGATCGACAGCTATCTGAGGCGGACGACGCAGCTTCGGGGTATAGTGCTGTTGCTGGACATAAGGCGCGAACCGAGCGAAGATGATCGCGCAATGCTGGATTTCCTCGCGGACCTGGGCGTGCCGACGATCGTCGCCTTGACGAAATCCGACAAGCTGAGCAAAGCGGACGCGAAGCAAACGGTCGCGAAGATATCGCGCGTACTGGCGCTGGAATCGGATCAGGTGATTCAGTTCAGCGCGCATTCCGGCGAGGGTCGCGTGGAGCTGCTCGAAGCAATCACCCAGTTGGTAGAGAAAGCATGAGAACTACGGCTGAACGCTACCGGCAGGGGGCTTTGAGCACGGCTGCGTTCGCTCACGGGTTTCTTCTGGCGAGTATGATCGCGGTGGTGGCCTGTGCTGGCGGCACGAGCACGTCTGCGCAGCAGACGGGACTCGCGCCGATATCCGACGACACCATCGGCCGCTCGAACATACCGGTTGGATACGGCACCCTCCGCCAGGACGACATCGCCATCAGGCTCGAGTTACAGGGGCTCATAGTCCGGGCGATACCACTGGACGAGAATCTTATTCGATTGCTCACTCCGGATTCATACCGAGCGCTGCGGGATCTACAGGAGAGCAACAAGCAGTCGATCGCCGCCGTGACGAGACGTACGGGCGGGCGTGTACCCGATATGTGGTACGTGTCCTTTTTTGGCGTCGAGCCGGATGTACACTTCAGTCCGATGGAGCTTGTGATCACAAGCAGCGGCCGCGACTTTCGCGCGCTCGAGGTAGTTCCGCTGAGCTCAGGCTTCGGCGAGCAGCGACTGAAACAGCGCGAGACTCAGAGCGCAATCTATCTTTTCGAAGACGCAATCGATCTCGATCAGCCGATGACGGTAACTTTTCAAAACGTCCGGAACGAGGACTGGGAACAGATATTGACTCGCGTGGAGAGAGAAAGAGCTCTCGTCCGCGCGAGAGCGTCACGGCCCACCGACCATTAATTCAGACTCGACACATGGCGATCTATCCGCTTCGAAAGCTTCCGGCTCTACCGTGTGAAGGCATCGAGATGCAGTGGCTCGAAAAGCTCGGCGCCGATCTCGCGTCGGGAGTAGATCGGGCGACTCTCTGCAGACGCACACTGTGCGAGATCTCCTACCCGGAGTTCGCGAATAACTGGGAGACCGCGGTGGCCGATGCCAAGCTACCAGTTGCGACGCGACTGGCGCTGTCGGCGCTCGACCCTCGCAACGTCACGCTCGAGCCCGAGTACTATGCGGAGTGCGACGACGGGCGTTTCCAAAAGGTGAAGCCACTTCTCTGGCTATGGTATTCCTTCGACCGCACGGTGCCCGGCGGTCAGAACGTGGAGCTGGGCGTGCAACTCCGCCGTCTTCTGGCGCCCTACATCTTCAAACGCTGCGGCGAGAACTTCAAAGCGTTCCAGAATGTCGAGTTTTCATTCGGCTACAACATGGAGGTTGGCGATAACGTGGTTGTCCATCGATACGTTCTGCTGGATGACCGCGGCGGCATCTCGCTCGGCAACAACGTCTCGATCAGTGACTACGCCAACATCTACAGTCACACCCACAGCATCGTAGACCAGCGCGACGTGACCGATGCGCTGACGCGCCTCGACGATGGGGTGCGCATCACGTATCACGCGACGGTGCTGGCTGGCGTGCACGTCGGCGAGCAGGCGATGGTCGGGGCAATGGCTGTTGCGACAAAGGACGTCAGACCCTACCACGTCTATGTCGGCATTCCTGCGAAGAGCGTTCGGGTGAAGCCCAACGCACCAGCGGGTCCGGAGAATGTCACAACCGTCAAGCGTCCTAGATAACGCGGAGAACGTCCTCGACTGGACCGGCGTCGCCTCGCGCGAGAAGATGGTGCGCATCCCTCAGAGCCTGCGCCGCTCGAGGCCATGTAAAACGATCGCACGCATCGTCGACTGAGAGCCACTCGAATCGCTGATGCTCGTCGCTGAGGGCTACCTCGGAATCGCTCTCGACGAACGCGGCGAACACGATCGCCAATTGAATTGTCTGACTGGTGTGGAGGAAAAAGCTCGATACCGTCACGTTATAGAGCGCATTCAGCTCGAGTCCGGTCTCCTCACGCAACTCGCGCACTGCCCCCTGCTCCGGCCGTTCGCCCGCATCGATCTTCCCATACACGGTTTCCCATGAGCCGGGCCGGATAGTATCAGCTGCACGCTGCAGGACGAGCACCTTCCAGTCGCCCGCGCTGTGGCGGATCACATAGACCTCTACGACGCCTGGGACGATCTGAGTCATTGGCCTTCTGGTCGGTCGCTCGTACACGATTGGTCGTGGTAAATCATATGCTGTGCGGCCTTCAGCGGCAGTGTTCGGCGTCTCGGGCTCGAGGACGCGCACGAGCTCCTGTGCGCTGGTTTGTCCCATCAGCAGGTGTGACGCCCCGCAGCCCCACAGAGACCTTGTTCCCGACGCGCGCGCAGCCGCGAGCAGTTGATCGGGCGCGGCCTCGGCAGCAATTGCCCGCTCGATCTCCGGCGTCGTGACGAGCACCTCTGTGACGGCAACCCGTCCGGAGTAGCCGGTCATCGAGCACTCGCGGCATCCAACAGGAACGTAGATCATCGAATCTTCGGGAATAGAGCCTACCAGTCTCCTCGGCACTCCAGCGTTCGCTACAAGCTTGCACACCGGGCACAGCCTTCGGATCAGACGCTGGGCAACCACTCCCTTGAGCGCGCCGGCGAGCTTGGCAGAATCGACGCCGAGATCCGTGAGGCGAGTGATGGAGCTGCAGGCATCGTTGGTGTGGAGCGTGGCGAATACTAGGTGCCCGGTCAGGGATGCCTGGAGCGCGATCGCCGCCGTCTCACGGTCCCTAATCTCCCCGATGAGAAGGACATCCGGGTCCTGGCGCAGAACTGACCGCAGGGCCGAGGCAAAAGTGAGTCCCGCCTTCTCGTGGATTTGCACCTGCACGATTCCCGGTATCCGATACTCTACGGGATCTTCGACGGTGATGATATTGACTCCGCGGTGCAACAGGAGACGGAGCGCGGCGTATAGCGTCGTCGTCTTCCCGGAGCCCGTCGGGCCGGTGACGAGGATCAACCCTTCACGTACCTCGAGAAGTTTCTGCATTCGCGGTCCGTCGACCGGATCCAGCCCGAGCGATTCCACCGAGCGCAGTGCTGCGCGCGAATCGAGGATGCGAATTACGACTTTTTCGCCGTGAGAAGCCGGCAACGTCGAAACGCGCAGATCCACGCGAGCGCCGTTGATCGCGACGCGCGCGCGACCGCCCTGCGGTCTCAGGCGATCGGCGATGTCCATCTGTGACATGATCTTGATGCGAGACACCAGGGGAATTCCAACTGCCTTGGGGAGGACCATCACCTCCTTGAGCATCCCGTCAATGCGATAGCGGACTGCGATACCCCCTTCTCCAGCCTCGAGGTGTATGTCGCTCGCGCCCGCCGCTATCCCCTCTGCGACGATGTGGTCCACCAGCTTTATCACTGGCCGCTCCACTTGCTTCTCGTCAATCGCGTTCTCGGTGGCGTCAGCGCGCTCGACTACCGGCTGGATGCGCGAAGCGTCGGAGCGCGCCATCATTTTATTGACGCGCTCTACGGGGGCGTAGACCTCCTCGATCCGCTCCAGAATTCGAGCGGGGGATGCGAGCGACATCCGGACGGTGCGGCGAGCGGCAAACTCAAGGGTCTTTTCGCAATCGAGATCGTACGGATTCGAAGTCGCTATCTCGAGCGCTGTTTCGGAGAGCGAGAGCGGGAGAATCGAGAATCGCCGCGCGAGACGCTCGGACACCTTTTCTCGCGCTTCAGAACTGACAAGCAGATCGCTCGCGATTCCAACGCGGGCGCGGGCCGATACCGCATTGAGGATGTCATCGTCCGTAAGGAGAGCCTCATCCACCGCAGTTTTCCAGTAGCTGGCCTCCGTCTTGGATTCCAGTTGATCGATCGACGCCTGGGGCAGAACCTCCCGAAGGATGGGAAGGAGCCATGTATCGCTCACCGATGCATTGACGGCGCTGGTCACCTCGCAACCTATTTGTCTTCCATGCGACTCCCTGCCACAGAAATGCGCCGCCACACCCGTTTCATCTCCGGGGTTTGCTTTGTGGTCGCCATCATGTGCAGTGCACGGGTCGTTTTGGCTCAGTCCCAGCCGCCATGCGCTGCGCGGGCCTCCGCTGGACAAGCGATCGAGCGCGGCTGGAGCGCTTATCGAAAAGGTGACGTCGCGGGGGCTGAAGGAGAGTTCAAGCGAGCTCTCTCGCTCTGTCCCAACGACCCGGGAGCGTTGACTGGTGCCGGGTACGTGGCAATGCGGCGCGGCCATCTTCCGGATGCGCGCAAGTTTTTTCGCCTCGCGGTTGCGGGAGATTCCACCTCGTACGACGCGACGGCGGGATCGGGAATGGCAGCATACCGAGCTGGAGATCTTGCCGTTGCCCGCAGTGATTTTGAGCGAGCACTCCGAATCGTACCGCGAGATTCAACAGCGCTTTCGTATCTCGCCCGGATCCCCGAGAAGGTGGTTTATCTCGCGCCCGAAAACCACGTGAGGCCAGCGGTCACCACAATTGGTGCCCGGACGGGAAAAAGAATCTTCGAAATTCCGGACGCGAGCGGGCGCTGGTCACCGATGTGGATCAAGGCAGTGAACCTCGGCGCGGCACTTCCCGGAAAGCATCCGTCGGAGTTTCCGCCAAACGACAGCACGTACGAAAAGTGGATCGCGCTCCTGGCGGATATGGGTGCAAATGCGATCAGGGTCTACACGATTCATCCGCCCCATTTTTACGCTGCCCTGAGAAGCTGGAACCTCAGCCACCCCTCGCGCCCGATCTGGTTGATTCACGGAGTGTGGACAGAGCTTCCACCGGGAAAAAAGCAGGAGAAGTACGACGACCCCAAGTGGGTGGGCCAGTTTCGTGGAGAAATGCGGGACGTCGTCGCCATTCTTCATGGCGCGGCGGTCATCCCTCCCAAACCAGGCCACGCAAGCGGCGCATATCGCGCCGACGTATCTCGCTGGACACTCGGGTACATCATCGGACGGGAGTGGGAACCATATTCGGTCGTTGCCTACAACTCGTCACGCCCGACACAAACGAGGTTCGCCGGAAAGTACATAACATTGGCGGGCGGGAATGCGCTCGAAGCGTGGCTCACTGAGCAATGCGACTATCTGGTGAGCTTCGAGATGGAGCAGTACAACGCACAGCGTCCCGTTGCCTATACGAATTGGCCGACACTCGACCCGCTGATCCATCCCACTGAGACGTCGATGCCGCAGGAAATTGCGCTATTGCATGCGCGCGGCGAGCAAATCGTCGAAGTATCCAAGGAATACGACAACGACGCGGTCGGCATCGACGCGGTGAAAATGAGAGCGACCGCCGCGTATCCCGCCGGCGTGTTCGCTTCGTACCACGCCTACCCGTACTATCCGGATTTTCTCAGAGTCGATCCCGGTTATTCAAGCGCGCGCTCCCCAGAAGGCGCGAGCAATTACTTCGGCTATCTCCGGGAGCTGGTGGCGCATCACGGCGACATGCCTGTCGTGATCAGCGAGTATGGGGTTCCTTCGTCGCGTGGGATTGGCCACTTCCAGCCTCAGGGATGGACGCACGGCGGACTCACCGAAGAGCAGCAGGCGGCTGCAGACGCCCGGCTCACGCGCGACATCTACGCCTCCGGCGCGGCCGGTGCCGGGCTGTTCTCATTGATCGACGAGTGGTTCAAGAAGAATTGGATCGTAGTCGATTTCGAGGTCCCAGCTGAACGCAAACGCCTCTGGCTGAATCCACTCGACGCCGAGGAGAACTACGGAGTGATCGCAATGCGAGCGGGGCGGAAAGGTTCGGGGATCACAATCGATGGCGACACAACGGATTGGCGCGGGCGTCCCGTGCTTTACACTTCGCAACCGTCGGCCGTGCCGTCGTCGTTGCAGCTCATTTCATTTCGTGTCGCGCAGGACGAAGCTTACGTCTATCTGCGACTCGACGTCGGGAAAATCGATTGGGCGCACGCCCACTATCAGATCGGCATCGATACGTTTCGGCGCAATCTCGGGGACACCCGCCTTCCGAATACTGGCTCTCGCTCGCCCACGGGACTCGAATTTGTGCTCGACATCGGTGGACCCGGAGCGACACAGGTCCTTGTAGATCACCCGTACAATCCGTACCGGCCGGTTCTGATCCCCGGAAGCAAACCACCCGCCGTTCAGTACGTCTACAGCCACACGCTGCGAACCGTAGCGAACGACGCAGGTCGCTGGGATTCCGTGGTAGTGGTGCCCAACAGGCGTCGCATCGGACGCGGGGGACAGATTTATCCGGCTATCAGCTACAACAGGAATCGACTCTTATACGCACCGCAGTCCCAGAGCTCGCTCGCCGACTGGTTCGCCAACCCGGCGAGCGGTGTCATCGAAGTACGGCTACCGTGGGGGATGCTGCAGGTGGTCGATCCGTCCGCGCGCAGCGTTCTGTTTGGTAATACGACTGTGGGCGAAGGGATCGGCGCTCCGACGGATGGTTTTCAGTTCGTCGTCGAGAGCTATGATCCGGCCAGACCTCAGGGCGGGGCAGATCATTTACCGCGCTCGACGTCTTCAGGGTTTGCCGATCCGCCTACCTGGACCTGGCCAACCTGGGAAATTCCACAGTGGCACTCAGAGGTAAAACCGTTGTTCGCCGCAATGCAGCGGGCGTTCGCGGCAATTCCGGATCGTCCGCCCGCGCGCTAGGAAGCGCTGCGAAGCCGCTTCGCCTACAGGCCGAGACGAGCCCGAAGAGCGAACGAATAGAATCTGTACTCGCTGCCGCCCGTTTGGCCCGGTGCGGCCACGTTGGCGTAACCGCCCAACAGGCTGATCTCGCGGGCAGGATCGAATCTGTACCCGGCAGAGAGTGCCGCACGCTCCGCCAGGCGAGAGCCGGCGCTCGAGCCGAAGAACTCGATGCTCTGTCTTCCAAGGCCGACATCGGCGTCCGCGTTCCACCCCAGCTGACCGCCAATGCGTCCGCGCCCACTCACCTCGCCCAGCGTATACCTGCGTGGCGCGAAATACCCGTCAGTCGAGGTCGTGTCATAACCGAATTGGCGCCCACCGACAGCAATGCTCCACTGTCGATTGTAGGCCCACCGAAGCGTCGACGAAAAGGCGTTGCGCGTGTTCTCGCGGGATCCACCTGTGAGGCGCGCGCGACTCGCTCCGCCGCTCAGCGTGAATCGAGATGGCAAAGCAACTTCGGCTTCTCCGGAATACTCTGAGCTAACCACGCCGTTCGCGATCAGCAGCGCGGTTTCGTCGAATGGCGCGCGCGATGCTCCAACGCCCAGCTTGAGAGTACGTCCGACGTGTCCGGACACCTGCAGACCACCGTTGGCGATCGTTGCTGGCTTGTCGGGCGAAACTATGAGCGTAGACGAATGATTCGAGAAGCCGGCATCCGCACGGACCTGCCACGTACCGGGCTGCCACCGCGCGAAGAAATCTCCGCCGTCAACCCTGGAGTCGATCGCTGCAAAATTTGCCCGGCGTCCGGTGTATCTCGCGCCCACGATCGTATTCCAAGCACCTGGCCTCGAGTAATCGACTAGCAGCGTGGTCGCCCGATTGTGATCGCTGTCGTTGGTTCCCAGCCCGGTAACCGTCGCGCTTGGCCTCAGATCCGCCTGCACCCAGCGCAGGAGTGTCCGGGCGTCGCCGTATGCTGGATTCGCCTGCAATGCGAGCTGAAGTGCTGACTCCGCATCGGACGGTCGCCCTTGCCAGCTCAGGATCTGCGCGAGTCCCGTGAGGGCTTCGGCGTCGTTCGGCCGAATGTCGAGGACTTCCCTCCACGCACGCTCGCTACGTTCCAACTCGCCACGCGCCGCGATCACCCGCGCCAATCCCTTTTGTGCGTTGGGGTCGCCGGTCCTCGCGATCTGGGCGTATATAGTTTCCGCTTCATCGAGCTGGCCGTTCCAGGAAAGAGCACGGGCGTACTCGAGTGATGCTTCGCGATCGGTCGGATGATTCGCGACCCAGAGCCTGTACGCGGCCAGCGCCTCAGGCAGCTTACCGGCCCACGCAAGTGTCTGGGCACGTCCAAGCAATGCATCCCGATAGTTCTTGTTCTGAGCGATGACGGAATCGTAGATCGCCACAGACGAGTCATAATGGCCGCCCCACGCCAACGTGCGAGCCAGCGAGAGCCGGCCCTCGGCGTAGTCGGGATTCAGTGCCACGTAGCGGCGAAAGAGTCCGACAGCTTCGTCCAGACGGTTGTCCCAAGACCGAAGCGTCGCGAGTCGAAAGATCGCGAGCGAAGCGACGGAGTCACGGGCGACGGCCGTCTCGTACAGGTCAGTGGCCAGGAGATATGACCCGGCCTGCCACGCGCTGTCGGCGCGGGTGAGGAGCACTTTCTGGCCAATTGGGTCCGCTCCCTGGATCGCCGATACTGAAGCAGCACCCGTTGCGATAGGGGTGCGGCCGGTCGCAGTCGCACACGCGACCAGAATGGCGAGGCCGGCTAGCGTCAACGTTCGGCGGAAATGAAGAAGTCGGAGCATAGCTACCTGTGCTGTGAATGGGTCGCGGGAGGCAGATTCCCGGAATCCCGGCGCTGCCCGTCCTATGAAGGACGACGCGACCCAGCATCGATAACGCCCCAATTCACCTGCTAGAGGACACTCCAGAAATCGTGTCCGATATCAACCGAGAACGTCCACCGGCCGTCCCGGAACCCGCGAGCGACGTCGAACCTGATGACATCGAAAACCGTGAGGGCGCCGAGGCCCAACGCCGGGTACCACCCTTCTCGCGGTGCCTTGAATGCCGCCGACCGGTCAATCCAGACTGACGTGGCGAAAGGCGCCAGAGTGATCGTGCCCGGTGCCTTGCCGTATCTGCCGAGTGGGATTGGAATGAACGGGGCAAGAAAGCGCCATTCGAGCCTTTGGCTCACTCCAGCCCGGCCGACGAACTCATGGAAATCGTACCCGGGCCCGCTGGTAGGACCGCCCAGGAAAACAAGATGCTGCGCGGGAATTGAATCGTGGCTCAAGACCCCGGCGGCGATCGTGTGAAGCAGCAGCCGACTGGACCCGAATGGCTTTTCAAGATCGAGCACCAACGAGGGCCGGAGCAGCCTCGCTTCGATCGTAGCAGGCCGAATAACGCGGATGCCACTCAGCGCGACATGCGCGCCCACCTCGAAGCCGCCCAACGACAGCGAGGTGGGTCTGTCCATTCCAACGGTTACCCGTGCTTCTCTGAGCGCTAGCGCAGGGATGGTAGGCTCGAACGTCCCCGTCGCCGGCCGGGCGTGAACGAACAAAGGCTCGTGACGTTCGTACGCGGCTTCGAGTGACGGCCTCCAACCAAATCGCGCGAGCGACCAAGCGAGCGAGGCTCCGCGCACGTCGTAGGTATCGGTGTAGTCGCTTCCGAACTCCTGAGCCGCAATGCTGTTGCGCACGAGCGAAGTCTCCTGGTCGTCGCTCACGTCGCGATATTGTCGCTCACCCGCCAGAATCAGAGACGAGCCGGCACCTGTCCGATATTCGAGCGCGCCCCTTCCCTTGAACTGCTTGTCGCTGAATCCGTACCGTCCGGCGGCCGCGACCGCGAAGCCGCCTCCGACCCGCTGGAGAATCCCGCTCCCAAGCGCGACACCCTCGACACGATTGAACCGAACAATATCCGAGACGTGCCGCGCGGACAGCGCCAATCTCCGACTCCGGGCGAGCGCCTGCCCTCTGACCAAGGCGCGAGCTTCTTCCTGAACTTTTTTCACATCTTCGTCGGTGACGGCGCGCACGTCCGGAGGTAGAGAATCGAGCACTCCGCCGGTGAACGGGAATGGTCGGAGAGCTCTCTCCATGGGAGGTGCCAGCACAATCTCGGGCCCGGCGAAGAAGCTCGTTGGAATCCCTGTGTTCACCTGGTAGCAGCAGATCTCCCAACGCCCCCGGATTATTCCCCGCGCGGGGTAGTCGAGCCAGGAGCCCGTGCGGCGAATCTCGATTTCTTGTCGGCGCGGCAGCCAGAAGCGGCCTTCGATCAACGCATTCTCGAGCACGACCGAAACGTCTTCGAGGTCCTTGTCCATCAGCGCCGCGCGGGTGAAGCTGAACGCCATCCGCACGACTTCTCCGCTCTCACGATCGATGAAAACGGCGCCGACAGCGCGCGGCTTGCGGTCGTCCTTCGGCCGGACTCTCACCTCATAGACATCGAGCACACGCGAGCCGAGCCGAATCTGAAGCGAGTCGTGAATCGCGTAGTCGTATTCCCGGAGTCCGACCGGCGAGAGCGGATGCGGGACGTCCTGGACTTCATCTCCATCACCGATTCGGATGATGTTTCTGAAGTTGTTCTGAACGATGCCGAGGTGGTCGCGGTGATAGTTGATGTCGGTGGGAAGGAGCAGCGTATCGCGACGGCCCATGATCCGCTGCTTGCTCAGGTCGGGCGCACGCCAATAGACTTCCAACCCAAGCTCGTCCGCTTTCACGATCTTTGGCGGCTGGGGGAATCCTTCTCCAAATTGTGCGAGGAAGGTTACGTAACCGTGCGCAGTCGCCTTGTAGTCTACGAGAGCAGTATCCGCAAGCTGACTCGATCTGCGCTCGGTCGCGCGCTCGACGAGAGCGCTGGTGCGGGGATCGTTCCACGCCTGAGCGCCGAGCTTGCTCGCGGAAACGATCATCACGAAAACTCGGAGAGTCGTGCAAAGCCGCTTCATGGAGGAAAGTTACTTGCGGGCTGAGCGGGAGCAATCGCGGGAGCGCTCTGAAGGCGCGCCTCAGTGAGCCTCGAAGAATTCAAGGAGCGCGCGGCAACAGCGACGCTCGTCCCCATCTGGAAGGATTGTCTGCTCGATACGGACACTCCAGTCTCCGCTTTCGCCAAGATTCGGCGTGGACCTTTTGCCTTTCTGCTCGAGTCCGCGCCAGCCGGCGGCGAGACGTGGTCGCGATACACGTACCTGGGCTCAGAGCCGCGCAGCGCCTGGCGGCTCGTGAACGGGGTCGTAGAAGACTGGACGGACGATCTCGGCTGGCACAATGCGCGGACGCCGCCGGATCCCCTCGCTGATCTCTCAGCCTTGATCGACGCCGGCAGGGCCGCCAAAGTACCTGAGCTCGGCGACTTCTGGGGCGGCGTCGTCGGTTATTTCAGTTACGACGTAGTGCGGCTCATCGAGAAGCTTCCGAATCGCCCACCGGGAGGCCTCGGGACGCCCGACGCGCTCTTCGTTTTCACTCGCTCGCTGGTGATACTCGACAACCTGCACGGTCGCGCCCGAATAGTGATCTCGGTACCAGTGCCGAAGGGCTCCAGTGATGCGGAGTTGACCGAGCTATACGAGAGCTCGAGCAGAGAACTACAGGACATAAGGGCACGATTGAGGGCGCCCGGCCGTCTCAAGTCCATGTCGCAGGATGTGGTGGCACCGGCGGTCGAAGGCCAGTCCAGCTACGCGCGAGCGGATTTCATGGCGCACGTGGAACGGATCAAGGAATACATCCGTGCGGGAGACTGTTTCCAGGCACTGCTATCCAGACGCATAGATGTCCCACTCGACTTCGAGCCCTCGGATCTCTACCGCGCCCTGCGCGCGATAAATCCTTCGCCGTACATGTATCATCTCGTGCTCGATGGCGTCGAGATCGTCGGCAGCTCACCTGAGCTCCTTGTGCGCGTATCGGATTCTCACATTACACTTCGGCCAATCGCGGGCACTCGGCGTCGTGGCGCAACTCCGGCAGAGGACGAAGAGCTCTCGGCGGAGCTCGTTGCCGACGAGAAAGAGCGAGCGGAGCACGTGATGCTGGTGGATCTCGGACGGAACGATGTGGGCCGCGTGGCCAGATACGGAACGGTGAAAGTCACGGAGCTGATGAAGGTCGAGAAGTATTCACACGTGCTTCACATTGTCAGTCAGGTCGAGGGGGATCTCAACGATGGACTCTCGGCACTCGACGTATTTCGCGCAACGTTCCCCGCGGGGACAATGACAGGTGCGCCGAAGATCCGCGCGATGGAGATCATCGACGAGCTGGAGCCCGTCTCTCGCGGGCCTTACGCGGGCGCGCTCGGGTACATCGCCGCTGGCGGGAAGCGAATGGATCTGGCCATCACCATCCGCACGTGCATAATCGCCGATGGAGTCGCCTCGGTGCAGACGGGCGCAGGAATCGTCGCCGACTCAGTGCCCGAGCGTGAGTGGGATGAAACAATCAACAAGGCGCAGGCACTCCTCAACGCTATTGCGTCTGTACGGCAAGACGGGAAGACCCAGTAGATGATTGGGGTCACGATTCCATCTTACGAGCGATTCGCGGTTGGCGGGGCGCGGGTGGTGGCGACGATGAGCTGCGCCGCGAGCATTCGCGGCGTTCTCGAGAAGGAACGCCTCTACGATTACGCTGCGAGGCAACCCGATGCCGTGCCGCTAGTGGGGCGCGCGCCAGTGTTCGCGGTAAACCTGCCGGGATCGTGCGGACGAGTCGTCGTCCGCCACAGCATGCGGGGCGGCTGGATGGCCAAGCTGAGCAAAGATCTTTTCGTCCTGCCAACGCGAGGATTTCGCGAGCTGATCGCGTCGCTTCGACTGCGTGCGAGCGGCGTGAGCACACCCGAGGTCGTCGCCTACGTTTCTTATCCGAAGAACTGGGTTCTCAGGCGGTCGGACATTGCAACCAGGGAGATAGCCAACGGACACGATCTCTCGGTCGCACTCGCCAAAGTCACCGATTACGATCACCGGGTGATGGTGCTGGACGCGATCGTCAAATTGTTGCGCGCGCTGACGCACGCTGGCGCTCACCACCCCGATCTGAATCTGAAGAACGTCCTTCTTACTGCGGGTGCGGGTGAAGGACTCGACGCGCACGTGCTTGATGTCGATCGCGTTCGCTTCAGCTCGCCGGGCTCCCCGCTAGTCGCGAAGGCCAATCTGGACCGCCTCATTCGCTCTCTGCGCAAATGGCGCGACAACTTCGAGCTGCCCTACTCCGCGGAGGATGAGGAATACCTGCGTCTCCGGAGCAGCGAGTGAGCGAACCGGGGACGGTCAACGTTCCTGACAACATTTGCATTGTGATGATGAGCGCGGTGGGGGACGCCGTGCACGTGTTACCCGTGATCAACGCACTCAAGCGAACAAATCCGAAGACCAGGATAACCTGGGTTCTTCAGCCGGGACCGGCGACGCTCGTGCGAGGGCATCGTTCGGTCGACGAGATAATCACCTTTGATCGCGCCAAGGGCTGGCGTGCGTTCGCGGACGTGCGGGCGGAGTTGGCGAAGCGAAGCTTCGACCTCGTGATCAACCTGCAGGTCTACTTCAAGGCTGGAATCGTTACGGCGTTCACGAATGCACCCGTGAAGCTCGGCTTCGATCGCTCCCGCGCGCGCGACTTCAACTGGCTGTTCACGAACAGCAAGATCCCCAAACGGCCGGTTCAGCACGTTCAGGATCAGTACTTCGAATTTCTCTACGCGCTTGGCGTTTCGCCCGAGCCGGTCGAGTGGGATTTCGGACCTAACGCTGCCGAGCGCGTATGGCAGCGCGAGTTCAGCGCGTCGACGGATCGGCCGATTGCTTCAATCGTCGTCGCGACCAGTAAGCCGGAGAAAGACTGGATTCCGGAGCGCTGGGCGGAGGTGGCTGACGCTCTCCACGACAACTTCGGGATGCAGGTGGTGCTCGTCGGCGGCAGGTCGGAGCGGGAGATGAACGCGGAGCGGATCGTGACGGAGCGGGCGCGACATAAGCCACGCTCCGAGCTGGGCAGCGGGCTGCGCAAGCTCGTGTCAATTCTCGATGCGTCGTCGCTCGTGCTGTCGCCCGACACCGGGCCGCTCCACATGAGTGTTGCCCTCGATCGCCCGGTGATCAGCCTCCTCGGCTATACCAATCCGAAGCGCACCGGGCCCTATCGCAAATTCAAGGATCTGATCATCGATGCTTACGGCGATCCGGGAGAGAACTATCCGATCTCGATGGAGAATCGACCAGGTCGAATGGCGCGGATAGAAACACGCGACGTTCTCGAAAAGGTGTCGCTCTGGCAGCAACGATACACAGGCAGGAAAACGTGAAGCTGCCGGTGAGGGAACAGGTATCGGCCGGTGGAGTGGTATTCCGGTTGGACAACCCGCGCGTGGACGTCGTGATAGTTGCGGTGGGCAACAACAGATGGCAGCTGCCGAAGGGTCTCGTCGAGAAGGATGAGAAGCCGGAAATTGCCGCTGTGCGCGAGGCGCGCGAAGAAGGCGGCGTGGACAGCGAGGTCGTCGCGCACATTGAGACGGTCGAGTACTGGTTTGCTGGGCTCGACGCAGGCGAGCGCGTCCGCTTTCACAAGCGCGTTCACTTCTACCTGCTTCGCTACCTATCCGGCGACACCAGCGATCACGACTGGGAAGTCAACGAGGCGCGGTGGGTGCCGATCGACGACGCCGCAGCTCAACTCTCGTTCGATAACGAGCGGAGAGTGGTCGAGCAGGCCAAGCAGTTGATTGGAGATCGCGGCGTGGCCTAAGAGCGATCATTTTTGGATTGTCGAGATTGTTCCGAAGCGGTATTCGACTCCGACGTCCCGCAACAGACCGATCAGCCGCACGATCGGCAGGCCCATGACTGCGAAGTAATCGCCTTCGATCCGCTCTACGATCGTAGCGCCGTAACCCTGTATTCCGTAGGCTCCCGCCTTGTCCATCGGCTCCCCGGTCGCGATGTACGCCTCGATATCGTCGTCACGCAGTCTTCGAAACTTGACGCGCACTTCTTCGACAGCCGACCGCAGCTTTCTTCCCCGAGACACGGCGACGGCGGTCGTGACGACGTGCTCACGGCCGCTCAGCAGCGCAAGCATGCGCGCGGCTTCCTCCACGTCCCGGGGCTTGCCGAGAACTTTGCGGTTGATGACGACGATCGTGTCAGCGGCAATCGTGATCAGATCAGGATCGCGCTTGGCGACTGCTGTTGCTTTCTCCCGCGCCAGACGCTCGGCGTGACGTCGGGGATTTTCCCAGGGACGCATTGTCTCG
>JAXDME010000055.1:0-2877 GCA_034666285.1 Gemmatimonadaceae bacterium | reverse complement strand
CGACCTCTCGATCGGCGCGATCACGCGGCGCCGGGCCGATTTCTCGAGTGAGCTGAAGGTCATAGGAGCGATCGATCGGGCACGCCTGAATCCGTCCGATCAATTGAGCTACGACATCTTCAGGAGGGGTGTCCAGGAATACATCGAAGGACAACGATTCCCGGGCGATCTACTCCAGGTTTCGCAGCTGGGCGGACCACAGAACGCCGCGTCGACAATCGCCTCGCAGCCCGCGCAGACTGTGAAGGATTACACCGACATCGTCGCGCGTCTGCGCAGCCTGCCGACCGTCGTCGGCCAGACGATCGCGCTACTCGACAGCGGATTGAAGCTCGGGGTGACGCCCCCGCGGATAACGCTGCGCGATGTTCCCGCGCAGGTGAAGGATCTGATCCCCGAAGATCCGATGAAGAGCGCGTTGCTCGCCCCTTTCACCAGCTTCCCGATTGGGATCGTCGAGGGCGACAGAGCGCGTCTGCGCGCCGACGCGGTGCGCGCTTACGACGAGCAGGATCGGCCGGCATTCCAGCGGCTGCAGGCGTATCTGACCAATACCTACATTCCGCACTCACGAGAGACGATCGGTATGAATGCTCTCCCCAACGGTGCGGCATGGTACGCGTACAACGTCAAGGTTCAGACGACAACCACGCGCACGCCAGCCGAAATACATGCGTTGGGCTTGGCGGAGGTTAAGCGCATTCGCGTGCAGATGGACAGCCTCATTCGCTCGACTGGATTCAAGGGAGATTTCGCCACCTTCACTCACATGCTCCGCACCGATCCAAAGTTTTTTTACACGGACTCGGCCTCCCTCGTCCGGGCGTATCGCGACATCACCAAGCGCATTGATCCGGAGCTGCCCAAACTCTTCGGCAGACTGCCGAGGCTTCCCTACGGCGTCTCGACCATCCCGTCCTACTCGGCGCCATCACAGACGACGGCCTACTACTACCCGGGGGCGCCGGAGGCCCACCGCGCCGGTCAGTTTTTCGTCAACACCTACAAGCTCGACACGCGCCCGATTTGGGAGATGGAAGTCCTCACATCCCACGAAGCGGTGCCGGGTCACCATCTTCAGATCGCGATCTCCCAGGAGCTGGAGGGGATTCCTGAATTCCGGCGCTACGGCGGGTACACCGCATTTGTCGAAGGGTGGGCTCTCTACTCCGAGAGCCTCGGCCCCGCGCTGGGGCTGGAGAAGGATCCGTACTCCAGGTTTGGACAGCTCACCTACGAGATGTGGCGGGCGATCCGGCTGGTTATCGACACCGGAATCCATTCATTGGGATGGTCACGACAGCAAGCGATCGACTATTTCAAGGCGAACAGCGCGAAGACCGAGAACGACATCACCGTCGAGGTCGACCGCTACATCGTGTGGCCGGGTCAGGCGCTGGCGTACAAGAGCGGGGAGCTGGAGATCAAGGCGCTCCGGAAATACGCGGAGCAGGAGCTCGGCGCGCGGTTTGATATCCGGGCGTTCCATGATCAGATACTCAGTCAGGGGGCGTTGCCGCTCGACGTTCTCGACACGAGAATCAGAGCGTGGGTTGGGGAGCAGAAAAAAATCAACTGAACACTACCTGCCTGCAGCTTTCGGCGGGCCGGCGGTGGGCTACGAGCTTACTTTGACTTCGGCTCGTTCTTGCCGCGAGGGAGGGACAGGATGAATGTCGAGCCTTCATCCAGCTTGCTCTCGACCGTCAGCTCAGCGCCCATCGCTCGCGCGAGATCGCGGCTGATCGAAAGGCCAAGTCCGGTGCCAACCGCGCCCGCCGTTTGGCCGCGAGCGAGCTGAATGAACGGCTCGAAGACTTGCTCCAGCTTGTCCGGAGGAATGCCGATGCCACTATCGGTGACCTTGACCCGCATTCGATCCTTCGTCGGACCGCAGGTGACCGTGATCTTGCCCCCCGGCGGAGTAAACTTGATCGCGTTCGACAAAAGATTCAGGAGGATCTGCTGCAGTCGATCCGGGTCGGTGTGCGCGGTGTAAGTCGGATCGCAGCAGTTGTACTCGTACTGCAGCTGCTTCTGTTGCAGCTGTGGCGCGACAAGCGCTTCGAGCTGGCCGAGTGTTTCGTTCATCGAGACGTCGATCGGGTCGAACTGCACTCGGCCTGCCTCGAGCTTGGCGAAGTTCAGGATGTCGTTGATCAGCGATAGCAGGTGATGCTGGCTGCGCTTGATGCGCTCGAGATCGCCACGCTGCACGTCGTTGATCGGACCGCGAATCTCCGCTACAAGCAGGTCGGCATAACCACCTATCGCGTTGAGCGGGGTTCTCAGCTCGTGCGACATGGCGGCGAGGAACTCCGACTTCGCCCGGTTCGCTTCCTCCGCCTCGGCGCGCGCCTGTCGTTCAGCTTCGTACAGGCGGGCATTGTCCATCGCGATTGCCGCCCAGCCCGCGATTCCCGAGACAATCCGCTCGGCGCGCTCGTCGAAAACTCCGACGTCGGAGTGTCCAAAGAAGAGACCGCCAATTACGTCGCCCGTGCGGGATGCTACCGGGACAGCGAGGTAGCTGTGTACGGGAAGATGACCCGGCGGCTGCCCGTAGTGGGGCGCCATCTGGCCGTAGCGGGGGTCCTTGGTGATGTCGTCACTCCGAACGTTCGCCGTGCCGTAGAACGTCGGCGCGAAAACGGGCGTCGGACGCGGATGACCAAAATTCTCGAATGCTTCGCGGGGCGCTCCTGACAACGTGTACAGCGTGAGCTTCTCGCCCTGGTTATCGATCACGTTGTAGAAGAAAGCGCCGAACTGCGCACCCGCGAGCTTCGTCGCGGCGTCCGTCACCGTCTGGACGATCTTCTCGATGTCCAGCTCCTGAGCCAGCGTGGTCCCAACCTGGTTGAGAGCCTCGAGCTC
>JAXDME010000054.1:0-13445 GCA_034666285.1 Gemmatimonadaceae bacterium | reverse complement strand
GTGGTGCTGTTGTTCGCCGGAGTCGCGTATTTCATACTCGAGCAGGCGATAATAAGAAGTCAGGGACCCAATTCCCGTCTAAGAGCGGCGGTGGGCAACGATTTCAAGGGAAAGATCTCGGTCGTGCTCTACCTTGTCGCGATTCCGCTGGCATTTGTCCACCAGGCTTTGTCCGACGCGATATATGTATCTGTCGCGCTGATGTGGCTGATCCCGGATCGCCGGATCGAAGCGCGATTCACCGACCCCGAAAGCGAGGGAAGACTCTGATGAGCCCGAAACCAACAGACCTCGAGGCGGACAGGGAGGTTCGCGAGTTGTATCGCCAGCTCCTCGAAGCCTGGGACAAACGAAACGCGCGTGACTTCGCGCTTCTGTTCGCGGCGGACGGGAACATCGTGGGGTTCGATGGAACCCAGGTGTTCGGTCAGGCCGCGGTGGGCGCACACCTCAGCGAGATCTTTTCCCACCATCAGACCGCGCGCTACGTCTCGATCGTTCGCGAAGTCCGATTTCTTGCCGAAGGCGTGACGATCCTCAGCGCGGTCGCGGGGATGGTGCCGCCGGATAAAGACGACATCAATCTAGAGGTCAACGCCGTGCAAACCATGGTCGCGGTGAAGACGGGCGGGGCGTGGAAGGTCGCGCTCTTTCAGAACACCCCGGCAGCGCTTCACGGCAGACCTGACGACGCGAAAAAGCTGAGCGAAGAATTGCGGGCGGCGCTGAAAAAGCAGGGTGCCAAACCATAGTGGCAGTTCCCAAGAAATCCCGGCCCAGCGGATGGTTGATGAACCCGACGAGGAGCCGATCCGAAGCATCCGGTGTTTTTCCGAAGCATCCGTGTTGAACTTCCGCCTCGGTGGCCAGACGGAGCGCTTCAACTCCGGCACACAGCTCATTGACAAACAATTCACCAAGTACGCAGAATCTTCAGGCTAGCTTCTCCTACCTATCATCCACTCGACATCGCTCGAGGAATCATGCGCAAACTCCTTCTAATCGCGGGGACCTTCGTCGTCGCCTCATCCCTCCAGGCACAGACGACACTCACCGCCGATGACATAATTACCCGCTATATCCAGACCGTCGGCGGCGCTGACAAGATCCAGTCGATCAAGACCCTGAGACGAGTCGGTAAATACACGGGCGAGGGCGGATTCGAAGCCGTCGTCGTGCAGGAAAGCACCCGACCGAACAAGGTTCGGGAGGATTTCTCGATCCAGGGGATGACCGCCATCAACGCCTATGACGGATCCAGTGGCTGGAAGATCGACCCCTTCGGCGGGAAGAAGGACGCCGAAGCCCTCAGCGAAGAGGAGCTGCGAGGGATCATCGAGGACTCCGATTTCGACGAGCCCCTCATCAACTACAAGGCGAAGGGCAACAAGGTCGAGCTGATGGGGATGGACCAGATCGAAGGAACGGACGTCTACAAGCTCAAGGTCACTCTCAAGAGCGGCGATACCCGCTACTACTATATGGATACCGATTCGTTCGTACCGATCAAATTCGACACCAAGCGAATCATTCGCGGCACCCCCCAGGAAACCGAAACATCACTCGGCGATTACAAACAGGTGGGCGGTTGGTATCTCCCGTTCTCCATGGAGACTCGCCAGAAGGGAAGCTCGGGGTCCGGAAAAATCACGTTCGACAAGATCGAGTTCAACGTTCCGATCGATACCGCCCGCTACGCGCGGCCAAAGCCTCCGACAGGCGGAGGGTCACTCTAATGATGAACTTCTCGAAGTCCGCCGCGTGCGGAATTGCGCTTGTTGCAGCGATGAGCGGGCAGGCCCTCGCCCAGGCGACACTCGTAAACGGAACGGCCAAGGTCGACTCGGAGACAATCTCCGGGCTCGGCGCACGCAACATCGGTTCGGCTGCAATGAGCGGACGGATCGCGGCCATCGCGGCGGTGCACGAAGGCAATCGACTCACCGTATATCTGGGCTCGGCCAGCGGCGGAGTCTGGAAATCGGAGAATGGCGGGACTACCTACAAACCGGTCTTCGACAAGGAGCCGGTTCAGTCGATTGGCGCCATAGCGATCGATCCCGCCAACCCCAAAGTGATCTGGGTCGGAAGCGGCGAAGCATGGACGCGCAACAGCGTCTCGATCGGAGACGGCATCTACAAATCGGTCGACGGCGGCGACAACTGGACCAACATGGGTCTCCGGGAATCGGAGCGCATCGCCAAGATCCTGATCGATCCCTCGGACCCAAATACGGTCTACGCCTGCGTTCCGGGAAAGCTGTGGAGCGACAGCGAAGATCGCGGGGTCTACAAGACGACCAATGGCGGACAGAGCTGGACGAAGGTGCTCAAAGGACCCAACGCGTCTACGGGTTGCTCGATGATCTCGATGGACGCGAAAAACCCGAAGACGCTGTACGCCGGCACGTGGGATTTCCGGCGCAAGGGCTGGACGTTCCGTTCCGGCGGCGACGGTGAGACCGCGCCCAGCGGGAGCGGTCTGTTCAAGAGCACGGACGGCGGCGCGACATGGAACGATCTGAACGCGTCGAGCGCGAGCGGACTCCCAGCGAAGCCTTGGGGCCGGATTGCTGTGACAGTGGCCCCCTCGAACTCGAACATCGTCTATGCCTTCATCGAAGCCGCTCCGCCGAAGAACGCGCTCTACCGTTCAGCGGACGGCGGCAAGACATGGGAGATGCGCGACAGAAGCCAGGCGATGATCTGGCGTCCGTTTTACTTCGCGAACCTGCTCGTGGATCCAAAGGACGAGAACCGTATCTACAAGCCGGACGGTCCGCTCGTGGTCAGCTCGGATGGCGGACAAAGCTTCAGCGGCATCGGCGGCGGCGCACACGGTGACTTTCACGATGTGTGGATCGATCCGGCCAGCACAGATCATCTCATCACTGGCGACGACGGTGGCGTGTGGTATTCGTACGACGCCGGCAACAAATGGTGGAAGGGCGACAACCTTCCGGTCTCGCAGTTCTATCACGTCAGCCTCGACAACGATCGCCCGTACCACGTGTACGGCGGACTCCAGGACAACAGCTCGTGGGTTGGAGACTCGGAGTATCCGGGCGGCATCACCAACAGCCGCTGGGAAAACATGTATGGCGGCGACGGATTCTGGATGTTCGTGGACCCCACCGATCAGAACTACCTCTACGCTGAGGCGCAGGGGGGAGAGATCGGCCGCGTCAACAGAAAGACACACGAGACGCGTCCACTCAAGCCACTCCCTCGGTACAAGGAAGGAAAGGAGCGCTTCAACTGGAATACACCGATCCACATGAGCCCGACAAACAACGGCTCGCTGTACATCGGATCCCAGTATCTCTATCGCACCAGGGATTTTGGGCAGACGTGGGATCGCATCTCGCCAGATCTCACCACCAACGATCCCTCGAAGCAGCTCCAGGAGCAGTCGGGAGGCGTCACCGTCGACAACTCCGCGGCAGAAATGCACACGACCATCTATGCGATCGCCGAGTCGCCGCGGAATCCGAACCTGGTCTGGGTGGGGACGGATGACGGGAACCTCCAGGTAACCCGCGATGGCGGAAAGAACTGGATGAACGTCGTCGCCAACATTCCGAATCTCCCAAAGAACGCATGGGTGTCCTACGTAGACCCAAGCCATTTCAACGACGGCACCATCTACGCGACCTTCGATCTTCACACGTTCGGCGACATGCGTCCTTACGCCTACAAGTCGACCGACTTCGGAAAGACGTGGACGTCCATCATCGCTGCAGGAAGCCCGGTGCGCGGCTACGCCCATGTGATCAAGGAGGACTTGGTCAACCCGAACCTGCTGTTCCTCGGAACTGAGTTCGGCCTCTGGGTTTCGCTCGACGGCGGCGCGCAGTGGTCGCGTTACAAGGGCGGCGATTTCCCCGCGGTCGCAGTGCGCGATCTGGCGATCCATCCGCGCGACAACGATCTCGTTATCGCCACGCATGGTCGCGGGATCTGGATCATCGACGACATCACGCCTCTCAGGGCCCTCACACCAGCGGCCCTGGCGAGTGACGTCGTTTTCATCCGCGCGCGCCCGACCGTCCTCAAGATTTCCGCAAATGGAGGGTGGGCGAACGGCGACGCGTCTTACACGGGGGACAACCCACCCGATGCGGCGGTCATCACCTACTATCTGAAGAAGCGCCACATTTTCGGCGACATGAAGATCGAGGTCCTCGACCCGTCGGGTAACCTCGTTGGAACCGTGCCGAGCACGAAACGGCGAGGGTTGAGCAGAGTGCGGTGGTCGATGCGTCTCAAGCCACCAAAGGTTCCTTCGGCCGCCAGCGCTGCCTTCGGGGCGGCGTTCGGTCCGCGGGTTCTGCCCGGGACGTACACCGTGAAGATGACCAAGGACGACAAGGTCTACACGTTGCCGCTCCAGCTCGTACCCGATCCGCGCGCCACGCACACTCTTGCCGATCGCCAGGCGCAATTCGCGCTCGCCAATAAACTCGTGTCGCTACTGGGCGATATGTCCTTCGCAGTCGAGCGCATGAACGGTGTTCGATCGGCACTTGCTGACCGAGCGGCAAAGCTGCCAGCAGGTGATGCGCTGGGACAGCGCCTTCGCGACGCATCAGCGGCGGCCGACGTGCTGCGGAAAAAGATCGTCGCCACGAAGGAAGGCGGCATGATCACCGGCGAGGAAAGACTTCGCGAGAATCTCGCCGATCTCTACGGTGCCGTCGTGTTCTACGATGGACGTCCGTCGCAGATGCAGCTCGATCGAACCGACGCGATCGGCCATGAACTGTCGGATGTAGTGGCTGCATTCGATGCGTGGTCGGCAAAGGATCTCGCCGCACTCAATACCGAGCTTGGCGCCAAGAATCTCCAGCCCATTGTTCTGATCACCCGTCAGGACTGGGAAGCTGTCGCGAAAGGCGGACAGTGACGGAACGGCCGGATTTCTCCCGGCGCGACTTTCTCGTCCGCGCCGGTCAGTATGGGCTAGCCTTTTCTGCCATTAATCCCCAGCTCCGAAGCCTTTTTCGGAGCGCGGGCGACCTTTCTCTGACACAGGAGGATCTCGATCGCGGGATCCTTACTGCGCCGGCTCGACCAGACCTGTACTCGGGACTTAGATGGCGCATGCTCGGCCCATTCCGCGGCGGGAGAGTGGCAGCGGCGACGGGGGTGCCCGGACGTCCAAATGAATTCTATTTCGGCGCGGTAAATGGCGGCGTCTGGAAGACGATCGACGGCGGCCGGGTGTGGACGCCGATCTTCGATTCACAGTCTACGGCGTCGATCGGTGCGATTGCGGTAGCTCCGTCCCAGCCCAACACGATCTACGTCGGGAGCGGCGAGTCAACGCTCCGTGATTCCGTCGGGTTCGGGAACGGCATCTACAAATCGATTGATGCGGGGCACACTTGGACGCATCTCGGACTCGACGAAACGCACCACATCGGGAAGATCGCAATCGATCCGAAGAATCCGAACAACGTATTCGTAGCGGCGATCGGAAAGTTGTACGCGTCGAACAAGGAGCGCGGAATCTTCCGCTCCAGAGATGGTGGTCAAAGCTGGCAGAAAGTACTCGGCGATGACAACGTGGGCGCGGTGGAAGTCGTGATAGACCCGTCGAATTCCGCTGTCATCTACGCCGGACTCTGGAGTACGCGCCGCCCGCCATGGTTCACCTACGCGCCGACGAACGGCCCTGGTGGTGGAATCTTCAAATCCGTTGATGGCGGAAGCACCTGGGCTCGCCTCACGAACGGACTACCGAAGGAAGGAATCGGGAGAACCGGCATCGCAATCGCGCCGGCAAATCCGAATCGCTTATACGCGGTCGTAGACTGCCTTCTGCCTGACGCTCCGGTACAGGCCGAGCCGCCACTTGGTACTCCCGCGCCACAGCCTTCGCCGGCGGGAGCGCGTCCATCGAGCCCTCCGCCAGGCCAGGGTGGATTTTTCCGCTCCGACGATGCGGGTGCGACGTGGACTCGCTTGTCCAACGATCCCGCGCTGTGGGGACGCGGCTGGTACTTCGAGAAGCTGACCGTAGATCCGCAGAATCCGGACATCGTCTACGTTCCAAACGTCGCTGTCAATCGAACGAAGGATGGCGGGAAGACCTGGGACGTTATGCGGGGATCACCTGGCGGCGATGACTACCATCAGCCGTGGGTGTCACCAGACGATCCGAACACGATGATCGTCGCCAGCGACCAGGGCGCGATCATTACCCGGAACGCACGGGCGGATGATCCGCGCGATGTCACGTGGAGCTCATGGCTCAATCAGCCAACGGCGCAGATCTATCATCTCTCGGTGGACTATCGCTTTCCCTATTGGGTGACGGGCGCGCAGCAGGATTCGGGTGCAATTGCCGTTCGCTCCCGGGGAAAGTTTTCGCAGATCTCGATGCACGACTGGGAGCCGATTGCCCCCGGTGGTGAGAGCGGTTACACAGCTGGCGATCCGCTCAATCCTGGTGTCGTGTTCGGCGGAGATGGCCAGCGCTGGAATCTCGATGCGAACATTCCGATCGAGAACACCACGAGCCCCAAGGCGCCGGAGACGGCGCGCAGCGACTGGACTCAACCACTGGTGTTTTCCAAGGCAGATTCACGCGCGTTGTATTACGCGAATCAGTTTCTGTTCAAGACCACCGATGGCGCGAGGACGTGGACGCAAATCAGCGGGGACCTCACGCGCTCCGAGATTTTCGTTCCACCCACGTTGGATCCAATCACTGCGGCCGCGGTAGATCGCAACGGCAAACGTGGAGTGATCTTCACGATTGCACCTTCACCGCTGCGGGCTCCGCTACTATGGATTGGCACCGATGACGGGTACATCCAGCTCACGCCCGACGATGGGAAGACCTGGCAGAATGTGACGCCGAGTGCGATCACGCCGTGGAGCAGGGTGACGTTGATGGAGGCTTCTCATTTCGATGCCGGCACTGCCTACGCGAGCGTCGATCGCCACCAGCTCCAGGATTTCGACCCGTACATCTATCGCACGCGCGACATGGGCAAGACCTGGCAGAAGATCACGAAAGGTCTGCCGTCAGGCGTGTACGTGCATTCGGTGAAGGAAGATCCGCGGCGGCGCGGGCTGCTGGTCGCGGGAACCGAGCGTGGAGTGCACATCTCTTTCGACGACGGAGACAGCTGGCAGTCGCTTCAGCTCAATCTGCCGGTGACGTCGATGCGCGACTTCGAGATTTACAACAACGACCTTATAGTTGCGACGCACGGCCGCGGATTCTGGGTGATCGACGACATCAGCTCGCTCAGACAATTGACCGACGCAGTCGTGCGAGAGGACGCGCACCTCTTCAAGCCCGCCGACACGATCAACTTTATCGAGGGGACTGACAACGGAACCCCGTTGCAGAAGGACGAGCCCCACGCCGACAATCCACCGAGCGGCGTGATGATCGACTATTACCTGAAGAACGCATCCAGCGCGCCGGTCGTGATCGAGATCCTGGATGCGAGCGGGGCAGTGGTGCAGACTCTATCGAGCGATCCCAATGCGCGCCCGGCCGGCCCGGGAGCGCCGACACAGCCAACCGGTATTCCACGCGTTTCTCCGCTGTGGCAAACTCCTCCCGAGCTTCCATCTGCGAGCGCCGGTATGCATCGCACATCGTGGAACGCGCTTCGTCCGCGAGCGCGCGGGGCCGTACCTCCCGACGAAGGCGGCCCGCCGGATCGCCACTACATCGGCGATTTCACCGCGAAGCTCACCGTGAACGGCAAGAGCTACACTCAATCGTTCACGGTAAAACCAGACCCCAGAACTGGGAAGGTCGCCGCACAGTAGCTGCGTTGGGAATAAATCGCGGGCCATCGAGGTCTAGATAACGAGCATCACTTTCCATCTAGACAACCCGCAATGTCAACTACCGATCAAGGACGAGCCGACCTCCCTAAGAACAATCAGAAGCTTACTAACCACCCCCGCGACGGCACGGCCCGGGACAGCGCAGTTGACGCTGATGGTTTGGATCGCCGCAACTTCCTGAGCTGCATGGCATGGGTCGGAACAGGCTTGATGTGGACTGTTAACGGTGGCGTCCCACGCTCGACGCGTCTCGATGGAGGACCACCGGGAAAGGGACAGCTTTTCTTCATGCAGATAAGCGACAGTCATATCGGCTTCGACAAAGCCGCAAACACGGATGTAGCCGGCACTCTTCGGGCAGCGATCGGCAAGATCAACGCACTTCCCGCGCAGCCCGCGTTTCTGTTGCACACCGGAGACATCACGCAGCTCTCCAAACCATCGGAATTCGACACAGCAGATCAGATTCTGCGGGAAGCTCGCACCGGCAAAACCTTCTACGTTCCAGGAGAGCATGATGTAAGCGTAGATGGCGGTGCGAGCTACCTGCAGCGCTACGGCAACGGGACACAAAAGGGGCGTGAGGGCGGCGGCTGGTACAGCTTCGATCACAGCGGAGTTCACTTCATTGGACTCGTAAACGTTCTCAATCTGAAAGCGGGTGGGCTGGGATCGTTGGGAGGCGAGCAACTCGCCTGGATCGAGCGCGACGTGAAACACCTCTCGAGCAGTACTCCAATCGTTGTGTTCGCGCATGTGCCGTTGTGGAGCGTATATCCCGCGTGGGGCTGGGGCACAGATGACGGAGCCCGCGCACTCGGCTACCTTAAGCGATTCGGCTCGGTGACCGTACTCAACGGTCACATACATCAGACAATGCAGAAGGTCGAAGGCAATGTCGCCTTCCACACCGCGCTTTCGACGGCCTTTCCTCAACCGCGGCCGGGAACAGCACCTTCACCAGGACCGATGGTTGTGCCCGCTGGTCAGCTGCGGGACGTGCTCGGCGTCCGTGAAGTTCACTATGTCCCTTTGAATCGTCACCTCGCCGTGGTCGACCATACCCTCTCGGGAAATCCGCCGGAGGCCGCATTTGCGGCGGGCGAGGCCGCCGCAAGAGCCCACGCAACCGCCGCTGCGCAAGCTGTCGCGAGCGGAACCGTCGGTGGGCAGGCGGCCAACGAGGTGACCATCGACAACTTTGCGTTCACTCCCAAGATTGTTTCTGTTCCAGTCGGCTCCAAACTGACATGGCGCAATCGGGACGATGTGCCGCATAAGATCCAGAGCACGGACAATCGTTTCGCGGGCTCGCCTCTTTTAGATACGAGAGCACAATACACGGCGACTTTTCCAGAGAGCGGAGAGTTTCCGTATTTCTGCTCCCTGCACCCGGTAATGCAGGGGAAGGTCGTTGTAACACGATGATATTCAGCTCGAAGTGAGGTTATTGAGCGATGTTGGTGAACACGTAGAGGTGGGACATGGCGGAAGTCCCGGAGCGGGCCGGTTTGAACGCGTTGTACTTCCACATTTGTCCGCGGGCTTCACTCTCGCGATGTATCTCACCGGCAACAAAGCCGATGCGGAAGACGCCGTGCAGGAAGCCATCCTGCGCGCCGTCCGGTATTTTTCCACGCTTCGCGATGAGGATGCACGCACCTGGTTCCTGACAATTGTGCGACGGGTCTGCTTCACGGCGTACCGAACGGATCGTCCGCAAGGAACAGACATCATGTCGATAGATGCGGCGGGACCTCAATTAGTCGACGATCGCGACCAGCCCGATGTGGCCGCCGAACGAATGCAGGTGCAGCAACGCGTGCGCGCCGCGGTCGACCAGCTGCCTCCGCTCCTTCGCGAGACCATCGTTCTTCGAGAGCTTCAGTCCTGCTCCTACGCCGAGGTCGCCGCCGTGACGGAAGTACCAATCGGAACCGTCATGTCGAGGTTATCGAGAGCTCGAGCTCGTCTGGCTGTTCTTCTGAATGACGTCGTGGATTTCGGAGACGTCGCATGAAAGAGCGACGGGACCTTGGGCGAGCAGTGCGCGAAGCACTTCCAGTATACGAAGCACCGTCGTCGCTTAACGCATGGGCGCTGGAGGAAGCGCGAAAGGTCGACCTGCAGGCGCTGCCGCAGCCCGAACCGCATAGCCACGCGCTGAAATCCCGTGAGTGGCGGCTTTCTCGGTGGTCCATCGCGGCCTCTCTTGCGATCGCAGTCGCTGCAGGCTGGGGCGCTGGCGTGCTTTGGCCTGGTTCAAGGACCACATCGGTGACGAATGCAACCACCAGTGAGTTAGTCGATGCCCACGTCCGGTCACTGTTGCCCGGCCATCTTGTGGATGTTGCGTCGAGCGACCGGCATACGGTCAAGCCATGGTTCGCCGGCAAGACCGATATCGCACCCACCGTCATCGACCTCTCCGATAAGGGATTTCCACTGCTCGGCGGAAGGCTCGATTACGTGGATGGTCATACGGCGGCAGTGCTCACTTACGGGCGGCGTGGGCACACGATAAACCTGTTCATCTGGAGGACGTCGGCGAACGAGCCCGCCGACGGGTCGTTCGCAGTTAGGGGGTATAGCTTGCTCCACTGGTCGACTCCCGGGCTAGGCCTGTGGGCAGTCTCGGATGCCGCGATGTCCGAGTTGGAGTCGTTCCGAAAGGCCTACATGCAATAGATGGGAAGGCTTAGCAGCACTGTTCCAGTAGCAGGAGCTGCGACCCATCGCGAAAAAAAGCCATCATCGCAGGGCGGGTGCAATCAAGTCCCGCCAGATCGCGTACCCGGCGGGCGTCATGTGCAGCCCATCCTCGAGATACAGCTCGGGCCGCGGCTGCCCCGACGCGTCGAGCATTGGAGTGAACACGTCGACGTACGCGAGTTTGTTGTCCGTACTCACATAGTCTCGAACGAGCTGATTCGCGGCGCGCATCTTGTCGACGATGTTCCATCTTGCGAGGCTGGGCTTTATGGAGACGAACACGACACGAGTTGCTGGCAGGTCTCGGTGGATCGTGGCGACAAACGACTGGAAAGCAGCGAGAACCTGTGCAGGAGTCTTACCCGCGGCGAGGTCGTTGTCGCCCGCATAAAACACAACAACCGGTGGCTTGTACGGCACCACGATCCGCTCGGCGAATTGCGCGACATCGCCCGCCTCGGATCCTCCAAACCCGCGGTTGACCACCGACACGCCTGGGAAATCCCGGTCCAGTGTGGTCCACATGCGGATCGAGGAGCTGCCAACGAATACGATGCTTCCCGGTCGCGGCGCGTTTGCACGATCCTGCGCTTCGAACTGCGCAATGTCCGACTCCCATTGGCTCGGTGCGCTGACAACCGGCGCAACGCTAACCGGGTTCCGAACAACGACTTGCGGGGCGCAAGCCAGCAGGCAGAGTAGGAGAGAAAACCGGGGGCTAGAACGCATGGCGATATATGGTCCCACAATTCGCTCTTGACAATCAGGCCCGACTGTTGAATTTTCAGCAGGGTTGATTTTTCAACACTAAAACGGGTCAGCAGTTCTGGCTCTCCAGGCGCTCCCCATGACTGTGACACTAATGGCAAACAAATCAGAATCGGACGCTGCCACCTCGCTCTCGCGCCGCGAGAGACAGGTGATGGACATTCTACACCGGCGCACCGGCGCTACCGTGGCCGAGATCATGGCGGATCTTCCGGATCCGCCAACCTACTCGGCCGTCCGCTCAGTGCTTCGCATACTCAGCGAGAAAGCGCTGATCAAGCACCGTGAGGATGGTCCCCGCTACATATACTATCCGGCCGAGCCGACCGAGAGCGCGCGCGAAGATGTACTCGCGCACGTGGTCCGAACCTACTTCGGCGATTCGACCGAGCAGGCGGTGACCGCGCTTCTCCGGATGTCGGATGTCGACCTCAGCGAAGCCGACGTCAAGCGCCTCCGCAACTCCATCCGCCGCGCTCGGCAATCGGAGAAATAGGAACATGAGCCAGAACTTTCTTTCCGCGGTGAGCTTACCAATCGGCTCGAACATCCCGATGGCGATGCTTCTTACGAAGGCCACGATCATTCTCCTGCTCGCGCTCGCCATGACCATCGTCATGCAGCGAGCGTCGGCGGGCTCGCGTCACCTCGTTTGGCTCGTGAGCGTAGCAGCGCTCCTGTTCGTGCCCGCGCTCGCGGCGTGGGGGCCGCTGCCGGTGAAAGTTCTGCCGGCACCGTCCACCTCCTCTGATCAATCGTCGGCTGTCATCGGATCGAAATCGATGGATGCCAATGCGATCAGGCCCGAAAAAGTTGTTCTCACCGCGCCGAGCGGCGAGCAAGTCGTTGCATCTTCGGACAATGGCGTAAGCGCCACGATCTCCGAGTCGGGACTCAAGACCGGTCTCTCCATATTGTTGCTCATCTGGGCGGCAGTAATGGTCGCGATCGCCGCTTCGCTCGGGTATGCGGCGCTCGCCGTTCGACGGATCGTCAAACGCGCGCGTTCGCTCGATAGTGCGGACTGGCTCAATCCTCTCTGGGAGGTTTCGGATCGGCTCGCGCTCGACGAGCCGCCGCGTTTGCTCCGCAGTGAAGACGCCAAGATGCCGTTTGCTTGCGGTCTTTTCACTCCGACGATCGTTCTTCCCGCTGAATGCGACGCGTGGTCGCTCGACCGCCGGCGGGCTGTGCTTCTGCACGAGCTCGCTCACGTTCGCCGTCACGATCTCATCGGTCACACGCTCGGTCGACTGGCCTGCGCGGTTTACTGGTTCCATCCGCTGGTCTGGACTGCAGCCAAGCGGCTCCGCTCGGAGAGCGAGCGTGCGTGCGATGATCTCGCACTCGCCTGCGGCGCACATGCGGCCGATTACGCCGAGCACCTGTTGGATATCGTCACCAGCGTAAGACGGGATTCGACACCGTCGGTCGCGCTGGCAATGGCGAGGCGCAAGGAATTCGAGGGAAGGATGCTCGCGATTCTCGATCCGGAGCTGCGTCATTCCAGCCCCAGCCGACGCCAGTCCGCGACGCTGATCGGATCGCTCGCGCTCATCTCCATCGTAGTCGGAGCGGCAGCACCGGCTCCGCGTTCGCCGAGTCGGCAAAACCCGGGCATTTCGGCAAAGCGGGTCGAGAGCGCATCCGTCGCAAGAGGGAAAGCCTATCCGGATTCCTACAAGATCATCGACGGCTCGAGGATGCATGTGAACACCCAGACGGCAACGAGCGAGTCGCAGCGGACGTCCGTTAGCACATCGATCAACACCGTCACCGCCCAACGCCTGCGGGATGTTATAACGGAGCATTGGAACAAGGGCGCAGGTAAGGACAGCGACGAGCGGCCGGCTCTTCTCGCGAAGGTTTTGACTACCGACAAGGACGCGATTCTGCGTCGAATTGCGGCGTGGGGATTGGCGGAGTACGCGCACACGCAGGTTGCAGCGGACGCCCTCGTCAACGCCCTGCGTCACGATTCCGATGCAAGCGTTCGAGAGATGGCCGCGTGGGCACTTGCGGACGCGAGCAGATCGTCCGCGGCATCTGATGCGCTTACAGCTGCGCTGCGCGGAGACGCCAACGTACAGGTGCGTGTGATATCAGCCTGGGCGCTCGGCAGTGTTGGCGACCGATCGGCGATCGGT
>JAXDME010000053.1:0-3107 GCA_034666285.1 Gemmatimonadaceae bacterium | reverse complement strand
GTAGACGTTTCCCACCGACATGCCGGCTCGGCCGGCAATCGCCGGAACAGTCGCGCCTTCCAGCCCGTCGGCTTCGAGTGTCTGCTCGGCCGCGTCGAGCAAACGCTGGAGGGTGTTTCGCCCGCGTTCCTGGTAGGTGGGCAGGGAGGCGTTAGTCATAAGTGAATTATAATTCACCCAAAAGCGAATTGCAAATCACTTTGCCCGATTGAGCCGTATACCTGCTATCTCGAGGCGGAGATGACCTCGATAGCGCCGGAGACGTTGTCGAGCCCGAACCGACCCGACGCGTCCGGACCGTTGTAATAGTGGATCTCCCGGATTCCATTCACGCTCAGCGTTTTCAGCGAGTTCAGGTCACCGAACAGGACGCGGTCCATATAGACCCTCGCGTATCCGGCACCGGCGCCGTTGAGCGAAGTCGGGCCCCGCGAATTCAGAAAGTTGGGGCGCAGCCTTCTCACCGCGTCGTAGGCATTCGTCGCCTGCGAAGCCTGTAGCTCGGCGCTCGTGATGACGTTGGAGTCGCGGGACGCGCGCTCCGTCGTTGGCGGGGCGCAGGACACTGAAAGAGCGGTGACGAGACCAGCGAGCAGGATGATTCGCATTATCTACCTCCGAGTTTGGCCAGTGCGGCACGGATTAAATCGGCCGGGGATTTAGAAGAGGCACCACCGTCGAGGGCCGCGCGAACTCCCCGCTCCGCGTCGGCACTCGAATAACCCAGAGACACCAGGGCTCGCAGGGCGTCATCGGCCGCCGCGCTCGCTGGGGCCGCTGAGGTTCCAGTGGCTTCGCCGAGTCCGTCGAGCTTGTCGCCGAGATCGAGGATCAATCGTTCGGCTTTCTTCCTGCCGACACGCGGAACGCTTTGCAGTGTCGGAATATCCTTCTCCCGAATTGCGCGAATGAGTCGCGTCGCCGACAGCGCCGACAACAAACCGATCGCCAGCGACGGGCCCACACCATTCGCGGTGAGCAGCTTCTCGAACAGCCGCTTCTCGAATACGCTGACGAACCCGAACAGGTGCCAGGAGTCCTCTTTCACCACCAGCGACGTGTGGAGCGTCACGTCTTCCCCAGTGCGGGGAAGCGTCTCGTACACGCTGAGCGGAATGGTCAGCTCGTACCCGACCCCGCCGCTGGTCATTACCTGCAGTGCGTCGAGGTCCTTGGCGACGAGCTTTCCCTGAATGAGTCCGATCAACGGACCGAGAACCTGATGGGCTGGATCTTGGGCAGGTCGGGCGCAAGCGCGAATGCGAGCGCGGCCGCCACGCCGTCGGCGGCGTCGGTAGGCTGTGGCGCTGATTTCAATCTCAAAAGTCGCATCACCATGAACTGAACCTGAAGTTTGGTGGCGGCGCCGGTACCCGCCACCGCTTTCTTGATTTCGGACGGCGGGTATTCGTGGATCTCGATTCCCGCCTGCGCTCCGGCGAGCAGTATGACACCGCGCGCATGTCCCAGTACCACTGTAGTGCGCACGTTGCGTGCGTAGAAGATGTCTTCGATGGAGAGAACCGTCGGCTTGTGGCGGCGAATCAGCTCTACCACTCCATCGTGGATCTCCGCCAGTCGCTGCGCGAGTGCATCGCGCGGCTTGGTCCGGATCACACCGCATTCCACGAGCGTCAGCGGATTGCGACCATCCTTGCGAACAACTCCGTAACCCGTGACCGCGGTGCCCGGGTCGATACCAACGACCACGACCGGTTCCGACTCACGCACCGGTCATCTGCTCGACGTCCATGTCGAAATTGGCCGAGACCTTCTGAACGTCGTCGAGGTCTTCGAGCTCCTCGAGCAGCTTGATCACCGACTCCGCGTTCTTGCCGGCGACGTGTACAGTGCTCTTGGGAATGAATGCGACTTCCGCCTCGACGCTCGGGAACCCCGCTTTCTCCAGGCCCGCCTGGACGTTGTGCATCCCGTGCGGATCTGTGGTCACGATGTATTGCTCTCCTTCCGCGCGGAAGTCTTCGGCGCCGGCGTCGAGCGCCGCCTCCATCGCCGCATCTTCCTCGTACTTCGTCGCGTCGATGTAGATCAGGCCCTTGCGATCGAACAGGTACGACACCGAATGCGGAGGACCGAGGTTGCCGCCAAGTCTGGTGAGCTTGTGCCGGATCTCGGCGACAGTGCGTGTTGGGTTGTCGCTCAACGCGGAGATCAGGATCGCGACGCCACCAGGTCCATAGCCTTCGTAGGTGACCTCGGTGTAGTGAACTCCCTCGAGCTCGCCCGTTCCCTTCTTGATGGCGCGCTCGATGTTCTCCTTCGGCATCGAGGCGGCTTTTCCCGCATCTATAGCGGTGCGAAGACGCGGATTGTGCGCGGGGTCCCCGCCGGCGAGCTTCGCCGCCATCGTGATTTCACGAATGAGCTTCGTGAACTGGGCGCCGCGCTTGGCGTCGGTCGCCGCCTTGTAATGCTTGATCTGTTTCCACTTGGAATGGCCGGCCATGATCAGCTCGGATGAAATTGTGTGACTGTATGCCGCGCGTGTCCGGCTGTCGGAGACGCCGCGAGCTCCTGAACCAGCGCATTGAGCTCGGCGCGTGATGCCTCATCTAACTGCCCCACGGCAGCTTTCACAAGGTCCTCAAAAGCGACCGCGCAGCGGGCTCGATCGTGGCCAGCCAGGGCGCCGGTGATGCCGAATGCAGTCGACCTGATTCCGCTGGGGACCGCCAGCGACGAGAGCCACTGCTTGGTATGCTCCGTCCGCTCTAGAGTCAGCTCGCGCGACAGCTCGTAAGGAGGGACAATGCCCGCGCACAGACGCCCCAGCTGCAGACAGGCCAGCAAGGTCTCACGGTCCCCACCGAGGGACGCCCGTCCCGACAACGCTGCGAGAGAGCGAAATCGAAATACGGGGGTAGCAAGTGTGTAGCGAGGTGGTTGGCCGATCACTCTCCGAATCTAGGCACGGACTCACCCCTCGGCTACATTCTGACCATATGGCCGTTGCGGTTCTGAACCCCCCAAAATCGATACTCTGGGTAGACGACGAAGGTGAGCTCCTCGAGCCTCATCGCATCTTTCTGCGGTCGAAGGGCTATACCGTAGAGTGGGCGAGCAACGCCGACGATGCCCTCGAGCTG
>JAXDME010000052.1:0-4997 GCA_034666285.1 Gemmatimonadaceae bacterium | reverse complement strand
ATTTTCGATGTCGATCACCGCGAGCGCATCGTGGAGTGAGCGAAACGTCACTCTGCCCCAGCCGGCGTTCTGGAAGAATTCGGCGGCGCGCGCTGAGAACTCAGCGATGGAAAGGTCTTCCGCGCGTCTCGAGCCTCGATCTCCGAGCCAGCTCTCGAATGCGTCGAACAATGACGCGGCGCCGGCATAACCCGCTTCGCGAAGCGCATCAGGACCTCCGCCACTCGCGCCGGCGACGCGCAACCGGAGGTCGCGCAGAGTGCGCTGTGCCAGTCCAATGAGCTCGGGAGCTTCTGAAGTTGTCATGCGAAGTAGGACGATTTCACGCGGAAGATGTTGCTGAAGGATTGACTCGACGCAAGAGGCCGGCCTCGTCTATGATCTCGACGCCGAGCGACTTCGCCTTCTCGAGCTTGCTTCCGGCTTCCTCGCCGGCGACGAGAAAGCTGGTTGATTTCGACACCGATCCGGTCACGCGTCCCCCTGCGGCCTCGATCATAGCTGTCGCCTTCGCTCGACTCAGCGTCGGAAGCGTCCCGGTGATCACCGCTGTTTGCCCGCTCAATGGGCCGCCTGCCACGACCGCGCGCGGCTCCGTGAAGTTCACGCCGCGCGATCTCAGCTTCTCCACCAGGGCGTGTCCAGCCGGATCCGCAAAATAAGCTACGACACCGTTGGCGATCGTGGCTCCGATTCCGCGCACTGCGAGTATGTCGTCGGCCGAGGCAGAGACGAGCGCATCCATCGTCCCGAAGTGTTGAGCCAGCAGTTGCGCTGCTATCGAGCCGACGTGCCTTATTCCCAAGGCGTGCAGAAGGCGTGACAGCGGCTGGGCCTTCGAAGTCTCGATCGCCGCTATCAGTCCGGTCGCGCCCTTGTCGGCGTATCCCTCCAATTCCAGAAGCTGCTCGCGCGTAAGAGCGTAGAGGTCACCGGCATCGCTCACCAAACCCTCGCTCACGAGCTGCTCGATTCTCGCGTACGACAGACCGCGAATGTCCATCGCGCCTCGCGACGTAAAGTGCACGAGACCCTCGAGCAGCCGCCCGGGGCAAGCGACATTCGTGCAGTAGATCGCTGCCTCATCGGGCTCGCGCGACACGGGCATACCGCACGACGGACACTCCGTCGGCATTCGCCAGACGGGTAAGCCTTCCTGTGGTCGCCGGTCCGGGATGGAGCTCAGGATCTGCGGAATCACATCTCCCGCGCGTTTGACCTGCACCCAATCGCCCTCCCGCAGGTCTTTGTCGCGGATGAGATCTTCGTTGTGGAGAGTGGCGAGGCCTACAGTAACTCCACCGATCTCGACTGGTTCGAGGACCGCGTATGGGTTGAGTGCGCCCGTTCGTCCGACGTTGATCCGAATCGCAATCAATTTCGTCTCGGCGATATCGGGAGCGAATTTGCGCGCGATTGCCCATCGCGGCTCGCGACCGCCGACGACGCCCAGCTCCTCCTGCAGTGCCAGCGAATCGACCTTTACCACGCCGCCATCGATTGCGAAGTCGAGCTCACTCCTGATCTTGTGCTCGAGATCGTGCGCCCATTTCTCCACCTCCGCGAGAGTCTTCGCGCGCTTGCGGTGCGGCGCCACCGGAACGCCCCACTTCACGAGAGTGTTGAGCAGCTCCGTCTGCGACTCGAACGGAAGCTCCTCTCCATCGGGAGCCGCCACGGAGTAGCCAAAGAATCGGAGTGGGCGGGAAGCGGTAATTGCCGGATCGAGCTGACGCAAACTGCCGGCAGCAGCATTCCGCGGATTGGCGAAGACCGGATCGCCGGCCCGAGCGCGCGCTTCGTTCATTTCCTCGAATCGTTTGAACGGAAAATAAATCTCGCCGCGCACCTCTATTCGACCGCGCGGAGCGCTCTCTTGCAGACGCAGCGGGACATCTCGCACCGTACGGAGATTGACCGTGACGCTCTCGCCGATGATTCCATTTCCGCGCGTCGCGCCCATGACGAACACCTGATTCTCGTACGTCAGCGCCACCGCGATCCCGTCGATCTTCAGCTCGGCGGTGTATCCCGATCTGGCGACGTCGTCCCCGGCGATGCGAACGAGTCTCTCTTGCCACGCGCGCAGCTCGTCATCGTTGAAGGCGTTGGCGAGTGAAAGCATCGGCCGAATGTGTTCGTGCTTGGTGAGCTGGCTCTGTGGCTCGGCGCCGATTCTCAGGGTGGGCGAATCGGGCGTGAGAAACTCCGGGAAATTCCTTTCGATTTCCTGGAGCTCGCGAAACAGCTTGTCGTATTCAGCGTCCGCGATTGTCGGACGGTCGAGAACGTAGTATTCGTGCGATGCGCGGGTCAGATGAACCCGCAGCTCCTCGGCCCGCTTACGCTGTTGCTCGCCGGGTTTCGGTGGAGCTCGATCGGGGCGGGGACCCTGGGCTGGATCCTCCCGTTGCTTCTTTGACCGGCTTGTCGCCATCCGTAGGGTCGTTTCCTTTGCTCGTATGGGCGTTGAAGTCAGTCCCGTCGAAGCGCACCACCCGGTTGCGCCCCGTTTCCTTCGCCACGTAGAGAGCGTCGTCAGCTGCTCTCACGAGTCCTTCCTGATCCTTCACCTTCGGGTGTGGGGCAGCGGCCACCCCACAGCTCATAGTCCGGCGGAGTGTGCCGCCCTCATATGCAAATGTATGAGCCTCCACCTTCTCCCGCAGGCGTTCAGCGAACGTAACCGCCGCGTCCAGGACCGTTCCCGGCAGAATCAGCAGAAACTCCTCTCCACCGTACCTTCCCACCCGGTCTATCTCTCGGGCTTCGCCCTTCAGTATCTGCGCGATCGACTTCAGCACCGCGTCGCCAGCCTGGTGGCCGTACTGGTCGTTCACGCTCTTGAACTTGTCGATATCGCACATCACGACGGCCATCGGCTCGTGCAGGCGAACGGAGTGGCTCCACTGCTCCTTCAGGCGCTCCTCGAGTGAGCGCCTGTTTTCGACGCCGGTCAGGCCATCGGTGAGGGAGATCTCCCGCAACTTGTTGTTCAACTGCGACAACTCCTCTCTGCTCGCGGCCAGATCGGTTTGCAGCTGCTTGATGCGCAGAAGCGCTTTGACCCTCGCTTCGAGCTCGGCGAAGTTGATCGGCTTCGTGATGTAATCGTCGGCGCCTGCATCCAGCCCTTCCACCTTGTTCTCGGTAGAGTCGAGCGCGGTCTGCATGATCACCGGGATGAACGGAAGCTCTTTTCTGTCGGTTTTCGCTTTCAGCCGGCGCACGACTTCCATGCCGTCCATCTTCGGCATCATGACGTCGAGGAGAATGAGGTCCGGACACCAGCGGTCGACCGTATCCAGTGCTGCCTGGCCATCATTGGCGCCCTGCACCTCGTAGCCGCGCGCCTCGAGACGAGCGCGAAGGAGCTCGATGTTGTCCTCGTGGTCGTCTACGATCAGAATTCTGTACTGGGGCTTATGATCCATTATTCTTGCCGAGGAACTTTTGCACCTCCGCAACCACCGCCCTCGGCTCGCATGGCTTGGCAAGGTATCCGTCGCAGCCGACCTCCATCGCCTTTTCACGATCGGAAGCGAGAGCGTGCGCGGTCAGCGCGATGATGGGAATCCCCTTTGTCGACGGGTCGTGCTTCAGCACTTGCGTCGCCTCCCAGCCGTCGATGATCGGGATGGAGATGTCCATCAGGATCAAGTCAGGTTTTTCTGACCGGGCCTTTGCTATGCCTTCCTCGCCATTCAACGCTTCAGTCACCTCGTAACCGAAGTGCTTCAGGATGGTGGAATAAACGATGCGATTGTCCTCGTTGTCTTCGACCAATAATACCATTTTACCTGAACTACTCATTCAGTATCCTCGCACGGCTATTGCTGGGTAATGGTTCAGGGCAAATTTCTTACCATCCCTTGAGCTACGCCTTTTCATGTTCAATTCTCCCGCCCCTTCCCGGACGGCGTCCTCGACCCCAAAGGCCCCTCCACCGGGCTCGATCCCCCAGCCAAAACCGGACGGACTACCCCACGAAACCGTTCCGGACTGGAACAATATCGGTCTGTTTACGGCGGGGATCGCTGTGGGGGCGATCCTCGGGGCGACTGTCGCTCTGCTCCTGGCACCCGCGAGCGGAGATAGTACCCGCCACCGCATAGCCAGCCGGTTCCGCGGAGACGACGATGACGTCTGGCAGGATCTCGCGGAGGAGTTGGAGCTCGCCGCCGCCGAGAGCGAAGAGGCCAGCGTCTCCGCTGAAAGCTAGCCGGCTCTCAGCGCGGCGTCGGCTTCGGCCTTGAAGTACCGGTCGTTGTAGTCTCGGTTCGGCAGCTTCATCGCGGCCTGATACTCGGCGCGAGCCTTGGCCTTGTCGCCCGTGTCCCGGTAGACTCCCGCCAGATCTACGTGATGGGTGATCCGCTCGGGATCATTCGCGACCGACTCCTCCATGTATTTCTTCGCGTCCGCCCAGTTTGCCGAGGCGAAGACTTTGCCGCCGAGAAGATTCTTGGCGATCATGCGGGTGAAGCCGCTGAGTCTCATTACCTCGGCGTTCCACATCCCCATGACGTGGAGGCAGCCGGCGTGCTTGGGGTCGATCTTCAGGCATTCGAGAGCATGGGTGCGCACGTCGGTGCCGTATTTGATGCGGGCGCGCGGTCCTTGTGTGAGCGCGTTCTTGCCGAGCGAGCGGGCGAGATTGAAATGTCCTTCCGCGTCTCCGGGGTTCACCTCGACTGCGCGTCGCGCGTATAGCTCCGCTTTGTTGAAGTAGTCCTCGCGGGTCTTGTCGTTCCGGTCGTACGATCCCAGATCAACCGCCGATCGTGATGCCTTCCAGAGCGCTTCGTAGCTCTTCGGATCCACCTTGAGCGCCTCTTCATAGTGCGCCAGGGCGGCGGGAGCGTTCATTGCGACGTATTCTTTGTCGCCGAGCGCGATGTGGTCAGCCGCAGTCTGGGCGCCAGCGATGGAAGCAACGAACACAATTCCGACCGAGAGGTACCTGAGAAAGCGCATGTGGACTCCGATTGCAGTTG
>JAXDME010000051.1:0-10005 GCA_034666285.1 Gemmatimonadaceae bacterium | reverse complement strand
CAGGCTGACGCCGAGCGCTTGAAGGAGAGATACGGTTGCGCCTACGAGCCGTTGGTGGATCCCAGTGATGTAATTCAGCTTCCGAGCACGGTGGCGCAGGGTGAGCGACACATACCGCGAGAAGTGTTGGCGCATATCATCCACCAGCGGATGGACGAGATTTTCAATCTCGTTCTGACAGAGATCGAGCGAGCCGGATTCGCGAGCAGATTGAACGGGGGCGTGGTGATCACTGGTGGTGCGGCAGCGATGCAGGGTGTCGCGGAGCTCGCCGCCGATGTGTTCGGTACCGGCGTAAGAATTGGCTCCCCAGAGGAGAACGTCGGCGGGCTGAGCGATTCTGTCGACGCTCCCCGGTTCGCCACAGTGGTGGGTCTCGCGATCTACGGCGCGCACCGCGCAGCGGCGGGTTTCTCGCCCACCAGCAAGCACAGAGCGCTCGCCGGAGTCGGCGTCGACAAATTCACGAAGCGTCTCAAGGTGTGGCTCGAGGACTTCTTCTAGCCGCCGCTTGTTTACGCGCGCGCACGCTTTTCCTCTCGCGCGCTATGAGAAAATCATAAACCTGCCGGGCAAAGCGTGAGTGTGGATAACTCGCTTGACACGCGTTGTACTTTTTTTGGCGCCCGCTCGTCATTGCCTATGGTACGAAACGACTAACGGGCGTATACTAGCCCCAGCTTTTTTTCCACATAAACGCGGTTCCGGAGTTTCCCACCACGATGATATTCGAATTCGAGGAGAACACCACACAGAACGCCCGCATGAAGGTCGTGGGTGTCGGTGGAGGTGGCGGAAACGCCGTCAACCGCATGATCGAGGAGCACCTGGAAGGTGTCGAATTCATCTCGGTCAACACGGATGCCCAGGCTCTCCTCAATTCGAAGTCGGACATCAAGATCCAGATAGGTAAGAAGCTAACCCGCGGGTTGGGCGCCGGCGCTCGCCCCGAGATCGGGAAGCAGGCCATCGACGAGAGCAGGGAAGAAGTCGCGCGCGCGATGTACAACGCGGATCTCGTCTTCGTGACCTGCGGCATGGGTGGCGGAACTGGAACGGGCGCCGCACCCGTCCTGTGCGAGCTTGCTCGCGCAGCCGGTGCCCTGACAGTTGGAATCGTCACCAAGCCCTTCCTGTTCGAAGGCCGCAAGCGGATGCGTCAGGCCGAGCTCGGCATCGCCGAGATGCGGAAGAACGTCGACACCATGATCGTGGTCCCGAACGAGAGGCTGCTTGCCGTAGTCGGCAAAGGAATCCCTTTCCAGGACGCCCTCAAAAAGGCCGACGAAGTTCTGCTGCACGCAACTCAGGGCATCAGCTCCCTGATCAGCGTTACCGGACTCGTCAACGTCGATTTTGCCGACGTGCGCACCGTAATGCAGGAAGGTGGATCTGCTCTAATGGGGACTGGCATAGGTCGCGGTGAAAACCGCGCCATCGAAGCCGCGCAGCAGGCGATTGCCAGTCCGCTGCTCGACAACGTCTCGGTCTCGGGTGCCACCGGAGTGCTCGTCAACATCACGGGCGGGGCTGACCTTACCCTCGGCGAAGTGCACCAGATCAACGAGATCATCCACGACGCCGTGGGAGAAGACGCGGAGATCATCTTCGGTGCCGTCCATGAGCCCGCCATGCAGGGCGAGATCCGGGTTACGGTCATTGCGACCGGCTTCGACCGCGAGCGTCAGCAGTCAGTTCCGGCGCCCCAAAGCGTGCTCCCGACGCCATCTCCGCTCCTTCGAGGCTCACCGGTGATACCGCTGCGTCCATCGAGGGGAAATGGGGCGTCCCGAAGCACTCTGGCGGAGATCCCTCGCCGGAACACGCCGCCCGTCAATCCAGCTGTGACAACCGACAAGGATCGATCGTCTCCAGAGCAGGATCTCAGTGATATGGAGATTCCTACATTTATTCGGAGACAGATGGATTGAGGCAGGCACGCATTCGGCCAGTTAGCTATGCTATCGTGGCGACCCTTGGACTGGTCGCTATTTGGCTTACCCCCGCGCTCGAGAAGAAGCAGGTCTTCCCGATGCAGCCCGTCGTGGTCACTGAGCCTGGTCTAGAGCCCGCCGATTTCCTGCTTTCTCCTCTCGTAGTAAGAGCATCGAACACCGAGCTCGTCGATACCGTCTCGATCGTTGGTGCCATTCACTCGAGTCTCTACAACGCGCTGAATGAGAGCGGCGATGGCATTCTCCCCGCTTCTGCGCGCCACAAGCTCGCGTGGTCCCTAGCCGACATCTTCGAGTACAAGGTCGACATGAGCCGCGACCTGTCGCAGGGCGACAAGTTCCACATCCTCGTCGAGCGCCTCCAGAAGCCGAACGGGGCGATCATCGTCAACAAGATCCTCGGCGCGCGCCTGGCGCTCTCCAATAATCACAACCCGCTCGAGGCGATCCATTTCGATCCTCCGGGCGGTGGTGCGACCCAGTACTACGATGCAAGCGGAATGTCCCTCCGCGCCGCCTTCCTTCGCGCGCCTGTGGCGTTCCGACGCATCAGCAGCATTTTCGGGTCGCGCAAGCATCCGATTTTTGGTGAGTGGCGGAACCACACGGGTACCGACTATGCCGCTCCGATGGGGACGCCTGTCCGGGCTATTGGCGACGGCGTCGTCATCTTCGCCGGGCGCAGCGGTGGTTACGGCAACATGATCGACATTCGTCACAGAAACGGGATGGTCAGCCGTTACGGCCACATGCGCAACTTCGCGCCTGAGATGCGACCCGGCGCGCGGGTCGCGATGGGCTCGACGATTGGCTACGTCGGAATGACTGGCTGGGCGACCGGTCCACACCTGCATTTCGAGATCCGCGTTGGCGGAGTCGCGCACGATCCGAAACTCGCGCTGCAGAGCAAGGGCGGAGAACCGATTCCCGCGAGTGAGCGTGCACTCTTCCAGAAGATGAGAAATCAGACGCTGGCGAGCTTGAGCGAAGCGCACGTGCCGAACGCCACAGAGTAGGCGCGCGAAGGGCCGCAGGACTTATCTTCAACCCGGACTTCAAGGTCCGGGTTTTTTTTCGCCTTCAATCAGCTCACTTCGAAATGCCAGGCAGGATAGTCAGGCGGACCGGCGATCTACCCGCTCGCTCGCTTTGGACCAAGATAAAGGATGTCGCGCTCACCGACGTCACCGCGGTCGCGCGTGCGGGGGCCATAGAGGGCTCGCTGGAGAAACTGGAAGAGGTTCTCCTCGAGGCGGACTTTGGCGTACCGACGACCATGCGGCTCGTCGCCGAAATCGAGGCCGAAGCGCGCCGCGGATCGATCAAGACGCAGGATCAGTTTCTTGGCGCACTGAGGGGGGCGATCGAGACGTCGCTTCGATCCGGAAACAGTGATCCGCGAATCATACAGGCCAAGTCAGCGCCGACGGTGATCCTGGTGGTGGGCGTCAACGGCGCCGGAAAAACGACTTTCATCGGGAAATTCTCCGACCTCCTCAAGCACAATAGGATGTCGGCGCTCGTCGGAGCGGCCGACACCTTCCGCGCGGGGGCGATCGACCAGCTTCGCAGCTGGGCTGAGCGGACGGGCGCCGATTTTGTCGGAGGCAATCCGGGATCTGACCCGGCATCCGTAGCGTTTGATGCCGTCGATGCCGGTGTCAATCGGAATAAGGACGTCGTGATTGTCGATACCGCGGGCCGTCTCCACACGAGCGGATCGCTGATGGAGGAAATGAAGAAAATCAATCGCGTCATCGGCAAGCGCCTACCCTCCGCGCCGCACGAGACGCTGCTCGTTCTGGACGGAACTATCGGGCAGAATGCCGTGATGCAGGCAAAGACTTTCGCCGAGGCGATTCCGGTGACGGGGCTCGTGGTCACCAAGGTAGACGGGACCGCAAAGGGAGGAATCGTGTTGGCCGTTCACGAAGCGCTGAATATTCCCGTGAAGTTCATCGGCATGGGAGAGCAGGTCACGGACCTCGTCGAGTTCGATCCGGCGGAATTCGCGCGCGAGGTTCTCGAGGGCTGAATGGCGGCTCGCACCGAGGCGCGCGCCGGGAAAATCTATCTCGACATGCCCGTCACCTATCTCAAGGGTGTCGGTCCCGCCCGCGCTGAAGCGCTGAGGCGGCTTGGAGTCGTCACTGCGCGCGATCTTCTCTTCCACATTCCGCGCCGCTACGAAGACGCGAGCACTATCGCCCCCATCTCTTCGCTGGAGCCGGGAATGGATGGGACGATCATCGGCAGAGTGATCTCGAAAGGAATCATCCCAACGCGGCGCGGCCTGAGAATCTTTCAGGCCGTCCTCAAGGATGACACCGGGATGATCGAAGCGTCGTGGCCGGGCCAGCCGTTTCTCGACCGAACAATAGAGAAAGGGGACATGATGCTTCTGACGGGTCCCGTCCGGTTTTATCACGGGCGACAGCTGCAGCCGCGGGAATACATCCACCTCGGGAAGGATGACGAAGGCGTGAACGGTGGTAGAGTCCTCGCCGTATATCCCGCTACTGAAGGGCTCTCGTTCAAAGCCATTCGCGCCGTTCTCGACGCGCACCTCGATACCCTCCTGCCGCTGCTGAAGGAGTATCTCCCGGACGATGTGTTGCGCCTCGCCGGAGTGCCGCCTCTGCGCGAAGCGATGCGGATGGTCCACCGGCCGCAATCGATTGGGGAAGGCGCCCAGGGTCGGTCGAGACTCGCCTTCGAAGAGCTATTGTTCGTCCACATTCTCCACCGCCGCGCGAACGCTTTGGTGAGGGAGAAGCGGCATGGTATCGCGTTCCAGAACAAGCGGGAGCTGACCTCGGCGCTCAAGGCGGCGCTCCCGTTCACGCTCACCAACGCGCAGACGGGTGCGTTGCGTGAGATAGTCGCCGACATGACGAGTGATCGGAAGATGCACCGTTTGCTGCAGGGCGATGTCGGCAGCGGCAAGACGATCGTCGCGCTGTTTGCGGCGCTCCTGGCAATGGAGAACGGCTATCAGGCTGCGATCATGGCTCCGACCGAGCTCCTGGCCGAACAGCATGCACGAACACTCACGCGCTTGCTCGAGCCGCTTGGAATCCAGCCGATTCTCGTTACCGGAAGTCTCAAATCGGCGGCGAGGAAAAATGCCGCTGCGAAGCTCGCGAGCAGCGCGCCTCTTTTGGCGGTTGGAACGCACGCGCTGGTGCAGGAGAGCGCCGTTTTCGGCCGGCTCGGATTCGTCACGATCGATGAGCAGCACAGATTCGGAGTGGAGCAGCGTGCTGCGATCTCCGCGAAAGGCAATTCCCCTGACGTGCTGCTCATGAGCGCCACTCCGATTCCGCGCTCTCTTGCTCTCACCTTTTACGGCGATCTGGATGTCAGCACGCTCGACGAGCGACCGGCGGGAAGGCAGCCCGTCACGACAGTGATGCGACCTGAGAAGGCAAGAGAGAGGGTCCTGGAATTCGTTGCCCGGGAGACCGAGAAAGGCAGGCAGGCGTACGTGGTCTATCCAGTCATCGAAGAATCAGAGAAAACAGATCTCAAGGCGGCGACGACGATGTACGAGTCTCTATCTGCGGGACCGTTTGCGGGTCGAGTCGTCGCGCTGATTCATGGTCGCGTGCCAGCGGAGGAGCGCGAGAAGATAATGCGCGCCTTTCGGGACGGGAAAATCGACATCCTCGTCTCGACGACAGTCATCGAAGTGGGCATTGATGTGGCGAACGCAACGGTGATGCTCATAGAGCACCCAGAGCGGTTCGGCCTGTCCCAGCTACATCAGCTGCGAGGCCGAGTGGGCCGCGGCGCCGAAGCGTCCTACTGCATACTGCTCGGCGACGTCGGAGACGAGGCTGCTGAGCGTCTGAGGGTATTCGTGGAGACGGACGATGGATTCGAGATCGCGCGCGCGGATCTGCGGCTGCGTGGGATGGGAAATCTGTTCGGTCAGGAGCAGAGCGGCGAGGCGACGTTCAGGATTGCAGATCCCGTCGCCGACGAAGCCCTCAACGTGAAGGCAAGGGCCGCCGCGGAAATTCTGCTCGACAGGGATCCGGATCTCGCGGCGCGCGAGAACGAGGGAATTCGAAAAGTGATGAGCTCGCGTTATGCGCGGGCGCTGGAGCTGTTCAGGGTCGGCTAGACCGAAAGCCAACGCGTCGTGTTCGCGACTGGTTCCTAATTACTGGGGTTGGCAAGTCTCTTCTTGATGCGGTCCAGTTCCGCGTTCAACTTCGCCAGCTCGTCTTTGGTTTTGGCGAGCTGATCCTTCAATGACGCGATTTCTTCCTCGCGCGTCTTGTTCACGACCACCACTGTGTCCGTGACGGGAGCCGATGAAACACCAGGAACTGCGCTGACGATACTGCTGGCTGGTGTTGCGGCACCCTGTGCCGCCAGGGCGGTGCGCCGCAGGACGCCGGCCTCATTACGGTAAAGCCCCGTCGAGTCGGTGGAGGCCAGGTATTGGTCCAGCGCAGCGATGCCGGCGCCAAGGGAGCCGCGATCATTGGCGGGATCGAGCGTGTAGACGCCCTTCCAGAACGCGATCTCCTTCGATTCTCGTGTGTTCGGATGGACGCGCACGTACTCGTCGAGAAGTCGATCCGCGGCGTAGTAATTCCCGGCGTCAACGTTTTTGCGCGCGTAGTAAAGAGTCCTGTCCCAATCGCTCTGAACACTCGGCGTCGCAACTGGAAGTTGGGTGCAGGCCCCCACAACCAACGCGTACGCCATGATTCCGAACGCTTTCATTGAGCTACCTCGGCCTTGGGCGCCGCCTGGCGCCGTCTTCTCACTCCCGTGGGCTCAGCGGGCAGTGTCACGACGAACGTCGTTCCTTCGCCGACCCGGCTCTCCACGGTGATCTTGCCGCCATGCGCTTCGACGATTTCTTTCGCAATCGCCAGGCCCAAGCCCGTACCCTTGGTGGCGGCCTGAGCCTGGTTGTCCGCCTGAAAGAACTTGTCAAAGATGTGCGGCAGCTGTTCCGCGGAGATGCCCGCCCCGGTATCGTCGACCGTGATTATCACCTTGTTCTCCTGTGCGCCCACCTTCATAGCCACTTTTCCACCGCGCGGCGTGAACTTGAAAGCGTTCGACAGGAGATTGCCGAGCACTTCGTTGATTCGGTCCTCGTCCCAGTAGACGGCCGGGGGGAGTTCCCGCCCGTGATTGACGGTGAACGAGATGTCACGCTGGTTCGCCAGGACGGAGAACGAGCTCTCCAGGGTCGTGAGAAACCGCTGCAGATCAACTTGACGAACATCGAGTTTTCCGCCGCTCGCTTCGAAGCGGCTGATGTCCAGCAGACGCTTCACCAGTCTGGTGAGCGTGTTCGCCTGCTTGGTGATGGTCTGCAGGATTTCCTTCTGCTTTGGCTCGAGCGCGCCGTAAATGCCCTCCTGCAACAGCTCGAGATATCCGATAATGACGTTGATTGGGGTCTTGAGCTCATGCGACGCCACGCTGACGAATTCCGCGCGCAACCGTTCCAGTTCCGCCAGTTGTCGCGCCATCGCCTGGTAGCTGGCCGCGAGACGCCCGAATTCCTCCTTCTGATTTGGCGCTATCCCAAGCTCGTGACTCAGATCACCCTCGGAGATGGCGTGCATTCCGCGCTCGAGGGCATAAACAGGCCTGCTTACGGAGCGCAGCAGCCAGATCCCGATTGCGAGAGCCATGAGCAGTGCAATTGGGAGCGCTCCGGCCACCAATCTCTCCGCCGTGAGAGTTTCGCTCGTGGCATCGGCGACCCTTTGGCGCGTCCGGGTGCGAAGAGTCATGGCACTGGCGCCGAGCGCGCTGTCCACCGAGGCGATCGCGGGCCGGGTTCTCTTCTGGGAAATCAGCTCGGCTACAGTTCCGCGACCCGCCGAAGCCTGCTCGTATTCATCGCGCGCGGCGGCGCGAATCGAATCCAGCGAGTTGCGAATCTGGGTCGCGGAGAGATCCAGCCGGTAGCGATCGAGTGAATCCGTCAGCGAGACCAATCCGTCGATCTCCCGCTGCATTCGCGTCGCACTTTTCTGGTCGTGGATGAAGAGGAGCGCGTCTTCCGCGCGGCGCGCGTCATCGGTCCGCTCGCGAAAAGAGCCCAGCACCATGGACGCCGCGAATTCGCGGTCGCGGAGCAGCCGGCTCGTCTCATACAGATGCTCGAGCGAGCGCAGCGAAAGAATCAGCGGCACAATCAGGACGACCGCGATGGCCAACAGGCCCCAGCTGAGGCGCGCGCGAAGGGTCATGTTGTAGTAGGGCCTTTATCCGTGCTTTCTGTCGGGGGTCGTGGCGGCAAGCATGTATAGTACAGAGGGCCGTGATGCAACGGAACCGCGCTGCGACAAGAGCGTGAACGCCATTTCAGAGGTCAGGAAGCGTTCTCTGCGGTTGACACTCGCTACGAGCGTGATCTACCTTGCCGCGCTAACTGCGATCACCAATGACTTCCCCATATTCCAGAATCTCAGAGCTTCCCACTCACGGTGGGGAAACCGTCCGCGTCCGCGGTTGGGTCTCCCATCTCCGTTCCTCGGGAAAGGTCGCCTTCGTTGTACTGCGCGATGGCACCGGGCTTTTGCAGTCCGTTCTCGTCAAGAACTCTGTCTCGCCGGAAACGTGGACGAGGTTCGGCCAGCTGACCCAGGAGACGTCGATCGAAGTCGAAGGCGAGGTGCGTCCCGACGCCCGTGCGCCGGGCGGCTTCGAGCTGGCGGTAAAGGAGCTAGCCATTTACGGGCCGAGCCCCATCGACTACCCGATCCAGCCGAAAGAGCACGGAATCGACTTCCTGCTCGACAATCGACACTTCTGGCTCCGGACACCGCGCCAGCGCGCGATCGCGCGGATAAGGCACGAGACTGAGCAGGCGATTCGCGATTTCTTCTACGAGCGTGATTTCACGCTTGTCGATACGCCGATACTCACTTCGGCTAGCGGTGAGCGGAGTGGAATGTTCTCGACGGAGTATTTCGACGAGGGCAAAGCGTTTCTGGCCCAGACCGGCCAGCTATACGGCGAAGCCGCTGCGGCTGCCTTTGGAAAGATCTACTGCTTCGGACCGACATTCCGCGCCGAGAAATCGAAAACGCGCCGTCACCTGTCGGAGTTCTGGATGGTCGAGCCCGAGGTAGCGTTCAACGACTCGGAAGACAACATGCGGCTGCAGGAAGAGTTTGTATCGTACATCGTTGCGCGGGTGCTCGAACGCCGCCAGCCCGAATTGAAGGAGCTGGAGCGCGACGTGTCCAAGCTCGAGACCATCAAAGCCCCTTTTCCCCGCATTGATTACAACGATGCGGTAAAGATCCTGCAGGCGAAGGGAAGTTCGGTGACTTGGGGGGACGATCTTGGCGCCGAGGACGAGGCCATACTCGTCCAGGGTTACGACCGGCCGGTATTCATCTATAACTATCCGAAGCAGGCGAAGGCGTTCTACATGAAGGAGAATCCGGCTGATCCTCGGACGGTGCTATGCGACGATCTGCTCGCTCCAGAGGGGTACGGCGAGATTATCGGCGGGTCCCAGCGAGAGGATGATCACGACAAGCTGTTAGCCCGGATCAAGGAAGAGGGACTTCCAGTCGACGCGTACAACTGGTACCTCGACCTGAGAAAGTATGGGACGTTCGTGCACTCCGGCTTCGGACTGGGGTTGGAAAGGACAGTGGCGTGGATAGCTGGTATTCATCATATCCGGGAATCGATCGCATTCCCGAGGACAATGCACCGACTCAAGCCGTGAGGTTTGCGCCTCGCGGGTCAATGGAGATCTGATGGGCTTCGATCAGTACCACGAGCCGCCAGGCGAGCTGTCTGCGAAGACTCGCACTTTTGCACGCATGATCACGTCGCTCATCGAAGAGGCCGAAGCGATCGGCTGGTACGAGCAGCGTCTGGCGCTCGAGAAGGACGGCGAGGCCAGAGCCATTATGCGAAACGCGCAGCACGAGGAGTTCAAGCATTTCGGAATGGATCTCGAGTTTCTGCTGCGAAAGAAACCCGAGTGGAAAAAGACCCTTCAGGGGATCTTGTTCCAACCCGGCGATATTGTGAAGCATGCCGA
>JAXDME010000050.1:0-15155 GCA_034666285.1 Gemmatimonadaceae bacterium | reverse complement strand
CAGTCGCCGGTGTGCCTCTGGTGCTTCACGTAATGGAGGAGTGCGCTGCAACGGGCGCGCGTGAAGTTCTCATTGTGTCTGCGCCCGGGAAGGATGACTTGAACGAGGCGGTACTTGCCGCCGCGGGTCGTCCGCGAATGCCTGAGACCGTTCGAGTCGTTACCCAGGACAACCCGCGGGGGCTTGCCGACGCCATCAGGCTCGGTCGCGATTTTGTTGGGCGCGACACTTTTGGCGTAGCTCTTCCCGACAACCTCTTCCTCGGAGACAAACCGGCGCTCGCGCAGCTCGTCCGGGTGCATGAGCAGGTAGGCAAGAACGTCGTTGCAATCGTGGAGCTGACGGCCGCAAATCGGGATAGGTACGGGCCGACTGCCATCTATCCTGGCCATCTCGACGGCAATGAATACGTGATCGAGTCCATTCCCGACAAAGGCCCGCGACACGCGACTTTCGATCTCAAGGGCGCGACATCGGCTTTCACGGGTGTGGGCCGCTACGTATTTCTCCCCGAAGTTTTCTCGGCTATCGACGAGGTCGAAGCAAGTCTGCCGAGCGGACAGGAGCTCGATGACATCCCCGTGTTGCAACTGTTGTTGCGTAGGGGGCGACTCACCGGTTGCCGAATTCGCGGAGATTTTCTAGACGTCGGCTTGCCGAGCGGCTATCGGGAGGCCGATGAGAGGCTGGCGCGCGTGAAGCGCTAGCGAACGATCGCGAAAGGAGATAGCAGCGATACGGGCGCGATGTGCGGGAGCCTGCTGACATTCTGCACCTGCGCCCCCGGAGGCCCGCTGGCAACCGCCGACTCGAGCTTTGCGAGCGCTTCCGCGGTTCCCGCTGCAGCGATCTCTACGTTCCCATCGGGACGATTCTTCACCCAGCCGGCCAGCCTGAGACGGCGCGCCTTATCAGCCACAAACCACCGAAACCCGACACCCTGAACGCGACCGCTGACTTCCAGGTGGATGCTATCCATTCGCCGGCTAGCGTTTGACTCCCAGCAGAGCGGCGAGTGTCGCGGCGATCGCTCCTGGATCGGTGAGCGGGCCACCCGAAGAAGGGATGGTCAGGTCGCCTTCGCGGATCTGTTGAGCGATTTGGTCGAGCGCGCTCGCAATCGCCTGTGCCGCGCTCAACTTCTTCTGCGTTCGCGGCGTCCGCGTTCCAACGTCCCAATTCGTCGTCGCCCACTCATTGGAGGCTTGCGAGTCGACGCCTTCGCCCAATGTTGCCGCTGCGCGCCAATCGTACTGCTGCCAGTCATCTACGCCCCACCCCGATTCTGTCGCGGGCCGGGCGTTCGGGGGTGGCGAAGTGTAGTCGACTTCGAGAGCCGAATCGTTCATCAACGCCCCCTCGGCGGCGGGAGCGAAACCGCCGACAGAAGGCATCGGATCGAGGAAGTGCTCGACAGGCGGGAGCTCGTGCATTTCTTCGTTCTCCGATGCACGATTGTCGAGAAATACTTCAATCGGAGGAAGTTGGCGTCGATCAGTCGACGGAGTATCTGCAACTCTCGCGACGGGCTGGACGCTTTGCACTCGCGGCGTCTCCGCTGCGGCCGGCACGTCCCGAAAAGCGCCGGGCACGAAGGGGCGACCAAGACGAAATTCTGACGGGCCCGCGACGGGTCGCGACCCCTTTGGAGTGCGATGCGGAACGAATGGACGTTGTGGTTTTTCCGGCACTACATACCTCCCCAGCTGTACTTACCTACTAGCGGCACGAACCGCACCGGAGCGATTTCCGTTTGCTCGAGACTGTCTCCCCGACGTGTGAACATATATAGCGTTTGGTCTTCCCGGTCGCCGAGCGGGATGAGAATTCGCCCGCCCTCGGTGAGCTGCTCGCGATAGGTCGACGGCACCTCCGGCGCCCCTGCACCCACCAGAATCGCATCGTACGGAGCGTATTGGCGCCAGCCCAACGTACCGTCTCCGAGCAGAAATGAAATATTTCGCGCGCCGATCAGTCTGATCGTTTCGCGAGCCTTGTCCAGCAGCTCTGGGATGCGCTCGATGGAGAAGACTTGTGCTGCAAGCTGCGACAGCAACGCTGTCTGGTATCCTGATCCGGTTCCAATCTCCAGGACTTTCTCGTTCCCTGTAAGCTTGAGGAGCTCGAGATAGCGGGCGTGAATGGAGGGCTGAGAAATCGTCTGTCCACTTCCGATTGGAAGAGCTGAATCTTCGTAGGCTCTGTGGCGCACACCGGTTGGAATGAACAGGTGACGGGGTGTCTGGTCGATAGCGTGCAGCACTGCAAGATCTTTTATGCCCTGATTCTGCAGCAGCTCGACAAGCCGCCGGCGAGGGCCCCGCATCTCGTGTTCTACGGGCGCTGCCACCAACTCTCCGCTGCCGCAAGCATCGCGTGATGGGTCAGGTCAAGGTGCAACGGCGTGACCGATATGTACCCTTCCTGAATGGCGCGGAAGTCGGAGCTCTCCTCACCCGACCATTCGATGGAGCCTCCGCCGATCCAGTATATCTGTCGACCCCACGGGTCCTGCATCGGTTTGAGCGAATCCGAGTACACCCGCCGTCCCAGTCGAGTGAGCCGAACGCCCCGAATGTCGGCGCCCCGCAAGGGCGGCAGGTTCACGTTCAGGAGTGTATGCTCCGGAAATGCGCGAAGCGAAATCACGTGTTTGAGTAAATCGCGCAGAGGTTCGATCTGATCGCGCAACATACTGACGTCCGCACGGAGATCTCCACCCGCAAAGGAAATCGCGACCGAGGGAATCCCCAGAGATAGACCCTCCATCGCCGCGGCGACGGTTCCCGAGTAGAGAACGTCTTCACCCATATTCTGTCCGTGGTTGATTCCGCTCAGCACGAAATCCGGCCGTTCGGGCATCAACGCTTCGACTGCCAGCATCACACAGTCGGTGGGAGTACCGTCGACCTGGAACCGCCTTTCGCCACGCTCGATTGGACGAACCGGGTGGTGAAGCGTCAGCGAATGACTGGTCGCACTCTGCTCACGATCCGGAGCAACGACGGTGATCTCTCCCAGCGGCTCGGCGGCCTCGATCAGGCAGGCCAGCCCGTAGGCGAGAATGCCATCGTCGTTGGTGCACAGGAGTCTCAACGCTTGAAGACTCCGGCGCGATGGCGCCACAAGACCTTGATCACCAACCATGCATCGCGAAATTCGCGGAAATAACTGGGCGAGCCATAGATGGTGGAGATCGGAACATTCACCGTCGTGAAACCCGCGCGAGCCGCGCGAATGATGAAGTCTGTTTCGTATTCATAGCGGTCGCCGACAGCGGTCACCTTGCGCAACACCTCGGACTTTATCGCGCGATACCCGGACTGGCTGTCGCGAACTTTCCCGCCCGATACTGCTCGCGTGGCGGCGGATGAGATCATGTTGGCAATTCGTCGATGCTTGGGCACTGCCTTGCCCGAAAGATCGCGCGTGCCGATGACGATGTCAGCGCGGTCGAGCGCGCCGACGATCGCCGGCGCGAAGGCCGCGTCGTGTTGCCCATCTGAATCGATGGTGAGAACGGCTGCCGCGCCCTTCTTGAGCGCGGCATCGAATCCAGCGCGCAACGCCGCACCCTTGCCCTGATTCTGGTCGAACTCGATCGTCTCGTCGGCCACTGTTCTCAGCAGCTTTCGGGAGCCGTCGGTCGATCCATCGTCGACACCGATGATCAGCGCGCCGGGAAGATTCCGGCGTACGTCCTTCACTACCTTGGCGAGTGTGGGTTCCGCATTGTAGACGGGAACGATCACCACGAGCGGCTCGATCAACTTTCAGCCCCCTTTTCTTCGATTTGTCCGTCGAGTATCGCGAGTATGGACCGCAGATCCGCTTCCATTGATTCGACCGCCTGCGAATCCAGTGCCGCACGTGCCACCGTCCTCAGGTCGCCGCTCTTTCTGTAATCGTCGATTTTCTGGCGCGCACCATCGATCGTGTATTTTTCCGTGTAAAGAAGCTGTTTGACGAGCATGATCAGCTCGATTTCCCGTCGCTGGTAAACGCGGTTCCCCGATCGATTCTTGGCGGGGTGAAGAAACTTGAATTGGCTCTCCCAGTACCGCAGCACGTGTGGCTTGAGGTCTGTCAGCGTGCAGACATCGCCAATCGAAAAGAATTCCTGCACCGGCTCTTTCGCTTTCATTCGTCCACCTCCGAACGGAGCTCTCTCGTCATGAGGGCGGCGATTGCGCTGCGCGCCGGCTGTCCCTCGAAGAGTACGCGATTCACAGTGTCCACGATCGGCATTTCCACTCCTTCCCGTGCGGCGAGCTCACGAGCGCCACGCGCCGTCACAACTCCCTCCGCCACGGTTTCGGTCTCAGCAAGCACTTCGTCGAGCTTCCTTCCCTTGCCCAGCTCGAGCCCAACCGCCCTGTTGCGACTAAGCGAGCCCGTACAGGTCAGCACCAGATCTCCCATGCCTGCGAGCCCGGCAAATGTGCCTTGCTCCGCGCCAAGCGCCACTCCAAGTCTCGTCATTTCAGCGAGCCCGCGAGTGATGAGCGCAGCACGGGCGTTGAAGCCGAGTCCCAACCCTTCGGCGATTCCGGTAGCGACAGCCATAACGTTCTTAAGCGCGCCTCCGAGCTCGACACCCGTCACGTCGGTGTGCGTGTAGGCGCGGAAATACGGGGAGCTGAACGCTCGCTGCGTCAGGGCGGCCGCGCTCTCACTCCTGGACGCCACGACCACTGCGGTTGGTTGGCACTTCACGACCTCCGCGGCAAAGCTGGGCCCGGAGAGGGCTACCACGGTCGCTTCCGGGATCTCCTGCTCCGCGACCTCGGTCATCAGCGCGAGGGTCTTTGGCTCGAGTCCTTTGCTCGCCACCACGACCGGGGTGTTTCTCGCAAAGGATGTCCGGGCGGACTTCACGATCGGCCGCAGCACCTGGGAAGGCGTCGCCAGGGTCACCAACTCCGCGCCCTCTATTGCCTTCTGAAGATCGCCTACCGCGATGAGTGTTGGCGCCAACAGATGTCCCGCGAGGAAGCGGACGTTCTCATGTTTCTCGTTGATCGCTCGAACGACGTCGGACTCGTAAGCCCACAGCGTCACCTGATGGCCATTGCGCGCCAACAGATCGGCGAGCGCTGTCCCCCACGCACCAGCCCCTACCACTGCGCAACGCATCAGCCAGCACTCTCTTTTTTCACGAAGCGATGCTCTTCACCGCGTCGCAGGCGACCGATGTTGGCGCGATGCGTCCAGAAGACGAATGAAGCAATGACCACGCTCGCGATGAACACGAGTGATTGGGGATTTCTCGTCCAGGCCAGGATCGCAACTGGCAGGACCGCCGCCGCCAATAGAGACGCGAGACTTACGTATCGTGTGAAATAAAAGGCAGCAATCCAGACGGCATTTGCGACCAGCATAGGTACGGGAGCGAGAGCGAGAAACACTCCGGTGGCGGTCGCTACGCCCTTGCCCCCACCCTTCCCAAGGAGAAAAACGGGTTTTACATGACCGGCAATAGCGGCGATGCCGTATACGAGAGCCCACAATTCCGGTCGAAGCGTATCCGTGTAAGTCGGAAGAAAATAGACGGGAAGAAAACCCTTGAGGAGATCGGCGAGAAAAACCACGCCGCCGATTCTCGGCCCCAACACTCTCACGACGTTCGTCGCGCCAAGATTTCCGGAGCCGTGTTGTCGCAGGTCGACGCCGCGGAATTGTCCGGCGAGATATGCCGACGGTATGGAGCCGGCGAGATACGAGATCAGGACGCCGACTATCGGCGACATCTACGCAGACTTTCGACGCATGATGATGCGAAGGGGATTGCCGCGGAATCCCCAGGCTTCGCGGAAGCTGTTGTGCAGATAGCGAACGTAATGTTCCTGCACGAGGTCGGGATTGTTTCCGAAAACAGCGATTACAGGAGGCGCTGTTTCGACCTGCGTCGCGTAGTTCAGCTTGATTTCGCGTCCAGCAGCCTGGGGAGGTTGCCGTCTCCCGACGATTTCCGTCAACGTCGTGTTGACCTGAGAGGTGCTGATCCTCTTGTGCCGCTCCGAATCTACCTCCAGCAGCAGCTCTAGAATCTTCGTCACGCGCTGTCCGCTCAGAGCGGACGTGAATACGAATGGCACGAACTTGAGAAATGGAGCTTTCTCCCCTGCCTCCTTCTCGAACGTCGCCGCCGTGTTGTTCTCCTTCTCCTTCAGATCCCATTTGTTGACGACGACTATCAGTCCCCGCCCACTCTCCCACGCCAGCGAGGCGATCTTGAGATCCTGATTGTGCAGTCCTTCGGCGGCATCGAGCACGAGAATGCAGATGTCCGACCGTTCGATTGCGCGACGGGTCCGGAGCGCTGAGTAGAATTCGATGCCGTCTTCTACTTTCGCCTGACGGCGCAAACCGGCCGTATCGACAAAGATCAGCTCGCGGCCGTGAAAGTTCATCGGAGTATCGATCGCGTCGCGAGTCGTGCCCGCCTTGTCCGCGACTACGAGTCGCTCTTCCCCGAGCAGACGATTGATGATCGACGACTTACCGACATTCGGACGTCCCACGACGGCCACCCGCAGTGCGTCGGGCACTTCTTCCGCGACGACCGGAATTCGCTCGACGAGAACGTCGAGCATGTCGCCCGAGTTCTTCCCGTTGAGGGCCGAGACCGGCACCGGGTCTCCGGCGCCCAGCTCGTAGAATTCGTAGAAATCTGTCGTGGACGGATCATCGACCTTGTTTGCGACGAGAACCCATGGCTTCCGCGCGTCGCGCAGCAAGTCGACGACGCGGCTGTCGCTCGGATGAAGTCCTGTCTTCGCGTCGACAACGAGCATTAGGAGGTCGGATTCCTCGATCGCCTGCAGCACCTGCCGTTTGATCTCGACGTCCATGGGAAGATGCGGATCGTCGGTCAGTCCGCCGGTATCGACCAGCCAGAACTGACGTCCGTTCCAGTCAGCCCGGGCGAAATGGCGGTCACGCGTCGTGCCTGCCTCGTCGCTGACGATAGCACTATGATCACCAACGATTCTGTTGAACAGTGCCGATTTACCGACGTTGGGCCGGCCGACCAGGGCAATGACTGGAAGGTTCACGCCGCCACCCCGCTCTCTTCGGACTCGAGAACATCGATGAAGTCGTACGATGGGAATATCGGCATTGGGAGTGTCGCTCTCACGTGTTCCAAGGTGTAATCATCAAGGAAAACGCTGTCCTCGTTGATGGTTTCGGCGGGGATCAGAGCAATGTCCAGATCGCTACGGTTTTCGAGCGCGCGGAGAATGTCCTTGCCGACGAGTAAGCCTGCTGTGGTGATCGTAGGACCGAAAAGGGAGTTCTCGACAACGATCAGCTCGAACTCAGCGCCGCTGACGCCGCTCATGCTTTCCAGGAGTGGGCGCATCAACGGAGCCATGGCCAGCCCCGTGACGACGCCAATCCGCTGACCATCGCGACGTGTCAACCGGTCGAGGCCGGCCGCGACCCGCATCCGTAGCGATGTCACCGAGCCGACGCCGTTTTCGATCTGGGCGAACTCTCCGTAGTGCTCGGCGGTAGGCAGCTCGCGTTCAGCTAGCATGTACAGTTCGTCGGAACCAAACACCCATGTCTCACCTCGCTCGCTCATGCCGCGCGCGCCCCAGCGCTCGACACGCTCAAGTATTGCACGCGCGCTATCTCGATCCATGCCCTTGCCCGTGTACAGATGCGAGAACTGGGTCAGGCCTACGGGTACCACTGCTGCAGAGAGAACGGCTGCGCCCATGCCCCACAGGTCGGTCAACGATTCTTCGAGAATATCGTCGTCGTTGAGTCCTGGGACGATGACCATCTGGCAGTGAAACTGTATCCCCCCTTCGGCGAGACGCGAGAGCTGAGCCTTGATGTCGGGGACTCTGGTGTTGTTGAGGAGAACCTTTCTGGCCTCGTGATTCGTCGCGTGCACGGAGACGTAGAGTGGCGATAGCCGATATTCGAGGATGCGCGCGATATCGCGCTCCTTCACGTTGGAAAGCGTTGCGAAGTTTCCGTAGGCGAACGACAGCCGGTAGTCGTCGTCCCGGATGTAGAGCGGCTTTCTCAGTCCTGGAGGAAGTCCCTCGATGAAGCAAAACTCGCAGCGGTTGGCGCAGCGCCGAACCGAAGGCGGCTCGAGCGAAACGCCGAGCGGCTCTCCGTCCAGTCGCTCGAGCTCGTAGATGACCTGCTCACCGTCGGGCTGGCGGGCCTCGATGGCCAGCTCCTCGTCGGCGGTGAGAAATTCCCAGTCAAGAAAGTCGGCGAGTGCCCTCCCGTTCACCGTCAACAGCTCCGTGCCCGGCTGGATGCCGAGGGCCTCAGCGATGCTGTTGGGATCGATTCGAGAGACTTTTACCATAGCTCAAGTAATTTAGAGCCATATGGCCCGAAATCAAGTAACGAGCGCACTTTAGCTCGGCCATCTTACGCCGCGCAGACGCGCTCAGCCTCTAGACCGGCGAGGTGGCGGCTAAGGACTCCAGAAGCTTGCGGGCCCGGTCGGGGTTGAACCCGGGAAGCTTGGCGATTGCCTCCTCACCCGCATCACGAACGCCCTGGACGCTGCCGAATTCCTTCAGCAGCTGACGTCGCTTAACGGGTCCGATTCCGGGCACTTTGAGGAGCTCCGATGTCACGGTCCGCATCGACCGCCGCTTCCGATTATAGGTCACGGCGAAGCGGTGCGCTTCGTCGCGCGCCTGCTGGAGCAGTCGGAGCGCCGGCGACCGCCGGGAGAGCTTGAGCGGGTCCTCGCGGCCCCAGACGAAGATTTCCTCTTCGCGCTTCGCGAGGCTGATCAACGATCTGTCGGCGAGGCCAAGCTCGGCGAGCGCTGCATGCGCGGCGGAAAGCTGTCCCTTACCCCCGTCAATGACGATGAGATCCGGAAGAGGCTTTTCGTCCTGGATTCGCCGGTCGAAATAACGGCGGACGACCTCGTGCATCGACGCGAAGTCGTCTGTCCCTTCGACGGTCTTCACCTTGAACTTCCGGTACTCGGAACGCTTTGGGCGAGCATTCTCGAACCACACAGAGGAACCCACGGTGTCGGTCCCCTGCGTGGTGGAGATGTCGAAGCAGACAAGCGATCGTGGTATCCGCTGCAGCCCGAGCTCGCGAGCGAGCTCGTAGACCGGATCGCCAGCCCGCTCCTCTGCCTCCATCGATGAAAGCTTCAGCTCTTCCAGCAAATGCCGCGCGTTCTGCTCCGCCAGCGCTATCAGATCCCGTCGCGGACCGCGCTGCGGAATGACGATCCTGCTATCCGGAAGCGCCTGCTCGATAAGCTCCCGATCAGGGAAGTCAAACGGCAGCAACAATTGGCGGGCCCTCTCCTGCATGCTCACGTAGCTGCCGGCCAGGAAAATTGCCATCACGTCGGTGTCTTCCTCTCCTTCGACGTGCTCGAGAAAGCGCTGTTCCCTGGAGAGAAGTTTGCCCCCGCGAATCCTGAGGACTGTCACGCAGGCGTCGTCGCCGTCGCGCGCGTACCCGATGACATCCCGGTCGCCGCCTTCGACTTCGAGAACGACGGTCGGCTCTTCCATCTGCTCCAGATGATGCAGTACGTCACGGAGCTCGGCGGCCCGCTCGAAATCCAGCTGCTCCGCGGCAAGATCCATTCGCTCCTTGACTCGACGCACCACCTCGTCAGGCCTGCCGGAGAGAAAGAGGACTACTTCGTCGATCATCGAGCGGTAGTCGTGCTGCGATTGCGCGAGAATGCACGGTGCCTTGCACCGCTTGATGTAGTAGTCGAGGCACGGCCGCTCCGGCATCTGCGCCGGCATGTCGTAATTACAGCTCCGCACCGTGAAGATGCGCTTCACTACGTTCAGCGCGCGACGCATTCCGCCCACATCGGTGTAGGGTCCGAAGTAGCGAGCGCCGTCGTCATCCAGCCGCCTGGTCACATACACGCGTGGAAAAGGCTCCTGCAGCGTTACCTTGATGTACGGGTACGACTTGTCGTCGCGCAGGGCGATGTTGAAGCGAGGGCGATATTCCTTGATCAGGTTCGCTTCAAGGATGAGCGCGTGTGCCTCGCTGGGCACGACGATGGTGTCGAGATCGGCAATGAGGCCGACCAGGTGTCGGGTTTTTAGGCTCTCGAGCTGATCGTTGCCGAAGTAGCTCCGCACGCGAGAGCGCAGCCGCTTCGCCTTGCCCACGTACAGCGTGGACCCATCCTTTCCCTTCCACAGGTATACACCCGGCCCGTCTGGAAGATGGGGCAGCTTTGCGGCAACAGCGTCGGGAACGGGGAGCATATGTAATTATACCACGGGCGGAAAGACACGTTCATCGCCCGCGAAACGGAAGTCGCAACAGTCTGCTGCCTCGATCAATGACGTTTCTGGCTTCGGGAATTCCAAAAGCTGCGGTGATCCCGACGTACGTCAATCCGTAGACTCCGAGCAGGACAAACGCCAGGAGCTTGGATGGGACTGCGCTCTCGTGCGCCGAGAGAATGGGCCCACCGCGATCGACGATGAGTTTATACGCCCATGGGATGGCTGCGCCGACTCCCGCAGCCGTCCACAACCGTGCCATGCGCGAGGGAATCAGGCGCGTCCTGCCAATACGACGATCCATTTCGCGGCGGAGAAGATAAAACTCTACCCAACCCGCCAATCCAGCCGAAGCGGTGAGACCGGCAGCGCCGAGCTTCCGGTCGACGCCGAGCAATTCAGGTAGAACCAGAGCGAACAGATAGCCTAGCAGCGTCGTCAATACCACCCTAACAACGGCGTACCGGAGCGGTGTCTTCGTGTCACGCATTGCATAGAACGTCGAGGAATACAAACGACCCATCGTAGACGCGAGGATGCCGACTGTCGAGCCAATTAGTATTTCCCAGACCCATATCGTTTCGCCGCTTTGAAATCGTCCGCTCTGAAATAGCAGGTGCACAATCAGATCGCCAAGCGCGAACAACGCGACGGCGCTTGGAACGATGAAGTACGCGATGCGATCCAGCCCGTCGCTCAATCGTCCTCGCAGATATGCCGCAATCTCAGCACTGGTTCCAACCGCGCGCGACATTGCCGGCAGCTCCGCGGCCGAGATCGCCATTCCAAAAAGGCTGATCGGCAAGACGTAGATTGCCTGCGCGTAGGTGAAGGAGGAGACCGCACCATTGCCCAGATAGCTTGCCAGCCACGCGTCGACGTAGGCGCTGAGCTGCACCACGCCTCTTCCGACGAAAGCCGGGACGAAATTGCGGAAGACGTTGCGGACGTGAGAGCCAGCGGCCGTGATCCGCGGCCTGATTCCCCGCGCGTATTTGAGGACCTGCGGAAGCTGCACCAGGAACTGAAGCGCACTTCCTATCACCGAGCCGTAGGCGAGATAGATCGCCAGCTGAATCTGGGTATGTCCTTTATGGAAAATCACCAGCGTCGCAACCATCGCCAGATTCCACAGCACGGGCGCGGTGTATGACATGAAGAACCGGCGGTGGCTGTTCAGAATCCCCAAACACCAGGCCGAGAAGACAAGAAGTCCCGCGCCAGGAAAAAGAATTCTCGTCAGGCGCACCGTGAGGTCGCGTTTGTCGCCCGTGAATCCATTCGCGATGAGCGCCACGAGCCAGGGCGCCGTAAGAACTCCAAGCAGAACTATGATTGCCGCGACGAGAGCCAGCATACCTGCAACAGCTCCGGCGAGCTTCGTCGCCTCCTCATCGTCACCCTTGCCGAGCAGCCCCGCGTATTCCGGAATGAACGAAGCGGAGAGCACGCCTTCTCCGAACAGATTCTGCAGCATGTTCGGAATTCTGAAGGCTGCGTTGAACGCGTCGGCGGCCATGTCAGCGCCAAGGTAGCGCGCCATCATCGTCTGGCGGATCAGACCGGCCAGACGACTCAACAATATTCCGCTGCCTACCAGAAACGCCGCGCCCTTCGATCTGTCAAACGCTCGGGACGTCGTTCGCGGCGTCGCGCGCCGTTCGATAGGAGGTGCTGCCTCGGTAACTTCGTCGGCTTCCGGCGAAAGAAACTCGGGAAGCTCGCGATCCCTGGGTGTCCCTTTGGTTTCGTCGCTCACGACCGACCTCGCGCCACCAGCGGCTCCCTCACGGAGGGCGACTCTTCGAGCTTCGCACCGGTGAGTCGTTGTGCGTGTTGTCGCGCTTCTGCGAGCATGTCCTGCCTGAGGCTCGCGCCATATCGCGCGAGGAGAGGGACGAAGTTCAGAGCACGCTCCTGTGGCTTGCCTAGTGGGTAGAGAGATCCGCGGGCCGTGGCGATCTCGTGCATGATGTCAGCGTGCTCGCGTTTCGCGGCAGCAATCAATCGCCGCTCGAAGCGGTCCAGTCGTCTCAGCAGATTTGCCCGCAAGCCGTCCGTCACAGCAGCACTGACAGGGGCACGCTCTTCCACGACGGCTTCGCTGAGAGAATCGAGACGTTCATTGAGCGACGCGCGCGTCGCGTTCAGCTCGTCGATGACGGGCTTCGGGAGGTGGGACCGCGCGACGCGCGCCTCGACTTCATGAGGATCCCGGAAGTCTTCAGGGAGCAGGTACAGCTTCTCCAGCACCACCTCGACGTGTGGCTCGATGATCATGCACGACCATCTTGGAAGAATTGCGGGAGGGGCAACTCCGATCGCCTCGGCGATCGGCCCGATTTGGGCGAAGTAGGCTATCTCCGCGGGACCACCGATGTAGGTCGCAGTCGGAAGTATCGCGCGCTCGACTACGGGTCGCAGCAACACGTTCGGACCCAAGTCCTCTGCCGCAGCGTGTTTCTTCGCGGCCTTGATGGGTATGCGCTTTCGGCTGCCTGATGAAGAGCTGAATACGAGCGAGAGCCCCGGGACGTCCTGCACCTGTGGCGTGAATCCGGCCGCTTCGATCTCATTGTTTCGGGCGGTCACCGCCTCGGCAATTTCGCCGGCGCGCTCCAGAGCCTTCATCAGGGCCGGGTTGGCGGCAGCACGAGTTGCCGAATGCGATGCATCAATGACGGCAATGCCCAGCGGCGCGAAGAGCTCGCGGAGGAATGCGACGTACGCATCTCCAACAGTAGCGCCCGCGGTGTAGAATCTCTCCAGCAGCTCGATCGGCGCGAGATCGATAGCGGAGCCCACAGAACGTTTGATGGCTTCGAGCTGGGCAGACACGTCTCCCAGCGGCATCGCGGCCATCGGGAGCCCAAGAGGTGCGGGGTGATCGAAACGCAGCAGCTGCGCTCCCCCAGGAACCGAGACAATTGTGCTGCTCGCCTCCCGGAAATCGGTATCATCGGTCGCCGCCCAGAAAACTGGCGCAACCGGAATGCCGGTGAGTTCCTCAAGGGAATCCGCGAAGGCAAGCGCGCTCAGCGCCTTCGAGAGAGTGTAGACCGGTCCGCCGAAAAGTCCTGGCTGCTGGCCGGTCGTGACCACCACCCCCTTCCCATTCGCGACTGCCTCCAGCCGCTCCTCGGCTTTTCCAGTCGCCGCGAAAGCCGGAGCGAGTCGCGTCAACCAGTCGCCGGAGAATTCAGCTCGTATCGATTGCAGCCGCTCCTTCCACGACAGTTCATCGTGTGGCATCGACTCGTACCATCCGGCGGGCGCTTTGCCTGCCATTGCCGTGACGGCAAGCGCATTTCCAGACAGCGGCTGGGTGATCACTCGTGGAGTGTTCACCGGCGACTCGCGAAAAGAATTGTGCGAGGTGAGGACTCGGTCCACGATGCGCCAGCGTAATCGCCAATTCGAGCAGCAATCGAGAACCCGGCCCCGTCGAGCATTCGCTCGAGATCGCGCGGAGTCAGGAGCCGCACCCGCTCGATGTATTCCTTGCCGCGCTCGCGCAGCCGAATCGTCTTCTCGACGAACCTGTCGTCTGGACTGATCGCACGGGTCTGCTCGATAGTGATGCCGTTTTCAACGCGCTCATCGTAGGGAACCAGGTCGCTGCGCACCTGAGATGCATTCAGAAAGTCGATAACCAAAGTTCCACCCGGGCGCAGCGCATCGCAAACCCGAACCAATACCCGCGCGTTTTCGCGATCGTCCTCGAAGTAGCCGAAGCTCGTGAAAAGATTCACCACCAGATCGACGCTCCCCGGCGCGAACGGCAGTTCGCGCATGTCGGCTCTGACGTAGGGAGCGTCTGGAATCTCGCGCCGCGCAATCCTGAGCAGCGCGGCCGAGAGGTCAAGTCCAACAGTCCACCACCTTTCGCACAGGGCCTTCGAGTGGCGGCCTGCCCCGCACCCAAGGTCGAGGACGGAGCGGATATTCCGCCCTTCCATGAACCGGGCGACCAGATCGATAACGCGTTCCGCCTCCGTCTCGTCGCGGTGCTGATAAATCCGGAGATAGTCCACGCCGAACCACTCTTCGAACCAGTCCGCCTCCTCCGATCCCGAGCGCTGGATCATCCCCTGGCGCGATTCGGCCGGGATCACTTGTGATAGGGCTCGCCGCGCACGATGGTACCGGCGCGGTAGATCTGCTCAGCGAGTACCAGGCGTGCGATCTCGTGCGGCAGCGTCCATGGAGCGAGCGCAAGCTTGAATGTCGCGCGGGAAGAAACACCGGAAGTAAGACCGAATGCGCCGCCAATCAGAAAGGCGAGATCGCGATCGTCCTCGCGCGCGCGCTTCAGGAGGTCCGCGAACTGCGCAGAATCCAGAATGCGGCCGCCCTGCTCACACGCAATCGTCTGCGCGCCATCCGGAATTCGCTCGGCGAGCCGTGCGCCTTCCTTCTCCTTGACGTTCTCGACCGCCTTGCCCGAGGCTCGCTCTTCACGCACTTCATGCACGTCGAGCGGCCAGTACCGCGCCGCTCGTGTCTCGTAGTCCCTTATGGCCTCGCCGAGCGCAGGATTGCGCGCCTTCCCAACGACAGCGACGACCAGTCGCATCTACGCGTAGATGCCGCGGAGCCTGTGAACGCTGGCCACTCTGCTGATGGAAACCATATATGACGCGGTGCGCATGTTCACGCGCTTTTGTCGCGAGAGGTCGAGTACATCCTGAAAGCTGCGCTTCATGATCGTCTCGAGGCGCTCATTGACGAGATCCTCCGGCCAGAAATATCCACCGCGATCCTGTACCCACTCGAAGTACGAGACGGTGACGCCTCCAGCGTTCGCGAGAATGTCAGGGATGACGAAGATGCCGTTCTCATCCAGTATGGAGTCCGCGGCCGCGGTCGTGGGCCCGTTCG
>JAXDME010000049.1:0-3179 GCA_034666285.1 Gemmatimonadaceae bacterium | reverse complement strand
CGGTCGTCGTAATCGCGCTCTCGATCGCGTCGTTTACGTATGGCGCGCTTCTCGGCGGCTTCTTCCTCGGCATGCTGTGGCGGCGCGCGATCCAGCGTGATGCTATCCTCGGTATGGCTGTCGGCATCATTGCCATGAGCTTTGTAGTGTTCTCGAAGTGGATGATGACGATATTCCCCTCGATGACGGGTTTTCTCACCACGCTCTCACACATTGCCTTCCCATGGTACGTATTGATCGGCACGTCGTTCACGATGGGCGTCGGCATCCTGTCATCGTTCACACACGGCGCGCCGAACGAGGGAGATCGCTGGAATGAGTGAGATCGTAATCGGGGTGGACGGCGGTGGATCGAAGACACGTGTCCTCGTTGGGACAGCGGAGGGTGAAGTGCTCGCGACGGTTGATGGACCCAAGTCCGCGGTCACTCCCGGGCAAGCGGCCCGTTCGGCAGATGTCATCGCTGATCTGGTGACACAGGCGGTCAATGAGATCGCGCAGGCCGGCACCGTATTTCCGCGGGTTCTGTACTGCGGCGTCGCCGGTACAGGGCGTGAAGAGGAGCGTCGCGCGCTCCACGCCGCTCTGGATGCCAAGGAGCTCGCGGAAGAAGTCATCATCGATTCAGACGGCCTGATTGCGATGTACGACGCTTTCGACGATCGCGCGGGAATTCTTCTCGTTGTCGGGACCGGCTCGATTGCTTACGGGAGAAGTCCGGCGGGAGAGATCGTTCGTTGTGGCGGTTGGGGTCCGACGTTCGGAGACGAAGGAAGCGGCGGCTGGATCGGTAAGCGTGCGTTGAGCATCGTCGCCGCATCAAGCGATGGACGCGAGCCGGCAACAGCGCTTCTCTTCCCGATCCTCGCTGCAACCCAGTGCGAGGACACAGAGGATCTCATTGCGTGGGCGGCTGCCGCTGACGCTCGCGCCTTTGCCGCACTCACGCCCGTCGTATTCAGCACGGCTGCGGCGGGCGATCCACGCGCGAACGCACTCATTACTCTGGCCGCGGAGGAGCTGGTGCTCCATATCCGCGCCCTGGCGCGTCAGCTATTCACTGACGAGCGCGCTGCGGTGGCGGTGGCGTTGAGTGGTGGCCTCATGGACCGCGGCTCGCCTCTCAGGAAGCGCTTGGAACAGCGCCTGAAGTCCGCGGTTCCGGGGGCAAGTCTTCGAGCGGAAGAAGTCCTTCCTGCGCGAGGAGCACTTCGGGCTGCGGCGCGCCGAATTCACCTTCCCACCTAGCCATCACGACTGTCGCAAGACAATTCCCGACGAGGTTGGTGCAGGTGCGGGCCATGTCCATCAGTGCGTCGACGCCGAGTATGATCGCGACGCCTTCGAGCGGAAGTCCGAACGTCGCGAGGGTACCAGACAGAATGACGAGCGACGCGCGTGGAACTGCGGCCACGCCTTTGCTCGTGATCATCAGCGTCAGCATCATGAGGAGCTGAGTCGTCAAAGTCATCGGATGCCCAGCGGCCTGTGCGACGAAAACGGAAGCCACCGCAAGGTAGAGCGTAGACCCGTCGAGATTGAACGAGTAGCCGGTCGGCATGACGAACGCGACGATGCGCCGTGGAACGCCGATGGCCTCCATCGATTGCATCGCGAGTGGCAGCGCCGCCTCTGACGAGGTCGTCGAGAACGCGATCAATGCCGGTGACCGGACCGCGCGAATGAATCGCTTCAACGGAACCTTGAAGAGCACCGCAATCGGTAGCAGTACGGCCAGGAAGAAAACGATCAATGCGCCGTACAGGGTAAGAATCAGCTTGCCGAGGTTGACGAGAACGCCAAGCCCTCCCTGCGCGACAGTGACCGCGATCGCCGCGCCGATCCCGATTGGAGCGAATCGCATCACGATCAACGTGAACTTGAACATCACGTCCGCGAGTCCCTCGCATCCGGCGAGGACTATTTCCTTCGAGCGTCCCTGAACTTTGGACAGTGCAACGGCGAAGATGACCGCAAAAAAGACCACCTGAAGCACTTCATTCTTCGCGGCGGCGTCGAAGAAGCTGGTCGGCACCAGGTGTTCGAGAAACCCCGCGCCAGTCTGCGTATTGTGAGCGAGCTCCTTCCCTGCCTCCGCCGACGCTGCCAGCGTGACGCCTTCGCCCGGCCGAACCAGATTGACCGCGACGAGCCCGACGACGAGTGCGAGCGTGGTCACGATTTCGAAGTAGATGATCGACTTCAACGCGAGCCTGCCCACGCGCTTCATGTCGTCGCCGTGGCCAGCGATCCCGACCACCAGCGTCCCGAAAATCAGGGGCACGATGATCGACTTGATCATTCTCAGGAACACCGTCGAAAGCGGCTTCAGCGAGACCGCGACATCGGGAGCGAAGGTCCCGACGAGGATGCCGACGAGCATCGAGATCAGGATCCACGATGTCAGGGGGATTCGGCGGACAGTTCTATAGATCATTTGGCGCGGAAGGATTGTTGATTTGCCTGCAACCTGATGACTGGCGCCTGAATGCGGTCAGCCCGCAGCCATTGGAGGCGGTGGTTCAATCGGAACCGGCCCCGCTCCCCGCCTGAGAGTCGAGTGCCCGTACCCGTAAATGATGTAGAGTGCGAGCCCGATCAGCAGCCACCAACCGAACCGCACCCAGGCGAGGTGCGGCAGCCCCTGCATGACAAAAATGCACAGTCCCGCGCCGACAATCCCCACTATGTGCACGAACGGCACTCTGAACGGCCGGTGGCGCGACGGATCGGTATAGCGTAGCACGATCACACCGATGCACACCAACGCAAACGCGAACAGCGTTCCGATATTGGTCAGATCGTAGGTCTCGCCTGCGTCTCCAATCAGAGACCACAAAGCAACGAACACACCCGTCAGGATCGTCGTGATGTAGGGCGTCCGATACTTGCCGTGAATCTTGCTGGCCCACTTCGGCAGAAGTCCGTCGCGCGCCATCGCGAAGAAAATTCGCGGCTGACCATACTGGAAGACGAGAAGAACGGCTGCCATAGAGAAGACCGCGCCCAACGCGACGATTTTGGCGATCCCAGCCATGCCCGTCGCCTTGAGCGCGTAAGCCAAAGGGTCAGCGGCGGTGCCAAGGTCCTTCGACGGTACCATTCCGGTGAGGACCGCTCCGATGACGATATAGATCACCGTGCATATCGCCAGGCCACCGAGAATTCCTATCGGAAGA
>JAXDME010000048.1:0-7292 GCA_034666285.1 Gemmatimonadaceae bacterium | reverse complement strand
GACCATCACCACCATCTCGGCGATTCTTGTTGCGGGTGCGACGTACGAAGTGGTCAAGGGCGCTCTATCTTCTGGGATGACGCGGCTGCTTGCCGTCGTTTCGTTGCTGTCGCTAGTGGCAATGTTTTATGGGCTGATCGAGCTCGCGCTCGCCGTGATTGCCACCACTGCGGAACGGAGACGTCAGGCGAGGGTGGTCTCTGAGCGGCGCCAGGGCGACCGCGCGAGGAAGCCCACCCCGCACTAGCCGGCTGCACCAACCCAACAAGGAGCAGTAATCGATGACCCGGCGGCCGATCGTCTCGTGTCTGTTGCTAGGCGTCGCAACCGGATGCTCGGTAGATATCGGCGCGCCCAACAAGGTGCCGCGAATCAGCGTTGTCTCCGACATCAGTCGCACCGACACCATAGATGCGGAGCCCACCAAGCCGATCGTAATTGCGATCAGCGACTCGACCGGCAGGCTCCGCAATGAGGTCACGGTCACAATCTCTGGGGTTCCTGTGCCCGGTGGAGATGTGGGCATGCTCGTGATAGATCAGAACGGAGGCGCTAACGGCTCTACGACTCTGGTGAGCAGCGGACAGGCAAGCTTCAAGGTGATTTTCGGACGGCGCGCGGGTCAGCGGCCGATCATAATCACCGTGCCGGAGATTAAGCTGGTGGACACTTTGTGGTTCACAGTTAAGCCTGGCGCACCAGCGTATGTGACGCTGCGCCCAGCGCAGGCAGCAGTCGTCGTCGGCGGGACCTACCAGCAGAGTGCGACCGTGATTGACCGAGGCGGTAACGACCCCAGCCCGGCTCCGAGTCTCACATTTTCCTCGGTGAATCCGTCGGTCACCGTTTCTGCGGCAGGAGTTGTTACAGGCGTCGCGTATGGACTCGCGGACGTCAAGGTTACGTCAGGAATACTCAACGAGACCGCGATCGTGAGCGTCGTCCCGACCGGGCGCCTCGCCACGATTCTCACGCCGCCAGGAGTGACCGACTTGGCCATCACAGTTCTGGGGACGGATGGCTCAGGGCCGAGGCGATACCCGGCGCCACAGGATCCGAGCGCCGCAGCGTGGAGTCCTGACGCCACCACGATCTATTACGTCGGTACATCCCGCGTGGCGAATCCAACACAACGCATTTACTCGCTGGCGATGTCGGACGGTGCCGTGAGCCCGCTCATTTCGGATACCGTGAGCGCTCTAAGCGGGGCGAAGCTCATATCTCCGGCCGTTTCCTTCGATGGCACCTGGATATACTTCGCGACCCAGATCGCGCAGAATGGACCGACCTCGGGAGAGATCTGGCGCGTCCACCCGGACGGAGCTGGCGCCGAGCGTCTTGTCAGTGGAGCTGTGGCCGGTTCCCCATACGTCGTACGTGCATCACCTTCGCCGTCCCCGGACGGAACAAGGGTGGCATACATCGAAAAGACAACCAGTCCGACGACAACCGCGAACGACATCAAGATTCTTGATCTTCAATCCGGGAACACGCTCACGATCAGCGGATCTGGTGCGGACGAGGTCCGGTGGTCTCCGACTGGCGATCGGATCGCGACCAAAGGTGGTGCGGGATTGTATGTGGTCAATGCGGACGGTTCGGGGCTAACGCAGCTCATCCAGAATGTCGATTTCTTCACGGGCCTCGATTGGTCGCCGGACGGACGGTGGATTCTGGCGAACATTTACGGGGTAGCTACGATACTCGAGCCCACGACAACGGGTCTACGATTGCCGCTGAATCTTCGTGGCGTAGTTGATTCGTGGAGTCCGCGGTAGGAAAACAAAAAGCCCCGCTGCTCGCAGCGGGGCTTTCTTTAGTGGAACCGGAATGCTACCAGCGATAGTGAGCGAACGCCTTGTTCGCTTCAGCCATGCGGTGCGTGTCTTCCTTCTTCTTCACCGCGTTGCCTTCACCTTTGCTCGCGGAGATGACTTCCGCAGCCAGCTTCTCGGCCATCGACTTCTCGTTGCGGCCGCGTGAGAAGGTGATCAACCAGCGCATCGCAAGCGCGGTGCGGCGATCCGGGCGAACTTCGACGGGCACCTGATAAGTGGCACCACCGACGCGCCGGCTCTTCACTTCGACGGCCGGCTTCAGATTGGTGAGCGCCTGCTTGAAGATCGTCACGCCAGGCTGGCTTGTCTTGTTCTCGACAATGTCCATCGCGCCGTAAAAGATTCTTTCGGCAGTCGATTTCTTGCCTTGGTACATGATGGCGTTGATGAACTTCGAAACGGTCTGGCTATCGTAGCGAGCGTCAGGAAGAATCGGACGCTTGATGGACTTTTTGCGGCGGCTCACTTCTTCTTACCTCCACCGGCGGCGCCGGCGGCCTTTGGTTTCTTCGTTCCGTACTTGGAGCGGCTCTTGTTGCGGCCGTTTACACCAGACGCATCGAGGGATCCCCGAACGATATGGTATCGAACGCCCGGCAGATCCTTTACGCGACCACCGCGAATGAGCACGATCGAGTGCTCCTGCAGGTTGTGGCCTTCGCCGGGAATGTACGCGGTGACTTCGAACCCGTTGGTCAGACGCACGCGCGCCACTTTGCGAAGCGCCGAGTTCGGCTTCTTCGGAGTAGTGGTGTAGACGCGGGTGCAGACGCCACGTTTTTGGGGATTGGACTTCAGTGCCGGTGCCTTTTCCTTCTTCTGGACGTCGCGGCGGCTCTGACGGACTAGCTGGTTGATTGTCGGCATTAAACCTTGAACGTAAATCTACGGCCGCCCTATTCGGGGGCAGACTAGCCTATAAAGTTAGACGGGACAGCGGGTTGTGTCAACCAAGCATCCATCATCGACATCTATAGGATTAGCTCGACAAAGCGAGAAGGGTAAGGTCGTGGATGCCCTCGACGCGGCTTGGACCGTGCAGCAGATTGTCTTATCCGCCGCGACATGACGCCGCGACGCTTGAGTCGGAGAAAGAATGATAGTCTCCCGGACTATTGTTGCGTCGTTTTTCGCTGTGGCCTCTCTGCTTTCAGCGTGCGCCGGTCGAAACCGAAGTACGCTTGCAGACGAGCCTGACGCGCCGCTGACCGCCTCTGGCCCGGTGATGCTCCAGGTCGAGAATCACAACTGGTCGGACGTCGTTCTTTTCATCATTCACGACGGCCGCACAAACCGGTTCGCCCAGATCGCCGCGGCAAAGGACGGCTCTTTCGAGATTCCCTCCCGGTTTCTCGGCGACCAGGGCAACATCAGACTGGGGCTGCACCGCGTCGGTGGCCGCGATGACTATCGCACCGAAGCCGTGTCGGTTCGCACCGGTGACACGATTCGATTGACGATTGAGGGAAAACTCGAGCACTCCAGCATCGGAGTCTGGTAGCTGGTTCGCCGGTCAGTAACACTCGCGGCCGTAGAAGCAGCACTCCACCCGCTCGCCTCCTGAGAAAAGAAAAGCCGCCGGTCGTGAAGACCGGCGGCTTTCAGAATTCGGGTCAGTCGCGAAAACCCATCAAACGGATTTACGGCTGTTTGTCTGCCTGCAGAACGACGCCAGGGTTCGGAAACGCTGCGGCCTTACTTCCGGCTGTAGAGGCCGGGAAAATGTACGCGGTGAAGACGCCGCCAACCCGCGAGCCCGCCGTCGCCGCGAGAGCTGCGGAGACGCCAGGTACTTCTGCAACGGCGGCCGTGCCTACGGGCATCACCGTCGAACGCACCGGCGTCGTAGTGCCTGCGTCGGCTGCAGTCACCGTGTAGTTGCTTGTCGCTGGTGCAAGAGGAATCGAGATGTAGGAAGTAGCCGAAAGCGGCGCAACGCTCGGGTAGCCCGGGCTTCCACCAACTGCCGTCAGTGGTGTCGTGCTGCCGTTGACGTACACATCCTGGGCGGTCGCTGTCAGGTTTGCCGCGCGCAACGAAAAGTTGCCTGCAGGCGGAGCCACGATGTTGTCCGTAAGAATCAGGAACTTCTGAGCGCCCGCGCGTGCAGAGCCGTAAAAGACGAAGGTGTAGTGCACGCCCAGCGCAAACGTGAACGTGGTGTCTCCCATCACCGTTGCAACGACCGTAGGATCGTTGGTCGATCCCGATGGGCCTATGTTCGCGCTGCCCATGAACACGCGCACATGGTGGGTTCCTACGTTAACCCTCTGATAGGCGCGATCGAAACCGGCGCGGAATGCCAGGTTGACGAACGGTGTGGATGGAACTCCTTCCACGGCGTCGACGAATCTGAAATCCATGAAGCCAGTGTCCGGGACTGCGTTTACGAAGCGGACCAGCGCGGCGGGATCCGGCGTTACGAGGGTCGCATCCGAGCTGCTACCGCATGCCGCGACGGACGCAGCGGCGACACCAAGGAGGAGAAGACGAGAAAAACTCATTTATTGCTCCGACTCAAAATGTTGATGAATAACTGGCTGCTGACTTTGTTCGAAGAGAGCGAGTCGCAAAACGTATTCGTAATTCTGCTACTGGTTTGGCGGCGGCGGCGGGGGTTTGGACGGATCACCACCCCCACCACCGCGTCCGCTGAGCGAGCTTACCAAAATCCCGGCGACGATAAGACCAGCGCTCACCGCGGTCGCCATCAGCGTGCGACCGCTTGAAAGCCGCTGCTCAAAAACCGTTCGTGCGAACTGTCTCGGAACTGTGACCTGCTCTCCACTCCATTGCGAAGTTCTGTCGTTCAGAAATGTCAGCTCGGTCACCTTCATCTGATAATCCTGATCCGACTGCGACACGAGCGTTCCCGACAGCCTCCTCACCTCGGCACCAATCTGACTTCCCAAACCCACCCTACCCTGGTCATTGATCTCCAGAGCAATCGGCTTACCCGGAACGAGCACGTCCGTTTGAGCAGGCACGAACTCGTAGCACCCGTTCAGAGCGCCCGACAACAGAGCCGCGCCAGCAAGCGCGGTTATCCTGTTGGCGATCACTCGCAATCCATGCTTCTCCGACATTCGCTGCTTACCTAGTATCCGTACGTTCCTTTAGTAGCCGCAGCGCTCTTGCCGCCGATGCCGCCAAGGTTGTAGTAAGGTCTCACGCGGGTATCGAGTTCCTGGTAAGGAACTGGCCACTCGAGCGCGGTTCCCTCGGCCAGATCGCCCCAACCACGGCTGTCGAAATACCATGCGCCGTAAACGATGTACGCCGTCTCCAGGCGCTTTTCCCACTTGAGCGCCTCGAGAAGATCGCCACACTTGGCCTTCTGGTAGTTCTGTGCGGGATCTGGAACGCGGGGGACGCATGCATTGCCCCCCGGGACTGTCCCTGCACCGACGACCGGCGGTAGCCCACCAATACCGACGCGACTGATGTTGATCTTCGCAGCCGCGTTCGTAAAGTCACCCAGCCTGTAGTAGGCCTCGGCCGCCAACAGATCGATCTCTGCCTTCGGCATCAAGGGGAAGTTCCCAACGCGACCGTTCGTATATAAAGCCTGGAATCTGTAGTGCTCGTACTGCGACAGCTGATAAGCGTCCGCCGTGGCGTCAGCCAATCCGTTTCTGAAGTAAAGAGTTGCACGCGGCGGGACGGGATTCGCGCCCGTGCCCGAAGCAGCCTGCTGAGCGGAGCGTGTTTCGCCGGACGGAAAGCGTTGATCCGCTGTCTTGATGAGGAACCTGGTGCGACTTCCCAATGGCAATGCCAGCCACGCATCGTAGTCGAAGGAGCCGTCAGTGTGAGCGCTGTCCGCCATGCCGATGATCATCGGCGGTTGCTGATGCCATGTGTCAAAGAGATAGTGCTGAATGATCCAGCCGATATCCCATCCGCTCGAAGGCGCCAGACTAACGACCACGTTGGCCTGAATACCAGCGAGCGCGTCCGCAAGCACCGCATTCCAATCTACAGCCGCACGCTCCGCGGGCGTTCGAGCGACCCCAGCCCGGAATCTCGCCTTGTAGGACCTGATGAACTGACCGAAAACTGTCGGCGTCATCGCATTGCCGTTTATCCACGTGGGCAATAACGGCATCGTGGTCTTCTGCGAATAGACGAACGCTGAATCCAGCTGATTGAGCGCCGCACGCATTAGAGAATCATGGCCGACAAGTGGAGGTATGTCGTGAACGTTGAGTTCGGTCACCACCGCGCCGGAATCGTAGACGAGCGCGAGATTGCCGTTGCCAACACCCATGTTGAAGTAAGCGAAAGCGCGGGCGCGGTTATTCTGGTCGGTTGACCCGAGCGAAAATCCGGGCTTGTTCAGCTGCTCGAGCCCGGTTGAGGCCGAGCGGGCACCCTTTGCATCGTTGGCGAAGTCGTAGTAATTGCCCGCCGCGACAGAGTTGTTCTTGGAATTATCGATGAAGCTTCTTGGAATCGGATAGCGGCGGTTGAAACCGTAGTTGGCCAGCGCCGAGCCGTTCTCGAACGACATCACCATCATCTGCTGGACGATGCCATCGGTGTTGACACCTACAGTCGCCTTGTGATTGACGTTGTACGCGCTACCGATGACCGCTTCGACGTCCGCGGGGCGCGCAAGCACCTGCGACACGTTTGGGTTGTTGTCGTTCGAGACGTCGAGCACGTTGCCGCAAGCAGTGACGCTTACCACGGCCGCGATCGATGTGATTACGAAATAACTGCGCATTGAATTGCCTCGCGTTGATCGGAGGCTATAGTGGGGTCAGAGTCCGACCCCGCTATAGGTCCGAAGGATTTAGAAGCTCGTGGAAAGCGAGAAGGTGTAAGAGCGGAGATTCGGGAACGTGAAGGCATCGATGGCGTTGATAGCCGCCGAGCCCGCGCCGTTCGCTGTGCTGGCAGTTCCGCTCACGGCACCCAGACCAACTTCTGGATCGAAGCCGGTGTAATGCGTCCACGTGTGCAGGTTGCGCCCAATGACCGCGAGGCTCCAGTCGCCGCCGAGTCGCCCGAAGGTCCCGAAGTGGTAACCGATGTTCACTTCTCTCAGCTTCGCGTAGCTGGCATTCTCGACGACGGCGTTGTTCGCGCCGAGCAGATCATAGAATCCACCGATGCCGCCTGCGTCAGGTGCGCCCGCGCGGTAGTAATAACCGATGGGCTTGGCCGCCTCGACCGTCTTGCCAGTTTGGTCTTCGCGACCTTCTAGGAAGTCGAGGTATGACCAGCCTCTTCCCTGGTTGTAGACGTGCTGCCCAATCGCAGCGTCGATGAGCGCATAAGCGCTGAAACCCTTGTAGGACAGGTTCTGCGAGAGGCCCCAACGGAAGTTCGGGAGCGGGTTGCCGAGCGGAGTCTGAATGGCCGTGCCGGTCGAATCACGAATGATTATCGGCATGCCCCAGTTGACTGCGACGCCCGGGTTCATGTATCCGAGCTTGCCGCCAAGTG
>JAXDME010000047.1:0-2578 GCA_034666285.1 Gemmatimonadaceae bacterium | reverse complement strand
ATCGCTGGATGTTGACGAGGGCAACGGCATTGTTCGGATAGACGCGATTCCAGCTGCTTACGCCCGGAGCGACCCATGTCTCCATTCCCACATTGCGAAACGGAGCGATGAATCGCACGTACGACGTATCTGCACCGTATGTCCATGGGACAGCGATCAGATCTTTCGGAATTGTATTCACCAGCTCGGGTGAGCTCAGCGCGACGTCGCCCCAGAACAGGAATTTCTTTCCACTCGGCCGCAGCGCGTCAGCGATCTGCTTTAGGAAATCGAGATAGACAACGCCAATTCCCACGGCCTTGACCCTGTCCGCGGTTTGCCCGCGGCCGAGCTCGAATGTTTCGTCCGCGCCGAGGTGGACGAACCGGCTGGGGAAGAGCGTGTTGATCTCGGCGAACATCTGCTTGATCAGAGGTAGCGAGCCCGGTTGGCCCGGCGCGAGCACGTGCCCGTGCGCGGTTTCTCCAAGAGGAGAGTAGATCTCGTACTTCAGCGCGTGGTGCAGGTGGCCGAACGCCTCCTGTTCCGGCATGATCTCGACGTGATAGTTGGCGGCGTATGCCACCAGCTCCTTCACATCGGCATGTGTCATCGCGCCGCCCGGCGGCGCGATCAACGGATTCGAGTCATAAGCGAGCGTGTGCTCGAAGTACGGCGAGAAGAGGTTGACCTTGTACGCGGCGAGCGTCCGGATCTGTTTTTTCTGGAAGTCGAGCGTCGGCACCGGGCCGCGCGAGAGATCGTCGTGGAATCCACGGTATCGCATCGCTGGCCAGTCGCGAATCGTCGCGCGATAGAGCTTGGCCTGGTCACCGTCGCCGCTCACAATCTGCTTTATTGTCTGCGCGCCGTAGAACACGCCGGCCGAGGTCGTGCCGATGACGACGATGCGATTGCCATCGGGGGTGATGACGTAGCCTTCTTCGCGCATGCGCGGGTCGAGGGCGAGTGAATGCCGCCGCAGCACGCTCTGGGCAGTGGGAGCATCGGCGCGGAGGAGCACCACGCGGGGGCCTGTCCCCATCTCGCCAGTGACGACGCGAAGCCCGCGCTCCTTCAGCGCATTCGTGAGATCCAAAGCCGCAAATCGATCTTCAGCGTTGGCCGGGCGGGCGATGGTGATCCCGTTTGGCAGCGACACCGACCCTTCCACGTGCATCTCCCGCGGCTGGGGAATGAGCCGGAACTCCGCCTGGGCTGCTAATCGCGTAGTCAGAACGGCGGAAAGAAGGATTAGAACGGGCGTAGATTTCATTTTATCAGTGGTCGAAAGGGTTGCGGCGTGCGAGAAAATATGGCTTGGCCCCGGTGATCCCGCCCATTTTCCCGGTCGGCGGACGTCGCATGAATTGACGCGGTCGGTGAGGCGAGCGACACTTCGAGTCATGCGCATTCACCTCCTTCTTCTCGGCACAGTGACCGCCGCGCAAGTCGCGGCGCAGCCGTCACGCACCACACCGGACTTTGGTCCCAACGTCACGGTCTTCGGCCCGGGCACCCCTGCCCCAACCATTCAATCCACGCTCGACAAGATCTTCGCGTCTCAGGAGTCGAGCGAGTTTGGCGCGGCGCGGTATGCGGTTCTGTTCAAGCCGGGGGCGTACGCCGTGGATGCCCGGATTGGATACTACACCCAGGTGTCCGGGCTCGGCCTCTCGCCGAACGACGTCGTCATCAACGGCGGCATCCGCGCCGACGCCCGCTGGAGAAAAGGGAACGCCACGGTGAATTTTTGGAGAGTCGTGGAGAACATGTCGGTCGTCCCGGCGGGCGGCTTCGACCGGTGGGCCGTTTCTCAGGCGGCGCCAATGCGGCGCATGCACATCCGCGGCGACCTCGTGCTCGACGACGGCGGGTGGTCGAGCGGCGGCTTCCTTGCCGACTCGAAGGTCGACGGAGAAGTGAGGTCCGGGAGCCAGCAGCAGTGGATCACGCGCAACAGCACGCTCGGAAGTTGGAAGGGATCCAACTGGAACATGGTGTTCGTTGGCACAGAGCACGCGCCGGCGAACAGCTTTCCGGATCCGCCGTACACCACAATCGATGCCGCTCCCGTGATCCGCGAGAAACCGTTTCTCTTCGTCGACCGGCGCGGCACGTGGAAGGTCTTCGTCCCCGCGCTCCGCTCGAACGCGGAAGGGACCACTTGGATCTCGGGAAACCCGCGCGGAGTCGCTCACCCTCTGAGCGAGTTTGTCATCGTCAGGCCGGGCACCTCCGCCGCGACGATGAACGGCGCGCTCGCGCGTAACAAGAGCCTCATCATCACGCCCGGCGGGTATCACCTGGACGCACCGCTTCACATCACGCGTGCGAACACGATCGTGCTCGGGCTCGGCCTGGCGACTCTGATACCGGACGGCGGCGTCAGCGCGATCAACGTGGACGATGTCGACGGTGTGACGCTCGCCGGACTTCTTATCGAAGCCGGTCCGACAAACTCGCCAGTGCTCGTGCAAATCGGGCCGCCGGGCTCGTCCGCCAGGCATCCATCCAATCCTACGCTGCTCAGTGATCTCTTCGTTCGCGTCGGCGGCGCGGGCATCGGGAAAGCAACGCGCTCCGTCGAGATCAACAG
>JAXDME010000046.1:0-5626 GCA_034666285.1 Gemmatimonadaceae bacterium | reverse complement strand
CAGATCGTCGTTGATCCGCATCGCGAACATCATCCCATTCGAATACGAATCGTAGGTCTTGCGCGCCAGGCGCGCGCGCAGCGAGTCGCCCATCCGCTTTGCGACATCAGGAAACACATAGAAAGTGTCCAGCAATGCCGCGACGCCAGCAATCGCATGCGCACGCGATGCCGCATCGACGCGCAATGCAGCAGCGGTTGCATTCTGCCCCATCGCCAGCAAGCGACGAGTCTTGACGCGTACGGGATCGGCGGCTGACAGGTCGATCACTCCGTATGCAGTGGTCGGGCTGTGTCGCTCGCGTACGGTGAACTCGAGGTGTCGTGGCTCGCTGCGCTCGATGGTGAGCAGATCGAATCCACCGGTTTGTTGACGGAAGTCTGTGTCTTCGTCGGACGTGAACTGCGGTTGGTATCGCCGGTAGTAAGCGCCGAGTAGAGCGGTGTCGCCGCTGTTGAACGCGTCGAGCCAGGTACGAAGGGCGTCGCCGGCTGGCGTTCTCGGAATCGAAGGCGTGGTCAATTGTGAAGTGACAGCCGCTGGTGGTTGCGCGCGGATCGCAGTTGCCGAAACGATCGTCGCGAGCAGCAGCACGCGCTCGATCGGGCCGTAAAGCGCCTTTACAATGTTTTCTCGCATATCGCTCCCGCGGCGTAAATAGTAAGAACTCGGCGGCACGACGACCTCGGATTGGAGGTCTGCACCTGCCGCAACACTATTAGACAGTCGCACCTACCATCGCGTTGCTCTATTTCTATACCCAGCGACCGACGCGCGCGGTGTACGCGCTGTAGTCAGCACCAAAGGCCCGATTCAGGTACGCCTCCTCACGCGAGATAACGGTGCGGACGAGCACAATGAGCACAATCGGGAGGATGATGATTGGCCACGCAGAGTCGAGCAGCGCTGTGCCGCCAAGGTAGGCGAGCGTCAGTCCCGTATACATGGGATTGCGAGTGAAGCGATACGGACCGTGGGTTACGAGCTGACTGGCACTGTGGTTCGGATTGATTGCGGTTTTCGCTCGACGGAATGTCACCATCCCCCACGCCACGAGGACGACGCCGAGGGGGAGCAAAATCCATCCGACAGTCTTGACCGCGGAGCCTCCGAAACGGGAAAGCGGGAGTGCGTACCAATATCGATCGAGGATCCAGCCAGCGAGGATACCAATGACGAAAAGGAGCGGCGGAGGAAAGCGTACTCCGGCATTTGACGCCGGGGCTGGGGCGGTCATGACTTTTGGTCCTCGATGAAGGTGCGGATGATTCTAGCATAGCGACCCTACTTCGCGGAGGGTTGAGACGAACTCTTGAGTTCAGACCGGATGAATTGAGCGATACTGGTTGCCGCTGGCGGATCATAGTTCGAGAAAACAACAACAACGTCGCCGGAGGGAAAAATGGAAAACTCTGCGTTGACCCCGGGCCCGCCTCCGTTGGCGCGGAAGTCCCCGCCCGTCGCGTAGCGTTGTCCAAGCACCGCGGCTGTGCGCGTGGGATCGAGCAATTTGTTCGAGGTCAGTGCATTCGCGAGCTTCAGGAAATCACCCACCGTTGAGAAATCATCTCCGGCGGGCCCGGACACTCCCGCCTCGAATTGGGTGTTGGGCCTGCGGACAGTGTTGGCGGCGGCTCTGTCCGCCACGGCTGCACGCGCTTCCTCCGGACTGAGCTGGCGTCCATCCGGGCCAATGATCATGAGCCGCATCCCGGTTGGCGCTGAATCGCGGGCGCGTGATGGCGGAGGTTGTGTCACCGATGTATTGCCCTGGAACGGGGGAGCGTATCCGGGTCGAGATCCCGCGCCGGCCAGGCGTGGATCGCCGATTACCGCTCCGCCCAGGGATTGAAAAGTGTAGCCCACAGCTGAGCGAGGGCGAATCGAGCGGCTGTCGTAGGGACCTGTTTGGCTCATTCCGGCGGGCTCGAAAATGTGCCGCTTCACGTACTCGTGATAGGAAAGGCCACTCACGTGTTCGATGATTGCGCCGAGTATCACGAATCCGCCGTTGCTATAGGCCTCATTGGTGCCGGGCTCGAACAGCAGCGAGTCATTCTCGAAAAGGCGCAGATAGTCGTCAATCGTTCGAACGCTGGCGTGAGTTGCGGCGAAGCGCGCGTTCCAGAATGACCCGACTCCAGACCGATGCTGCAACAGCTGCTCGATTGTGACCTTTGAACGCACCGTGCGGTTGGGATAGTCGGAAAGATATTTCCCTACCGTATCGGAGAGGGCGAGCCTGCCCGCCTGCTCGAGCTGGCGAATAGCGATCTGGGTGAAAAGTTTAGTGGTCGAAGCGATCTGTATCCTGGTGTCGACGGTCATAGGCACCCGGCGCTCGCGGTCAGCCAAACCGACCGCGCGCTGGTACGCTACGGCCCCTTTTCTGGCAACCAATACCACGCCTGAGAACGAGTCCTGGGCCGCGAGACGGGTGACCAATGAGTCAAGCCCGGATTTCAACTCGGGCTTGATACTGAGTCGTGATCCCGCCTGGAGAGCGATGGAGACGGGCAAGATGGTGCAAAGCAGTAGTGGGAAGCGGGACATCTCAAATACTCCAGATTGTGTATGCTCTCAAGACAGCCATCGGTTGGAAAGTGTGAACTGTGCGCCACCAGGCGCTCACAGATTCTGCCGGTCAGCTGTCCTTTATAGAAGCATGATGGAATCGGACGCGTCTCTCGTTGCTCGAGTCCGCCTGGGGGATAACGCCGCGGCCGATGTGCTTCTAGGCCGATATTTCCGAGCGTGCTATATCGTCGCTCTTGGAAGCCTGGGAAATTCAGCCGACGCTGAGGACGTGTGTCAGGATGCATTCATTAGGTGTCTCGAGCGGATTGATAGCTGCCGTGATCCGGCGCGCTTCGGTGGGTGGCTCTTGAGCATCGTGAGAAACACGGCGCACAATAGGCGCGCATACCAGCAGATTCGGAGTGCTGAATCGATTGACTCTCACCTCGGGCTGGCTTCAGCCGTCCAATCTGACGCGGGAGTTCAGCAGGGCGAACTACGGGAGCAGCTTTTGGAGGCGCTGTCTCACTTGAGTGAGGCCCAGCGCGAGGTGTTGCTGCTTCACGACCTGGAAGGCTGGCGACACGCAGAGATTGCCAGTCGCATGAACCTCTCGCTGCTTATGTCTCGCAGGCATCTGAGCGACGCAAGGAAGAAGATGCGAGAGCTTCTGGGAAACTACGCCACGCTGGAGCCGGATCATGATTGAGAGCCCCGACCCAGGCCGAATGGATTTACGGCCGATCAAAGAAGGTTTTCATCCTGACGCGGATCGGATCATCAGCAACGCGATCAGGATAAACGCTATTCGTCGCGCGAGGTCGCGATCCGGATTGATTGGTGAGCTGCACGCATTTGCCCGCCCGTTGATTGCGGCTGCAGCGATCATTCTTATCCTTGCAGCGACTTCTCTGGCGCTCACACCCCTCGCAACGCAGCCCGCACGGCCGGACGTGGTACTCGCCCATTGGGCGCGCACTAATCATGTGCCCACGAACGGTGAACTTCTTTTCGCATTTGAGGGATACGGCCGATGAACCCATCGAATGACTCGCGATCGAGACTAGCCGGCGTTTTGATCATCGCGCTGACCTTTGCGACGGGAATCGCCGTAGGCGTTGCAGGAGAGCGATTGGTGATCGACAGGGTCACCTCTAGAACGGCGGTCGTACGGGATATGTCGGAAGTGCTCGACAAGCTTCGACTCGATCATATTCAGCGCGCGCAGGCGGAAGCGATTCTGAACCGAAGTGCTCCGCACAGCCGTCAAGCAATGCTGGAAGTCGCGGCGCGACTTCGGAATATCTCGGATTCGGTCGATGCGGAGCTGCGCGCTGTGCTAACTCCGAAACAGCGGGCGATACTCGATTCTCTCAGGCGACCTCTGACATTCGTGTTGAGGCAGAAGCAGCCGAGCGGTGTGACGACGGTGGATACGGTGCAACCGGCACATTGACTCATAGGCCTGTATTGACAAGAGCGCCTGCCGACTTTATGCTACAAAGTAGTTTGCCATACTATGGCAATCCAGCTCACGAGGCCCGATGTCTGAAAGGCGAGCACGGAGTCGAATACTCAGAGGTTGCGCAGGATTGATCATGTTTGGGGTTGTCGGCATCGGCGTCGTGTTCTTGTCCCTGCGGCTGGAACGGCGGAGCGAGCTCACACTTCCAACCCCAACCGGATCCTTCGCGGTCGGTCGCTCGATATATGACTGGACGGACAACGTAAAGCTCGACTCGCTCGCACCGCTACCCGGAACGAAGCGGGAGCTACTTGTCTGGATCTGGTACCCGTCCGTAACGGGAGATTCGGCGATCACCGCTGACTACGTGCCGGCGCAAATGCGACCGAAGGGCGACTACGCCAAGGCGCCGCTGATTTTCAGGCTGCTGACGAGAGATCCATCGAAAGTTCATGGACACAGTCTCCTCAACTCCAATGTGGCGCCGCAACAGAAATCATACGCGGTCCTGATCATGAGAGGGGGTGCGTCCGCCCAGGTGGTGAATTACTCCACGCTCGCCGAAGATCTTGCCAGTCACGGCTACGTCGTCGTTGGCTTCGACGCGCCGTATCGGACGAACGTCGTCGTTTTCCCGGACGGCCGAGTGATGACGAGAAGACCGGAGAACAATCCAGAGCTCGCTATCGGGTCCGCTGATTCAGCTAGTCTTGTCAACAAACTGCTGTCCGCATGGACCGGAGACATCGCGTTCGTGCTCGATCGGTTGCAGCTGCTGAATTCAACCGACTCGTCCGGCAAGTTCAAAGGCCGGCTCGACATGACCCGAGTGGGAGTGTTTGGTCATTCCCTTGGCGGGGCGACAGCCGCACAATTTTGTCACGACGATTCCAGATGCAAAGCCGGCATCGACGTCGACGGCGCTCCACTCGGCAGCGTCGTTCGGGACGGCCTACATCAGCCGTTCATGTTTGTCCTGAGCGACGAGATCCATTCGAACGATCCGCAGACCCGTAGAATCCTGGCCGATATCCAGTCGATTTACGATCGTCTCCCTCGCGACGAGAGGCTGCGCGTCGCGATCCGTGGTGCGAACCATTTCACCTTCAGCGATGACGGTGCGCTGCTGAAAAGCCGCATGGTGCGCGGGATCCTCAGAACGTTTGGCAAACTCGGCATCGACGGGCCTCGCCAACTCGCGATTACCGCTTACTGCTTACGATCATTCTTTGACGCACATTTGAAAGGGCCGACCGGTTCAGCCGTAAGCCTGTCATCCTCACTCTACCCTGAGATCCAGATTCTCGAGTAAGGTCTCGGTATCGTGTGTCTTAGTCGCGCCGGTACTGCGCCTCACTGACCTTCTCCATCCAGTCCACAGCCTTCCCGTCGAGCGATTCCTGAATGGCGATGTGCTGCATCGCCGTCGTCGCCGACGCACCGTGCCAGTGCTTCTCGCCCGGCTCGAACCAAACGACATCTCCGGGACGGATCTCCTCGACCGGACCGCCTTCGCGCTGCGCCCAGCCAAAACCGAACGTGACAATCAGCGTCTGACCGAGTGGATGCGTGTGCCATGCGGTGCGAGCGCCGGGCTCGAACGTTACTGCGTTGCCGGCCGCGCGCGCGGGCTGTGTTACCGGG
>JAXDME010000045.1:0-8983 GCA_034666285.1 Gemmatimonadaceae bacterium | reverse complement strand
CACGCTTTCAAGCTGCTCCCAGGACACATCCTTACAATCGCCGATCCTGGCGTCCCACTGCCGGCCTCGATTCCATTCTGGTCTGCCGAGACCGCAGCGAATGAAGGTCTGGCGGCGCAATTCCGTGGCGGGGACGAGGAAGCGGTCGCCGAGCTGGAAACACTTCTTACCGACGCAGTGCGCCTACGGATGCAGGCGGATGTTCCGCTCGGGGCACTTCTTTCAGGCGGGATCGATTCGTCGACGGTCGTCGCGTTGATGCAGGCATCGGCAGACCGACCCGTCAAGACGTTCACCATCGGATTTGACCAGCACGAGTTCGACGAGGCTGCCCATGCGAGGGCCGTCGCGCAGCATCTCGGGACCGATCACACGGAGCTTCACGTCACCGGAGCCGATGCGCTCGCTGTTATCCCCCGGTTGGCCGAGATGTTCGACGAGCCGCTCGCAGACCCTTCGCAGATTCCAACCTATCTTGTCTCTCAGCTCGCGCGTCGAGAAGTCACGGTCGCGCTCACGGGTGACGGCGGGGATGAGTTATTCGGTGGCTACAATAGGTACATCCAGGGCGAGCGACTGATCGCGGGAGTTCAGCGCTGGCCTGGCACGCTCCGAAGGATCTCCGCGTCTGGACTGACCAGCGTTTCGCCGCGTACGTGGGACCGGATGCGTGACACACTCCGGCCGGTATTCCCGGCTGCCGGCCACACCCGGCTGTTGGGCGAAAAGATGCACAAGCTCGGCGATTTGCTGCGCGAGGAATCAACGCAAGGAATGTATCGATCGCTGCTTTCGGCTTGGCAGGACCCAGGAGAACTCGTCGTCGGTGGTGGTGAGCTGGGAAACTCCTTAAACGTTCCCCCACGCGATGCTCGACTCGCTCTCATGGAGCGGATGATGCTGGCTGACCAGACTTCATATTTGCCCGACGATCTTCTCGCGAAGGTGGATCGTGCGAGCATGGCCGTCAGTCTCGAGGCGCGCGTGCCGATCCTGGACCACCGTGTGGTCGAGTTCTCTTGGCGCCTCCCACGCAAATTCAAAGTTCGCGATGGCCGTGGAAAATGGATTCTGCGGGAAATTCTCTACAAGCACGTTCCTCGGACGATGGTGGATCGGCAGAAAATGGGGTTTTCGGTTCCGCTGGCGGAGTGGCTCGCGGGTCCACTCCGGAATTGGGCTGGCGATCTTCTCCTTTCCGGTGAAACCGATGGAGCTCTCAGGAGCACAGTCGTCCGCAGAGAGTGGGACCGATTCCTCGCGGGCAATGCGACAAACTCCGCCGGGATATGGGCCGTCGTAATGTTCCGTGCGTGGGAGAATCGTTGGTTGACAGCCGATCGGGTTAGAGAGCCGGTGCTCGCGCCATTCTGAGCACGGAAGCTCAATTTTCCCTAAGCGGTCGAATTGTTTGTTCCGCTAGGCGGAGTTCTCCTCGAACAAAAAGACCGGTCGTCTCAATATTCTGAGACGGCCGGTCTTTTCTTATTCACCAATTCCTGCCTAGTTTTTTCCGCTGATGTAGAAGTGGTCCCAATCCTGAGTCATCGTGGCCGGAACGACATCGGTAACGCCGCCCCACACAGGTTGGAACTGAAATATGCCCCACGACGTCGCGCCGCTTGTGAACTGACGGCCGGAGTAGCTCCCGATGTGAACACCATCCAACCACCAATCCACTGACCCGTCCGCCGCGCCCGAGCTGTTTCCGTTGAGCACGATTTCTACGTTGTACCAGACACCGCGCGGAATCCTCGCGGTTGGAACGAGGTTCGGTGAGAGCACAGCGTCCGCCGGTGTTCCTTGCAGCACCACTCGCGGCGTCAGACTGCCGCTGCCCACTCCCGCGGCCTCGAAGTAGAAGATGCCGTTGCCGTTGCCCCATTCGTAGAGCTGCTTGTTGACGCCCGTCAGGTGGCCCCAGAAGTTTGCGGACAGCTTCGCCCAGTACGAGATGTAGATAACGCGATGGCCGGGGTGCGAAAATTCTGCAGTCCCTGGCGAAGATCCGCCCGCGAATCCAGCCGGATACGTCGCGCGAATGACATTGGATGGAGATTTCGGCGCAGTCGCGTCCTGAGTGATCGACAGTCCGTTCGTAATCCAGCCCGGGTTTTCGGTGAGCGAGTTGAACGGACGCTCGTTGAGAAGCGTCATTCCCGACGGCTCGTTTGTGGATCCTGGCGGCGGTGGTGCCTGAACATTGATCGTCGCGGTTCCGGTTTGCGTTTCACTGGTCGCGGTGATCGTGACCGATCCTACTGCCACAGCCGTGACCAGCCCTGAGCTCGAATTGACCGACGCAATGCTCGTATTCCCACTCGACCAGGTGACGACCCGACCGTTGAGCACGTTGTTGTTTGCATCACGCGTGGTCGCCGACAACTGCGTAGTGGCGCCGACGACGACGTTCGATGAGGATGGAGAAACTGTTACAGTTGCTACAGGAACAGGTGCGGGCACGGTTACCGTGATGCTCGCGCTGCCGGTCTTCGTCTCACTGGTGGCCGTGATCGTCGCTGATCCAGCGCCGACCGCAGTGACAAGGCCAGTGGTCGAATTCACTGAAGCGACTCCTGAGTTCCCGCTCGACCACGCAACCACACGTCCGGTGAGGACGTTGTTGCTCGCATCACGTGTCGTCGCCGATAATTGAAGCGTAGCACCAGCCAACAGGCTCGATGATGCCGGTGAAACCGATACGGTGGCCACCGGAACAGGAGGCGGCGTGTTCACCGTGATCGTCGCCGTTCCTGTCTTGCCCTCGCTGGTGGCAGTGACCGTCGTGGATCCAACACCGACAGCCGTGACCAGACCCGAACCAGAATTTACGGAAGCAACGCTGGTATTTCCGCTCGACCATGAGACGACACGTCCGGTGAGCGTGTTATTGCTGGCATCACGTGTGACGGCAGAAAGCTGCACCGTAACTCCGACCTGCACACTCGACGTTGCGGGCGATACCGAGACGGACGCTACTGGAACGGGAGCGGGAGCACTTACCGTGATCGACGCCGAAGCGCTCTGTCCCTCACTCGAAACCGAGACCGACACATTTCCGGCGGCGACTGCTGTGACAAGACCAGACGCCGAGACAGTTGCGATTGCAGTATTCGCAGAGCTCCAGCCGATTACACGCCCGGTGAGCACGTTGCTATTGGCATCGCGCGTGATCGCCGACAGCTGCGCCGACGCTCCAATTGTCAGACTGACAGTTGCCGGCGACACCGAGACAGATGCCACGGGAATTGGAGCAGGAGCACTGACGCTAAGCGTCGTCGAAGCGGTCATTCCCCCGCTCGAGGCGGAGACCGTCGTGGTGCCCGCACCAACTGCAGTAGCGTCACCGGTCTGAGTAATCGTCGCGACTCCGGCGTTTGAGCTCTGCCATGTCACTGGGCGACCGAGAATCTGATTTCCAGCGGAATCCGTGAGAGTCGCGGCGGCGTGCGCTACCTGGCCAATGAGTACCGACGAAGGGCTGACCGTAACGGCCACGCTGGCGATGGACACGGGGAGCGGCGGCACAACAGCCACAGTCGCCTGACCCGACACGCCTTCGCTGACCGCGCTGAGGACAGCAGTGCCCGGCGCAACGGCTGAAATCACTCCGGAGTCGGTGACGCTGGCGATGGACCCGCTGGACGTGAACCAGGCGATCGGCCGACCAGTCAGGAGCGTTCCATTCGCGTCCTTAGTTACCGCGACACCGCGCACCGTTTGGCCGGCGCTAAGCGAGGAGGGCACTGTGACGGAAACTGAGGCAACTCGAGCCGGAGTCTTCTTGACCTCAACGACCGAAGTACCATATGACGAGCATGCAGCGACACTGACAACGAAGCCGGTCACTGCCAGGATCATAATACGCATTGACATGCGTTCTCCTTGCAAGTGTGTTTCGGCGGCTCGACTGGCTTAGCGCGCAGAACGCGCTTTAGCCTCGTGGCTTTGCGTCGCCGGTTTTCACCGGGTTTGCCTTTGTCGCCCACCTCCGTGGAGGCTCGCGATCCTGCCGTACTGGTGCGGTGCTACTTATCAAAACGCTCACCATGGGTGGCGAGCTATTATTCCTACACATGGGCGACGATCGTTCGATGCGAAGGGTCACGGCTGTTGAGCTAATTTGAGTCGAAGGGCCAGTCATGGGCCGCAACACTGCGCTTCCAAGTGGCACGCCGATTGGCGAACTCCGTGCCCGATCGCGGCGATTCAAATGTTACTCGTCTCAACGGCCCATCAGTCTCGTGTCTCGTACTCCGTGTCCAGGCCATACGACTTGTTAGAAATAAAAGGCGAACACATGAAATGGTAGTGCTTCGCTTTCGCCACCAACGATCCTCCTGCGGTTGTCGGACTCGGACGCGCGGTTGCAAACACCATTTGAGCTAATGACCAGCGACAACCCCCTGGTTCTTCACATACTCGCCCCTATGCGGGAAGGTGGGCTCGAGCGCGTAGTAGCGATGATGTCGACCGGGCGCCCTACTTCCGTGCACGTCGCCGCGGTGGTCGAACCCGGCAGCGCGCACAATCACCCATTCATAGAACAGCTGGAAGCACTTGGCATTCCCGTCACTCCTATAGTAGTTGGTGCGCGGAGCTATTTTCGGGAATATCGGTCGCTTGGTGCGCTGGTGATGCGATTGCGGCCCGGGATAATACATACTCACGGATACCGCGCCGATCTGATTGGGGGAACGGTTGCCCGGGCGCACGATATTCCGACTGTGAGCACTGCGCACGGATTCACTGGTGGCGGGCGCCGCAATCGGTTTTACGAATGGCTTCAGATGTTCGCGCTAAGGCGTGCTGATGCTGTCATCGCCGTCTCCTCGCCCTTGGCTCAGCGCCTCGCTGACGACGGCGTGCCGCCGATGAAAATCCACTGCATCCCCAACGGGTTTAAGCCATTGGTAGCGACAGTGTCACGCGCGACCGCGCGAAAAGCACTCGGCCTGCCGGCCAGTACGCTGGTGGCCGGTTGGGTTGGCAGACTTTCGACGGAAAAAGGTGCCGACGTGATGTTGGAGGCTTTGGCTGAGTGCCATCCGAGATGGCGGCTCTCGATCATCGGTGACGGAGCTGAATTCGCTCGGCTCCGCCAACAGGCAGAGGCGCTGAGAGTCAGCGATCGCGTTACGTGGCATGGGTCTATCGCCAACGCGGGCTCCCTTTTGAGCGCCTTTGATGCGTTCGTCCTCAGCTCTCGCACCGAGGGTGCGCCCATCACTCTGTTCGAGGCGATGAACGCCGGTGTGCCAATCATTGCCACGCGCGTTGGCGGCGTACCTCACATAATCAACGACTCACATGCCGTGCTCGTACCCACCGAAGATCCCCGCGCAATCGCGGAGGCCCTCGCCGAGTTGGAACGCGATGCCGCGGGCGCGGCGAGCCGCAGCCAACGCGCGCGAGAGAGGTTGCTTAAGTCGTTCAGTCTTGGCTCCTGGCTGGATGCCGTCGACGACGTTTATCGCATAGTGGCCAACTGAACCGATCTCGTGGTTTGAAGGAACGAACCCGGTAGCAGCGGCGCGGCCGACTATCGATGCCACCGCTGAGTGTTCGCCAGCGTCGCATCACCGCAACACAATGACGTCAACGTGCCCCACGCGAATGATCTCCGTGAGCGTAACTTGCTACGCCACAGTCAGTTGGGTGGACCCAGCCCCGGCATGAGCAATGCTTTGACAACGACCGAGCAGGGCGTGCAGGATGGCGCCCTGGCTCGCCACTCCGTGCTACCGCGCGGACGCTGGCAGCAGAGATTGGCGCCAGGATCGGGCGGCCGAACTTTCCCAACTCCAATCCATTTCAGTGTTAGCTCTCGCCGTTGTTGTAGCCGCCGCGCCAATCGTCATAGCGCTCTATGCATACGTTGGTTATCCGGCGATCATCTGGGCTTTAGCACGACGCCGCCCGGAACGTATTGATAGCGCGCAGTTCGATGGTTGGCCCTCCGTGACGGTCACGGTTCCGGTTTACAACGAGGTGTCCACTATTGCTGAGACCCTCGAACGTCTCCTCGAGCTTGACTACCCCTCAGACAGGCTCCAACTGCTCGTTCTCTCCGACGCGTCGGATGACGGTACGGATGAAGTAGTGCGAAATCTCGGTGGGCGAGGGGTCGAGCTAATGCGCGCGCCGAGCAGGCGGGGCAAAACAGCCGCGGAGAACGCGGCAGTGGCGATTGCTCGAGGAGAGATCATTGTGAACGTCGACGCGACTGTAGCGATAGCGCCTGGCTCGCTCAAGCATCTGGTTCGCGCGTTCGACGACCCGAACGTGGGAGTTGCATCGGGACGTGACATCAGCGTCGGTGCCGCCGGCAAGCGGGAGGCTGGAGCAGAGTCAGGTTACACAGGTTACGAAATGTGGCTTCGCGGTCTCGAGACGCGAGTTGGGTCAATCGTTGGCGCGAGCGGATGCTTCTATGGGATACGGCGTTCGATTCGTGTGGCACCACTGCCGTCCGGACTAAGCTGGGATTTCGCATCGACCTTGGTGGCTCGAGAACAAGGATACCGATCCGTTAGCGTGCCAGCAGCCATCTGCTTCGTTCCACGGACCTCGGAGATTCGGGTCGAAATGAAGCGCAAGACACGCACGATGGCGCGCGGGCTCAACACCTTATTCTACTTCCGCTCACTCTTGAATCCGTTCAAATACGGCGCTTTCGCAATAATGCTGGTTAGCCACAAGCTTTTTCGGTGGGTGCCATACCTGCTTATGCCTGTGGCGATTCTAGCGCTGGCGTTTCTCGCGACGACTGACGCTGTCGCGACAATCCTGCTCGCGGTATTTGCGTTTGGTGTGGTGGCAGGTGCGGCAGCCATCAGATTCGGAAGTTCCATCACGTTCAAGCCTCTCACCCTGGCCGGTTTCGTCGTTGCGGCTGTCACGGCGGGCTTCCTCGCTTGGGTTGACGCCCTTCGTGGAACGCGACTCGTGATCTGGGATCCGACGCCGAGGCCTTCGATTACGCGCGGTTGACCCTGTTCGCCTCGCCGTCCGCCAAGGTATTTGATGTAGCAACTGCGCAACGCAAACGTGGCGCGTCACGCGCAGCTTCATGCTACCGGACTTGTCTAAGTGAAGACTGTGTAAGGGCTTGCGCGAGGCCGCGCGAAGTATGGGATTTGCCCTCGATGGCGTTTGCATCGGGTTCGCTGAGATCGATCAAGCGCTGTTCACGGCGCGAGCTGAGTTGAGTAGGGAAGGATTCGACTTTCTCGAGGTATTCAATGGTTCCAATTGGTACTGAGGTTGACGCGGGCTCGGACCGCGCGAGCCAGGCGCAGGCCTTCGCGGAAACAATGGTGACGGCAAGATCAGAGTTGACTAGCCCTTCACTGTCGCCCTTTGACCGCGAAAAGAATCGGTCAGTGCCGCGCCGCACTCCCAGAGTTTCGCTGATCGTGGTACTTCCGGAGAACCACGTCGTATCTCCAGAGCGGCTGGCTGCACGTCTTCGTGCGCACGGGAATCAGGACATCGATATCGTGGTGGCTTGCGCTGGGCAGCCCACCAATCTGAGCGCGTTGCAGCGAAGCGTGGGTGACGCGCAATTCCTGCTGGCTCCCGCGGGAACGACCACCGAGGACTTGCGAGAGCTCGCCATGCGGCAGGCTCCGGGGGACATAGTCACCCTGCTCAGTGGCGCACTCCTGCCCGCCGACGCCGACGCTCCACTGGTCATGTTGAGCTAATCGCGGGAAATGTCTTCTAGCCGCCCGCTGTCAGTCGTGGTCGCCGTGCGCGATGGCACTGCGACGCTCACACGCGTGCTGACTGCGATTCTCGCCAGTGAGATACCACGTGATGACTACGAGCTGATCGTAGTCGATGACGCGAGTAGCGACTGGTCACCGGAGGTCGCGGCGAGGTACGCCGATACCGTTGTTCGTCTGACAGCGCGCAGATCAGGAGGGGCGTACGCGCGAAATCGGGGCGCAGAGCTGGCTCAAGGCGAAGTGTTGGCCTTCGTAGACGCTGACGCGATGGTACGGCCAGACACGCTGCCGCGGATGCTGAGAATGCTGTACGATCATCCTGAGCTAGACGCGGTTTCCGCCTCACACGATCAGGGGGCAGGAGCGCAGAACCTGGTGTCGCAGTATTGGAATTTGCTGCTTCACTTCGGCGAGCAAAGCCAGGCAGGGACAAGTGGAAACGTTGCATCACCCTGCGCCGTCGTCCGACGTGACGTCTTTTTCGCGGCGGGAATGTACGACGAATGGCGCTTCGAGACAGTAGGCCTCGAAGGAATCGAGTTCGCGCATCGACTCGAGGATTCCGGTCACAACGTGTTCTCGAGCAGAGATCTGGGAATCACGGGTCTCAAGCACTGGAAGCTGCGTTCAGTTTGCCGCGAAGTCTGGCATCGAAGTGCATTGCTTGCGCGATCGCTCGGATATCAGCGCACACGCGTGGCTGTGCCGAGTGAGGTCGTGTTCACACTCAGCCGCGCCTTGGCACCGGCCTTTGCAGCGCTGTGCTTCCTGGCGTTCTCGGCAGCCTTTCTCCCAACCCCGAACGCGTTCGTGAAGGCGGCAATCGTTCTGCTGGGAGCAGTGGCACTCAACCTCCCTGCGTACGCGTTCTTTGCAAAAGCCCGCGGAATCCCGTTTGCCATTCTCGTAGCGCCGCTGCATCTACTCGTCCAGGCTCTCAACGCTTTGGGGCTGTGCGCTGGCTGGATGCTGCGGGATGCGGTTGGAGACCGTGAGCCTGATGCGGCCACGCAAGCTTATGCCGAGGTGGGGGTTGAGGTCTGGCCTCCGGTGCCTCGCGCTTCTCGCCCCTGAGGAGCGCCTACCAGCCGCCTTTGCGGAAGATCATGACGGGTACCGTTTTCGCCATGATCATGAGGTCTTCGCCCACACCCTGACGTTGCAGGTACTCCAGATCGTACTTCACTTTCCGTCGGACATCATCCAGGCTCGTGTCGTAGCTCTGATTGATCTGAGCCCAACCTGTGATG
>JAXDME010000044.1:0-3693 GCA_034666285.1 Gemmatimonadaceae bacterium | reverse complement strand
CAAGATCGCCATCGTCAACAATGGGTACCTCGGCATGGTTAGGCAGTGGCAGCAGCTGTTCGAGGGAAAGCGCTACAGCGGTACGCCGCTGTCGGGGCCGAGCTTCGCCGGACTTGCCGAAGCGTACGGGCTGCGCGGGTTCACGGTCGATCGCATCGAAGACGCGGCCGAGGCGATTCGCGCGGCATGGGATCACGACGGGTCGGTGGTGCTCGACTTCAGAGTGGAGCGCGAAGCAAACGTGTTCCCGCTGGTGCCGCCCGGAAACAGCATCGGCGAAATGATTACTCGCGTCGAGGCGAGCGCGTGAGGCACACGCTGATTGCGCTCGTCGAAGATCGGCCCGGGGCGATGAACCGCCTGCTGGGATTGCTGCGCGGCCGCGGTCTGTCGGTGCACAGCGTCGCATTCGGTGAGAGCGAGACGCCCGGAGTAAAACGCACGACCGTACTCGTCGACACGGAGAACGTCGACCAGACGATGAAACAACTCAACCGCTTAATCGAGGTACTAGAGGTGACTGACGTGACGCATGCGAAGTTCGTGGTGAGAGAGACGGCGCTGGTGAAGATCCAGGCGGCAGAGGCGCGGCGGGCCGAGATCAGGGCGATTGTCGAGAGATTCGGCGCGCGGGTTATCGGCAATAGTCCGCAAAGCGTCGTCGTCGAGATGACCGACACGCCCGCGCGGCTTGGCGAGATGATCGCGCGCGCAAAGACGTTCGGCGCCTGCGAGACAATGCGCTCCGGAAGCCTTGCTATGGCACTTGGTACCGCGAGTCCACGCGAACAGCCCGTCCCCGCCGACGACAAGGGTCGCCCATGGTGGTCGCAGGCCGACGGCGTAGCCTGAGGAATACATGACGAAACTCTACTACGACGCCGACGCCGATGTGGGCCGCCTCCTGGGAAAGCGGGTGGCGATCATCGGCTACGGCAGCCAGGGCCATGCGCACGCGCTGAATCTAAAAGACAGCGGCGTGGACGTCGTGGTTGGATTGCGCGAGGACTCCAAGAGTAATGACGCCGCCAGCAAGGCGGGACTCGCCGTCGCCAGTGTGAGCGATGCCACTGACCAGGCGCAGGTGATCATGGTCCTGGCCCCTGACACAGTGCAGGCGAAGCTGTATTGCGATCACATCGAGCCGAAGCTGGCGCCCGGCAAGACGCTGATGTTCGCGCACGGATTCAATATCCGATTCGGGCAGATTCTTCCCCCAGCTGGCGTCGATGTCAGCATGGTTGCCCCGAAAGCACCGGGACATCGTGTGCGCGAGGTATTTCAGCAGGGCGGTGGAGTGCCGGCGCTGGTGGCGGTGCATCAGGACGCGTCGGGTCACGCGCTCGACGACGCGCTCGCGTACGCCAAGGCGATTGGCTCGACGCGCGCGGGAACGCTGATCACGACGTTCGAGGAAGAGACAGAGACGGATCTGTTCGGCGAACAGGCGGTGCTTTGCGGCGGAGTCTCGGCGCTCGTAAAAGCCGGGTTCGAAACTCTGGTCGACGCCGGATACCAGCCGGAAGTCGCGTACTTCGAGTGTATGCACGAGCTCAAGCTGATCGTGGATCTCATGTATCAGGGCGGATTGAACTACATGCGCTACTCGGTGTCGGACACGGCCGAGTACGGGGATTACGTGGCGGGTCCGCGGATTGTCGACGAGAGAACGCGCGAGACGATGCGAGAGCTGCTGGCGGAGATCCGCGACGGATCCTTTGCGCGCGAGTGGATTGCGGAAACCGCCTCGGGTCAGCCACGGTTCAAGCGCACGCGCGCGGCGGAGACCAAACACCGCATCGAGGATGTTGGTCGTTCTCTGAGGCGGATGATGCCATTCGTGAACGCCAAGGAAGTAGTACCGGGGGCGGCGAGCGCATGAGCGAGGACGCGCGCGTCAAGATCTTTGATACCACACTGCGCGACGGCGAGCAGGCTCCCGGTTGCACGATGACGCTCGTCGAGAAGCTCGGCATCGCGCATCAGTTGGCACGACTGCGTGTGGATATCATCGAAGCTGGATTTCCCGCAGCATCGGACGGCGACTGGGCTGCGGTGCACGAGATCGCGCGGGAGGTAGGGGTAGCCGACGGTCCGACGATCTGCGGATTGGCGCGCGCCCGTAAACCGGACATCGACCGCTGCTGGAGCGCAGTCGAGCCGGCGGCGAATGCGCGGATCCACATCGTTCTCGCCACGTCCGACGTCCACATGAAGGACAAGCTGGGTATGACGCGCCAGCAGGTGCTCGCTGCTGTCGTCGCCTCCGTGTGCCACGCCGCATCGCTCGGCGGCGACGTGCAGTTCTCCGCGGAGGATGCTGCGCGCTCCGATCCGACATTTCTCCATGAGGTTCTGACCGCGGCACTCCAGAGTGGCGCGACGACGCTGAACGTTCCGGATACTGTCGGCTATTCAACACCGGATGAATACGGGGCGCTCATCGCGGGAGTGCGTGCAAACGTCCCCGGCGTAGAGCGCGTGACAATCTCTGCGCACTGTCACAATGACCTCGGCCTCGCCGTGGCCAACTCTCTCGACGCGGTACGGGCGGGCGCGAGACAAGCGGAGTGCACGATCAACGGTATCGGTGAGCGGGCGGGAAATGCCGCGTTGGAGGAGTTCGTAATGGCGCTGCACACACGGCGCTCGTTCTTCGGCCTTTACACGAACATCGAGACGCGCGAGCTCGCGCGCACGTCGCGGCTGGTGTCAGAGTGCACGGGTATCGACGTCCCCCCGAACAAGGCGATCGTCGGCGCGAACGCGTTCGCGCACGAAGCGGGGATACATCAGGATGGCGTTCTCAAAAACAGGCTCACGTACGAGATCATGAGCGCCGACACAGTTGGATGGAACGGGATCGGGCTCGTGCTGGGCAAGCACTCCGGCAGGCACGCGTTGCGGGCCAAGACGGAATCGCTTGGCTACAAGCTGAACGAGGAGGAGCTCGGGCTTTTGTTTGTGCGGTTCAAGGAGCTGGCTGACAGAAAGAAGCTGCTCGACGAGCAGGACATCCGGAACCTCATGGCTCCGGAGCTGACTGCAACTGAACGGGTGCGAGTTGTCAGCGGCACAGTGGCCAGGTGAGAGTTCATTACGCCGGGACGTTTCCGGCCCGGATCGGAGTTGTCACTTTACTTTTCCGTCAACCCATCCTAGGTTGCGACCATGACCCGCAACTGGTTTAGCGCGACGTATTACTTCGGACTCTTCGGTTATAACCGACGGGGGCCCGGGTCGCGCGTGCGGTAGAGTTCATTCAGCATCGCAGACAGACCAAGGGCCTCCGCAAACGCGGGGGCTTTTTTATTACTGCCCCGCGAATGCACGAACGAAACTCTCAACTCACGGTCGGGACAGTCATGATAAAATCCGAGTCGGCACATTTGAAGATCGCGCGGCCCCAGGCCACGGGTGGATTTCCAACCAACGATGGCTCGCGTCCGTACCGACTTGCCGCTCATGCGCCGGGCGGGGGTGTCGGCAGATCGACGCGCCCCGTGCGAATAAGCGACACTGTGACGATTGGCGGCACCGCGATCGCCGTTATCGCCGGGCCATGTTCGGTGGAAAGCGCCGAGATGATCGTGAGCATCGCGAATCGTGTGAAGAGCATGGGTGCGGTGATGCTGCGCGGGGGCGCGTTCAAGCCCCGCACGTCGCCCTACTCTTTCAACGGTCTCGGTGAGT
>JAXDME010000043.1:0-13699 GCA_034666285.1 Gemmatimonadaceae bacterium | reverse complement strand
CCGCGATCCTGTACCCACTCGAAGTACGAGACGGTGACGCCTCCAGCGTTCGCGAGAATGTCAGGGATGACGAAGATGCCGTTCTCATCCAGTATGGAGTCCGCGGCCGCGGTCGTGGGCCCGTTCGCGCCCTCACAGATAATGCGCGCCTTGATGTCTCCGGCGTTCTTGGTCGTTATCACGTTTTCAAGTGCGGCGGGAAGCAGCACGTCGACGTCGAGCGTCAGCAGCTCCGAACCGGAGATCGCGTCAGCCTTGTCGTAGCCTTCGAGCGACCGGTGCTTCTTCACGTAGGCAATGGCGTCATCCACGTCGATTCCGCTCGTATTGTACAAGGCGACCGAGCGATCACCGATCGCCACGATCTTACAGCCCTCGCGGGCCAGCAGCTGCGCGGCAACTGATCCGACGTTGCCGAATCCCTGGATGGCGACGGTGGTTCCCTTCACCGGCATGCCGAGGTGCTTCAGGGCTTCCTTGGTGACGATCATGCACCCTCTGCCCGTAGCCTCCCGTCTGCCGAGGGATCCGCCAAGCTCCACTGGTTTTCCCGTCACGACCGCGGTGACGGTGTGGCCAACGTGCATTGAGTAGGTATCCATCACCCAGGCCATCACGCGCTCGTTCGTGTTGACGTCCGGCGCGGGCACATCTGAATCGGGGCCGAGCATGTTGATGATCCCCGACGTATAACGACGCGTGAGTTTCTCGAGCTCGCTCGCACTCATAGCGAGCGGGTCGCACCTGACGCCGCCCTTGGCACCACCGAACGGAATATTCACGACGGCGCACTTCCACGTCATCCATGCCGCCAACGCCTTCACTTCCTCGAGGGTCACGTTCAGATCGAATCTTATTCCGCCCTTTGCGGGGCCACGGGACGTGTTGTACTGAACGCGATATCCCTCGTAGACCTCCACCTCGCCGTTGTCCTTCATCACCGGAATCGAAACGATGACCTGCTTTTCGGCCTGTCGCAGAACTTTGTAAAGACCCGGCTCGAGGTCGAGGAGCTCCGCGGCCTTGTCGAATCGCGACATCATTGCTTCGAACGGATTCTCCTCATCGAGAAAGCGATCCTTGTCGGGTCTAACCAGCTTGTGAGCGGGGATTCGATAGTCAGTAGCCATGAATTGTGATTTTCAGCGTGATGTCGGCAGGTTTCAGTGCGCGGTCGGGAGAATACTGTCGAGGATCCGATCGATTTCGGACTGCCCATCCTCGATTTTCAAACGCTGTGAAACATACCATAATGACCCTGCGTCGGCAGGCCACATGGACTCCAGTTTCACCGCGTCTTTGAGAGTGCAAACTACGAAATCGGAGCTGCTCGCCTGAGCGGCGAGGTAGCGCGCCTCGCTCTTCGTAAATGCGTGATGATCGGCGAAGCTGTGCGGTCGCACCACTGCTCCCAGCTCGGTGAGCTGTCTGAAGAAGGATTCGGGTCCGGCAATCGCAGCAATCGCTGTCAGGTCTGCGCCGCGCAGGGCGTGAAGCGGTAGCGTTTGCCCGGTCGTGGTACTGCGCAGCTCACCCGGAGCGAGATGCACAACTGCGATCGGAACCTTGGGCGCGCTCGCGGCGACAGCGCGACGCGTGGCTTCGACGGTCGAGTTATCGGCAGTCTTCCGTGTGATGACGATCAAGCTGGCCCGCCTCGCGGCTCGAAGCGGTTCGCGCCACGGGCCGGCTGGCAGGAGGCGCGGTGTACCGGACCACGAGTCGGCATCGATGAGCAGTACGTTGGCATCACGAGCCGCGCGCCGATGTTGGAAGGCGTCATCCAGAATAACGACATCGGCTCCTTGCGCGATCGCTTCCCTGATACCGCGTGGACGATCGCGCGCTGCGATCACCGGAACGTGGGGATTCAATCTCTGATGAACGAGCGTTTCGTCCCCGCCATAACCTCTCAGCACAATCGCGGGCTTGATTCCGCGCTCCGTCAGAGTGCGCGCGATCCAGGCAGCGACCGGAGTCTTTCCGGTCCCGCCAACCGAGAGATTACCCACGCTCACTACGGCAACCGAAAAATCTTCGGTCGTCAGCACACCTGAGTCGTACATCCAACCTCTGATCGAAACGGCGCCGCGGTAAGCGATCTCGAGCGGGGTAAGTATCGCGCGCAGCGTCCTCGCCCTCCGCCCGCGACCGCTCCACGCGGTTTCTATTAATCTCCGCAGATCAGGCACCGGCGAGACCTACTGTGTCGCTCAGTAAGCGCTCGAAACGCGGAGCTTCCTCCGCCGCCGCGCGCGGGTTCGTTGCCAGCACCTTCGTCGGTACACCGTAAGCAATGGTCACCCGCGCGAATGGCTTTGGAATCATAAACCGATCCCAACTTTTCAGACGCCAGGAGGAAGTCGCGGATACCGCGACTGGAAGGATGAACGACCCGGATCTCTGCGCTGCTACCAGAGCGCCGGGAGCAAATTTCTCCGCCGGTCCCTTGGGGCCATCCGGAGTGATTGCCACCTCACGACCGGCTTGCAGCTCACGCACCAGCGAGATCAACGCCCGATCGGCGCCGCGAGTCGTGGATCCGCGAATGAGCCCATAACCGAGCGATTCCGCAGCCCTCGCCACTATCTCCCCATCCCTGTGCTCGCTGATCAGAACCTTCACGCCCTCTCCTCTGTGTTGCCACAGCAGGGGCAGGAGATGACCATGCCATAGCGCGAAGATGAAGGGGAGCCCGCTCGCACGTAGCTTATGTACAGCGTCTCCATTTAGAACCCGAACGCGCCAGGTCCTTCCGAGCACATGAAGCGACCCCCTTCCTACGAGTAGCGCGGCCCGCTCACGCCATTCGAGAGATGCGCGCTCTGAGGTCATCCGCCTGCTCCGACCAGATCGCTCGCGATTCGCGCAACTCTATCCGCTGCACCCGGAGAGCCGAGCTTGCTCCGGACCTCCGCCAATCCCGTGAGAACTTCCTGGCGTTGGCGGCTTCCGGATTCGAGAAGCCCAAGCAACTCTTCCGCTATCGCCTCGGGAACGATCGCGTCCTGGATGAATTCTCGCGCGACTTCCCTCCCCGCAACGACGTTCACAAGCCCGATCTGGGGAATTTTCACGGCGCGTTTGGCAAGCGCGTAAGAAACTCTTCCCGTTCGGTAAGCCACGACAAGCGGACAGTCGGCTATTGCAGCCTCGAGTGTCGTCGTGCCGCTCTTGCACAGCGCCGCGTCTGCGGCGCGTAGAACGCTGAGTGATGCTGAATGAACGAGTCGAAAAGGACATCGGGCCGAGTCGAGAGCAACGGTCGAGGCAACGCTCACGATCACCTGCAGCCCGGGCTTCTCGCGTTGCAGCACCTTTGCCGTCGCCACGAAATCGTCGATGAGTCGATCGATCTCCTGCTGACGGCTGCCCGGGAACAGCGCGAGCACCGGCTGATTTTGCGCGAGGCCCAGGGCTTCGCGGGCTTCCAGCTTCGTGGGCATGTTCAACGTGCGATCGAGCATGGGGTGGCCGACGAATGTCGCGTCGATTCCGTAGCCGCGGAGAAGCGGCTCCTCGAACGGAAGAATCACCGCTGCCTTGGTTACGATCCGGGCCAACTTTGGAATTCGTCCGGCGCCCCAGGCCCAGACCTGCGGCGTTACATAGTACAGTACGGGAACTTCCGCCTCCTTTGCCGCAGCCGCCACCTTCATGTTGAAACCCGGGTAATCTATGAGGATTACCAGCGCGAACTCGCCGCGCTTCATCATCGTGCGCAACCGGTTGAGCAGTACAAAGTGACGTGGGACGTGTTTCACGATTTCCAGAAACCCCATGACACCCAGCTGACTGTCCCTGTGGACCAGTTCGACGCCCTGCTCTGCCAATCGCGAGCCTCCTACGGCAGCCAGGCCGAGCTCCGGCCGCAGGCGCTGTAGCGCTGCAGCGACACCCGCAGCGTGCAGATCGCCAGAGGCCTCGCCGGCCACGAAAAGGATCTTACGCATGATGGTGCGCGCGCCCGACCAGTGAAGGGAGAGTCCGCTCGATCTCCTTCACGATACGGAGCGCGACACCCAGCGCCAACCTTCCTTCCTCTCCCGTGACGACAACCGGACCTTCGCCCTTGAGAGCTGCCACGAAGCTCTCCAGCTCGAGCTTCAATGGCTCGCCGGCAGGTGCCTCCAGCTTGATCCGATCTACAAAGTCCGTGATATCCGTCGGGGTGGTGCGGGCCGAGACCGGATCGATATCCGACCGAAGGCGGAAGTATTCTCCAGTGCCGGCCGCGAGATCGAGCGAGAGATATCCGCTCTGTTGAAAGATTCGGATCTTTCTCTTTTTCTCGCGAGAGATGCGACTGGAGGTAATGTTTGCAACCGCTCCGGATGTGAAGGTCACGCGCGCGTTGGCTATGTCGAGCATCGGAGTCAACACTGGAACGCCAACAGCCGAGATCTCTTCCGCGTCGGTCCCGACGAGTGTCAGGAGCAAGTCGATGTCATGAATCATGAGATCGAGCACGACCGCGACATCGGAGCCCCTCGGACTGAACGGTGCCAGCCGCTCGCTGTCGATGAATCTGGGCTTGTGAACATGCGGAAGAGCGGCGCGCACTGCCTGATTGAAGCGTTCGATATGTCCGATCTGCACCATGACGCCTTTGGATTTCGCAAGCTCCAGCAGCGCGTCGGCCTCCTCGAGTGTGGTAGTGATCGGCTTCTCGATGAAGACGTGCTTTCCGCGGCCGATCGCGGCGCTCGCCACAGAGAAGTGGGAGGACGTGGGAACTACGACCACTACCGCATCGGAGGTGTCTAGCAGACTGTCCAGCGAAGGATGCGCTTTGACCCCGAGCTCAATCTCGACTTGCCGTGCGCGCTCCTCGCGCGTTTCGACGAATCCGGTCAACTCGACGCCCGAAAGCTCGCGCAAAATTCTTATGTGGTGAAACCCGAGGCTGCCCGCGCCGACGACGCCAACGCGTGGGGTACTCCTCAAATCACAACCCCGCGCTCGCTCGCCTCGACGAATCGCAAAAGCTCCTTTACTTCAGGAAGTGGCTCGAGCTCCGTCTGCGCCTGCTCTATCGCCTGAGTCACGTTGAGATCAGAACGGAACAACAAACGGTAGGCGCGCTTGAGCTCGCGGATTGTGGCCTCTTCCATGCCGCTCCGCTGGAGGCCGATTGTGTTAAGACCATACAGCTTTACGGGATTCCCTACAGCCTTTAGAAATGGAGGGATGTCCTTCGATACTCGGGAACATCCGCCAATGAAACTCTGGCGCCCTATTCGCGCGAACTGGTGCACGGCGCTCAGTCCGGAAATGATTGCTTTGTCTTCTATCGTCACGTGCCCGGCAAGCTGCACCACGTTGGAAAGGATGACGTTGTTTCCAATCTGACAATCGTGCGCGATGTGCACGTAGGACATCAACAGGCAGTTCCGGCCGATGGTCGTAGTGAACGAATGGGCAGTGCCCCGGTTGATCGTGGCGTACTCGCGGATCACAGTTCCTTCCCCGATCACGACCGTCGTCTCCTCTCCCGCGTACTTGAGGTCCTGTGGCGGCCCTCCAAGAACGCTTCCGATGCCGACCTTGCAATGGGGACCCAGAGCGACGTTCCTCTCGAGTGTGGCGCGCGGGGAAATAACGCAGCCCTCACCAATCGAGCATCCCTCTCCCACGATGACGAACGCGCCGATCTCGACGTTCGATCCGATATCCGCGTCCGATGAAACGATCGCGGTCGGGTGGATACGCTTGCCTGTCATCGGTCGCGGATAGTTGCAGCCATATCCGCCTCGACAACCACCTCACCATCGACCTTCCCGACTCCGCGCATCTTCACCACCGTTCCCCTCAACTGCACCACGTCCAGCTCAAAGCGCAGCTGATCTCCCGGCTTCACCGGGCGCCTGAACTTCACGTTGTCCAGGGACATGAAGTACACGACCTTCGTGTCGGGGTCGGGCACCGAGCCGAGCAGCAGCATCCCGCCCACCTGCGCCATGGCTTCGATGATCAGCACGCCGGGCATTATCGGATGTCCCGGAAAATGCCCCTGAAAGAACGGCTCGTTGATAGTGACGTTCTTGAGTCCGACGATCCGCTTCTTCTCCTCGATCTCGAGAATCCGGTCGACGAGCAGGAAGGGATAGCGGTGGGGCAGAACCTTCATGATGTCTTCGATCGTATACATCGACTTCTCCTTTCTTGCAGCTTTGACCAGTTCCCGCACCAATGTCACCGTCCCCCGATGGCTCGGCTTCACCGCCACGATCCGCGCTCGCACTCGCGCACCAGCGAGCGCGAGGTCTCCGACGCAGTCCATCGCCTTATGCCGGACGAACTCGTCGCTCCATCTCAGATCGCCACTCAGAATATCGCTGTCATCGAGCACAACCGCATTATCGAGCGATGCGCCTTTGATGAGGCCCTTGTCGCGTAGGGCGTCGACCTCATGAGTGAAGCCAAAAGTCCTCGCCCTCGACAGCTCGCTGGCGAATGACTCTTCGCTGAGCACGAAGCGCAGAAATTGCCTGCCTATGAGAGGATGCGGAAACTCGATGGTTACATCGAGCTCGAGCTGCGCGGCAGGATAGGCCTCGTAGACCGATGCTCCATCAATGATCCTCACGGGCTCGGTGAGATCCAGAAAATCCGGCTCACCGTCCTGTTCCTTCAAGCCAGCGGCTGACAGCGCCTCCACGAACGGGGCCGCGCTTCCGTCGAGAATCGGCGGCTCCGGACCATCCATGTCGATCGTCACGTCGTCGATGCCCATCCCGGCCACTGCCGCGAGCGCGTGCTCGACTGTGTGGACAGCGTATTCACCGCGACCGAGCTGCGTGCGCCGCTCACTGGCGCTTACTTCGCTCACGTGTGCTCGAATGCGGGGCAATCCGACGCAATCGGTTCGACGGAAAACTATCCCCTGCCGCGCAGGCGCCGGCTGGAAGGTGATCTTGCACGGCACGCCGAGGTGCAATCCGATCCCTTCCAGAACCGCCGGACGCGCGAGCGTCTTTCGGCTCACTTGGGTTCCGAGTTTTCCAGAAGCTTTTCCAGGCGGCGAATCATCCCCGCCAATTTAAGCAGGGCGGCCGATGCGCGAAGGGATTCGCGATGGGGGCGCGCCGGATAGCCGGACCACGTTTCTCCCGCCGGGATGTCACCAAAGACTCCCGCCTGCGCTGCCAGCCGCGCGCCTGCTCCGATGCTGAGATGCCCGCTGATCCCAGCCTGCCCCGCGACGATGGCACCATCACCCAGCGTGACCGAGCCGGCGATGCCGACTTGAGCCATGATCAGACACTTTTCTCCGATCCGGACGTTGTGCGCGATGTGCACGAGATTGTCGATCTTGGTCCCGCTGCCGATGACGGTGTCATCGATGCTTCCACGATCGATCGTAGTGTTCGCGCCAATCTCGACATCATCTCCAACGATGCACCGTCCCACGTGAGGGATCTTTGTGTGAGCCCCATCGCGGAACACATAGCCAAATCCGTCGCATCCGATGCGGGCTCCGGAGTGGATCGCCACGCGCTCACCTAGAGTCGCGCCGGGGTAGATCGTCACGCCGGGCCAGAGGCGCGACGCGTCACCGACAGTAGCCTTTTCACCCACGACGCAGTGGGACCCGATCACCGCACCGTCGCCGATCCTCGACCCGGCTCCGATGACCACATAGTCCCCAATCGAGACGCGTTCGCCAATGGTCGCGCCTTTTCCGATCCGGACTGTAGGCGCGATGCCAGGAGAGGGAGGCGCCTCCGGATACAGCCTTGGCAAGAGCGACAGTAGCTTCTCGAGGGGCTGCTTAACGATAATCCTCGTGCCGCGTCCTCCCGGGATCTCCCGAAATTCAGGATCGATCAGCACGATTCCAGCCTTGCTGGCGGCGAGCAGTGTCGTGTACTTCGCGCTCGACAGAATGCTGAGGTGATTGGCTTCGGCGCGGTCCAACGGGGCAACACCGCTCACAAAAACCGATCCGTCCCCGATCAGCTCGCCGGACACCAGGGCCGCAATAGCCTCAGCGGTGATGGTGCTTGCACCATCACCGCTGATTGAATTTCCGGAGTCGGTCGCTCGGCTCACTTCTTCGGCCGAGTCACTCCCGCTGGCTGTGGAACGGCTCCGCTGGCCGGAGTTGTCGGCGGAGGAGCCTGTGACTTGAGCCGGGCGAGTACGCGATCGGTGAGGTCGAGCCTCTTGTCAGCGGCCACGACGACGCTCGCTTGCGCGCCGACATCGAGGATCATCGAGTAACCATCCTCGGACCGGATCGCTTCGATGACGCCCTGAACTCGCTCCATTATCGGCTTTACGAGCTGCGCCTGTCGCGCCTGCATGGTCGAGTCCAGACCACGCGCGCGATCTTGATACTGTGCCTCGCGATCGCGGATCGCCTTCCCACGCACGGCGCGCGCGGTGGTATCGAGCTTGGCGGCGTCACGGTCGAACGCTGCCATGAGCGCGGTAAGTGAATCGTTCATTCGGGATAGCTGCTGCCGGTAGGCCCCGACCTCGCGGTCGAATTGCGCTTCCGCTTCAGCGCGGCCAGGCGCCTGTTGAAGTAGAAGGGCGGAATTGATATAGCCAATCTTGACCGGCACCTGCACAGCGGCGGTCTGCGCCTGCGCGCTCGCGCCTCCGGTGACGATCAGCGATGTGGCCAGTGCGAAAAGACTCGCACGAAGTAGCACTCGCATTATGACTCCAGTGTTAGAAGAATTGTCCGAGTTTGAAATGGAGCTTCCAGCCAGGTGCCGGTCGCCCTGCAGCATCAACTTTGTCGAAACCATACCCGATGTCCACTCCCAAAGGTCCGAGCGGACTCAGGGTACTAACGCCGAAGCCAGCGCTTCTGAACAGACGCGTCGGATCGAACTCGCGCGGCGTGTTCCAAACATTGCCGCCTTCGAAGAAAGTGTTCAAGTACAGTGACTGATTGAGTCTGAGCCCGAGCTCGGCGGTTCCCGTGAAATAAGCGTTTCCGAACGACGACCGGCTCGCCTGATTCTGGTTCGCGTTGGGGTCGTAGCCGTTCGGCGTTATCGAGAACTCGTCGTACCCGCGCAGCTGCTCTCCGTACTGGGTTCCGCCAAGCGTGAAAGCCTGCGAATAGAAGAACGGGCCCGTGTCGCCGAATACTGCTCCTGCCTTGGCCGTCAACCCGACGATGAACATCATCGGCTCGCCGCCTAGAAGGCTGCCTCCGATGTGTCCGATAGGCGCATATGAGCGCATCTCCGACGTATAACGTTGGAATGAGGCTGTTCCGCCGAGCGGGCCGCCGTTGAACTGCGCGTTGAAGGACTGCAGGCCACCGTCGGCTGGAAATGGCAGCCCGGTGCGGGTGTCGTGCGTCGCGGTAAACCCGAGAGTGGAGCGGAAACAGTTCTTGCAAGCGTCTGCTACCGTCCCCAAAAGTCCGGTGCTCTCGTACTTCACCTTTTCGCCGCCGTAAGAGACGAAGAGCCGCGTGTACAGCGAGTTCGGTACCGGGAAGCCAAGCTGGATCTGGCCACCAGTGCGGATCGCCCCACCCAACTCGGCGAGCTGAAAGCGGGAGCGACTGTGATACGCTGTCACGCTTCCGGAGATGCGCGACTGCCGAATGTTCGGATCACTGTAGGTAGCGTTGAAATCGTTGATGTAGCGGCCGAACTGCCACTGTACCTGCGCGCGCTTGCAACGTCCCAAAAGGTTCGGCTGATCGAGCCCGATGAATCCGCCGACGCCCGTACCCTGCCCCATCGAGGCGCCGAAATTGACGTTGCCCGTGCGCTTCTCTTTCACGGTGAACACGATGTCGACGTCGCCCTGATCACCGCTCGGCTTGGTATCCGGCGCGGCCATCGGCGTGTCGAAGAAGTTGAGATTTCCGATGTTCTGGTAGCTGCGTATCAGATAGTTGCGATTAAATACCTGACCGGGAGCCAGCACGATCTGCTCGCGGATGCAGGATTCGTGTGTGTAGTCATTGCCGACGATCTCGATACGGTTCACGATTGCCGGCGAGCGTTCGTCGATCTCCCAGCGGAGATTCACCCTTCGCACGGAATCGGTGCTCGGCACCCGCTCCATCACCGGTCGAACCTGCGCGTAGATGTACCCTTCGTCGTTGTACGCCTCGGCGAGCTTCTGCTGGGCATCTTCCCATTTAGCGGCGTCGAAGGTGTTTGGCGGGTTGACGTAACTGCGGCGAAGCAGTCCAACGGTCCGCTGGCTGATAGTCGCCTGCTGGCTCTTTCCGAACGGATAGAACGCGCCAATCTGCTCGGTCGAGAAGCGGCGGTTGCCGAGCACTTCGAAGTTGCCGACCGTGTAGCGCGGACCTTCACTTACCGTGATGTCGATCAAGCCTTTCCCGTTGGCGCGGTCGACGATCAGAGTGTCCTTGAGAATTCTGAAATCGATGTAGCCGCGACTCGAGTAGAGCTGGGGTATGTGCTCGCTCAGATCGCTCGCGTACTTGGTGTCGTCGAACTCGCCGTTGCGGGTGAACAGGAAGCCTTCGGGCTTCGTGTCCATGGACGCAACGATATCCGCATCCGAGATGTTCTTGTTCCCGTTGATTCGGATCCCCGAGACAGCCAGGCGCCGACCCTCGTCGATGTGGAAGTCGATCGAGAGCTTTCCATCTACGATCGTCGATTCGGGTTTGATCCGCGCCAGATAATATCCGTTGCTCTCATACAGCGAATCGGCACTCGCGATTCCCTTCGCAATCTTCCCTGGATCCACTGGACCTCCAGTGGGAAATGCGAGCTTTTCCTTGACATCTTTTGGAGAGACCCGGTCAGCGCCAATGACTTTGTAGCTGGTAAGAACGGGGCGCTCGCGGACCTGGATTACGAGATTGGCCTTGCTCGTCGTTGGATTGACGCGGCAGAGAATCTGAACATCGTCGAACTGACTAGTTGCATAAAGCGCCTTGATGGCGCTCTGAATGTCGTGGACGTTGAGCTGGGACCCGGGGGTAAGCGCCGCTGTAGAGCGTATCGCGGCGGAGTCAACGCGCGAATTGCCGCTTACAAGTATGGATTCGGGGGTCGAACAAGCGCCGGGCGCGGACTCCTGGGCGTACAAAGGAGCCGCGCTCGCTGCGACGAGCGCCAGCACATATGAAGCAAATTTTCGCATCACACAAATATACACTATTGGGTTTTGTAGAGGTCCCGCTCGCGAGCGAGTATCCTCATTAGACAACGGGGCCGGAAGAGAGTTGCTTCTCTCCTCCGGCCCCGTGTTTTGCGGAAGCTTATTGCTAAGCTTTTGGCGTGCCGCTTAGAACGCGGAATTCCAGCTTTTCGCCGTCCGCCGCGAGATCGACCTCGATCTCGTCACCCTTCGAGAACTCTGCTAGCAGTATCTTCTCTGAAAGCGGATCCTCGATGAACTTCTGGATCGCGCGCTTCAGCGGCCGCGCACCGAACTTCTCGTCGTATCCGTGCTTCACCAGCAATGCGGAGGCGGCGTCGGTCAGCTTGAGCGTCAGCTCCTCGTCGCCGAGACGCTTCTGCACGTCCTTTAAAAGAATCCCGACGATCTCGGCGATATTCTCCTGCGAAAGCGGGTGGAAGACGATTACATCGTCGAGCCGGTTCAGGAACTCCGGGTTGAAGACGTGCTGCATCTCTTCCTTCACTTTTTCCGCCATCCGCTCGAAGCTCGACTTCTGATCCGGCGCGTGGAAGCCAAGGCCGCGACCCTTCGTGATGTCGCGTGCCCCGATGTTCGACGTCATGATGACGACCGTGTTCTTGAAATCGATGACGCGCCCGTAGTTGTCCGTGAGGTGTCCTTCGTCCAGCACCTGCAGCAGGATGTTGAACACATCAGGGTGCGCTTTCTCGATCTCGTCGAGGAGAACCACGCTGTAAGGCTTGCGGCGCACGGCCTTGGTTAGCGTGCCGGAATCCTCGTAGCCAACGTATCCCGGAGGCGCACCGATCAGGCGTGACACCGAGAACTTCTCCATATACTCGCTCATGTCGACGCGAATCAAAGCAGAAGGATCGGCGAACAGGAATTTCGCCAGTTGCCGGGCGACTTCTGTCTTGCCGACGCCGGTTGGACCTGAGAAAATGAACGATCCGATCGGGCGATTTGGATCCTTGAGTCCCGCGCGGCTGCGGCGAATAGAGCGCGCCAGAGCCTTGATGGCCTCTTCCTGCGCAACCACCGACTGGTGGAGCTCCTCTTCCATGCGGAGCAGTCTCGCGGTCTCCGCTTCCTGGAGGCGCATGACAGGGATGCCCGTCCACCGGCTAACGATGAAGGACACTTCGTTCTCACCCAGCACGGGACGATGCGACTGGCGATGCTTCTCCCACTCTTCCTGCTTGCGGCGGATCTCGCCCTGCAGCTCCCGCTCACGATCGCGCAGAGAGGCCGCGCGCTCGAAGTTCTGGTCTCGGACCGCGGACTCTTTGTCGACGTTCACCGCGTCCAGCTGTCCCTTGAGCTCGGCGACTGCGGGCGGCGGCGACTGAGTCGCCAGGCGAGCGCGCGCGCCCGCTTCGTCGATCACATCGATCGCCTTGTCGGGGAGGAACCTGTCGGTGATGTAGCGCTCCGACAGCTTCGCGGCCAACTCGAGCGTTGCATCGGGAATCGTAACCTTATGGTGCTCCTCGTATTTCTTGCGGAGCCCCTTCAGAATTTCGACAGTCTCTTCGACCGAGGGTGGCTCGACGATGACGGTCTGGAAGCGACGCTCGAGTGCTCCATCCTTCTCGATGTATTTGCGATACTCGTTCAGAGTCGACGCACCGACGCACTGCAGCTCGCCACGCGCAAGCGCCGGCTTTAGCATGTTGCTCGCGTCAATAGCGCCTTCGGCTGCACCCGCTCCAACGAGAGTGTGCAGCTCGTCGATGAAGAGGATGATGTTCTTGTTCTGCGCGATCTCGTTCATGACCGCCTTGAGGCGCTCTTCGAACTGGCCGCGATACTTGGTGCCGGCGATCACTGCCGCCATGTCCAGCGAAAGCACGCGGTTCTCGCGAAGAGAATCCGGGCACTCGCCATTGGCAATGAGCTGAGCCAGACCTTCGACGATCGCAGTCTTGCCAACACCTGGTTCGCCGATCAGCACCGGATTGTTTTTCTTGCGGCGCGTGAGGATCTCCATCACACGCTCGATCTCCTTAGCCCGCCCGATCGTCGGATCGAGCTGGTTGTCGGCGGCGAGCTGCGTGAGATCTCTGCAGAAGTGATCGAGCGCAGGGGTCTTGGATTTCTTCTCACCCTTGCCGGTCTGCGTCTGAGTCGTGCCTGGCGTTCCCTGCGCTGCCGCTGGAGTTCCTCCCTGCGGCATCTCGGTGCCCAGCAGACGGAGCGTTTCTGCCTTCGCGGCGTCGAGATTGACGCCTGCATCGGTCAGAACCTGCGCTGCGATACCCTTCTCTTCACGGAGGAGGCCAAGCAGGAGATGCTCGGTACCCACATAACCGTGGCTGAGATCACGGGCTTCGCCCATCGCGAGCTCCAGCACTTTCTTGGCGCGTGACGTGTATGGGAGATCGGGTCCGGTCGCGGCTGCGGCCTTACCCTTCTTCACGGTCTCCTCGATCTTCTGCTGAATCTCGTCGAGGTCGACGCTGAGATTTTGAAGGACGGCGGCAGCGACTCCCTCACCTTCACGGATGAGGCCGAGCAGTATGTGCTCGGTACCGACGTATTCGTGATGGAGACGTGCAGCCTCCTCACGAGCCATGGCGAGAACCTTTCG
>JAXDME010000042.1:0-8915 GCA_034666285.1 Gemmatimonadaceae bacterium | reverse complement strand
GCGGTAGCCTGCTCCCGCTGAGCGATCGCGAAAAGATCCTTTTGCGACTGGCTCTGTTTGAGAACATCGATAGCGTGCACCAACTGGGTGTCTTCAGGAATGCCGCGACGCTTGGCTGTCGAATCGCCAAACGCCAGACGTGCTACCGTGTTGCCGAGTAGCCGATCGATTTCGGGGCCTGCCACTTCGTACTGCGTGTGATCGACCGTCACGCCCTTGGCTTTGAGGCGGTTGTAGAATTCCTCGCGCCATGCCGGCTCCACTGTAAAATTCGGCTTGACGGTTTTCTTCAGCTCCAGCGAATAATCGATGAGAGTCGCTCTGACATCTGCTGTCTTGGGAGCGAAAGCGTTAAAGACCTTCTGCTCGACGGTGCTCAGAGTGTCAGGTCTCACGATTATATCGGGCGTGATTGCACCTCCGCCGTAAACTACGCGACCGGCATCCGATCTGAACGCAGGACGCGAGCGGCGTACTGAATCCGTTTCCAGCGAATCCGGCATCACCTCGACGAACTCTCCACTCGGAAGAAGCTTGCGCTCCTTCTGAATCGAGCGACCGCTCGGCGTGTACCACTTCGCCGTCGTCATCTTGAGGGCGTAACCGCCATCGAGTGGGAACACCGACTGTACGAGTCCCTTTCCGAAAGATGTCGTCCCGACGATGAGCGCCCGGTCATGATCCTGGAGGGCTCCGGCGACGATCTCGGAAGCGGAAGCACTTCTGCCATCGGTGAGTAGAACGAGCGGAATCGTCGGCGCGACTGGATCATCGCTGGCGACGAATGTCTGGTTCTCGCCATTGCGCGCGCGAATACTGGAAATCTGCTGTCCCTTTTTCAGGAAGAGGTTGCTCACGCTCAGCGATTGATCGAGAATGCCGCCAGGATTGCCACGCAGATCTATGATGATTCCCTTGGCGCCGTTCCGGGTGAGCTTGGTGACTGACGCCTCGATCTCATCCTTCGCGCTCTCGTTGAACTGGAGGAGAGGGATGTAGCCGATCTTTCCATCGAGCATCATCGCGTAGGGAACCGCGGGGATACTGATGACGGCGCGGGTGAACGTGATTGGAATCAGCTCCGGCACACCGGGCCGCGAGAACTTGACCAGCACACGGCTGCCCGGAGTTCCCTTGAGCGCCTCCGAGGTCTGCGAGACAGTCCAGCCACGGGTATTCGTAGTATCGACGAAGTTGATGCGATCACCTTCGAGAACGCCTGCCTGCTCCGCGGGCGTGTGCGGAAATACTCGTTGAACGGAGATGAAGCCCTGAGTTTCGGCGATCTCCATTCCGATGCCCGCGTAGCGACCGTTGGTCTGGGCGTTGAAGGAAGACAATTCCTTCGGCGAAAGCAGAACGCTGTACGGGTCGTTGAGCTCGTGAACCAGACCACGCGCGGCCTTTTCGTAAAGGGTCGCTGCGTCGACGGTATCGACGAAACGGCTGGATACAATGTTGAGGACCTGATCAAGGAGTCGAGCGCCCTGTTGGGTCTCGTGCTGCTGGAATACGAAACCTCCGGCCATCACTGGAACGAGAAGGAGGCCGAAGAGCATTATTTTCTTGGATCGCGACATACGGGCTATGTAATTGGGGAGGGCGGTATCCTATAAGATACGCCCGCGAAGAGGCAGTGTTCCAAAGAATGACGCACAAAAGACACCACCGGACACATAGTGACGGTCAGGCAGCTCTCGTGGCGAGGACGTAGTCGACCAGCCAATCGCGGTTCAGCTGCCGGAAGGTCGCGTCGCGCAGTAATCCAGCCGCGAGAAGCATCTCATGGGCGGGCTGGAGCACTCGTTGCAAGTGTGAGGGATATCGCTGAGTAAGCGGCAGCTGCTCGGCCAGCGAAGAGAGCGCAACTCTCCAGGTCACCATTCCTTCCTCGCGGGCGACTTCGAGGAGCCTGTAGAGCCTGCGCGCGACCGGATTGGTTAGGGAGAGGTAATGAATAGCGGAAAGCGTGACCGTGTGACCGGCCGCGATGTTCGAGCGGATGAGAGGTCCAATCGTGACGTGTGCGTCACCCGGTTCGGATGCAGTCAATACTGGAAACAGGGTGAATTGTTCGCGCTCGGCCAGTCTGCGCCGTGCGATGGAGACAGAAGTAAGTATGGTGAAGCGCCCTTCTAGCGGCTGTCCTTCGCGTGCTGCAACGTACACCCCGCTCGACTCGAGAATGGTTCTCTCAAGTCTGGTTAGTGCGGAGCGAAGCTGTTCGTACGTTCTGCCGTCGACACGTCTGCCGATTGAGCGCAGGAACGCGTGGAGGGTAAAGCTGACCACACCATCTTCGGGGGATCCTGCCTCGTGATAGCGGTGCAGGAGCTCTATATAGACATCCTGGTCGAAAGTGCCGGGCAAACGGTCACCCGGACTGGGGAGAACGCGCCAGCGCCCGCCGCTCTCGGGAGAGAAGGAGATTGCCGAGTCCTCGGCGGAGTCGCTCAGCCGGAAGATGGGAAGCGATTCGAGCGACCGATCGAGGACGATAGCACGCGTCGCGATTCGCCGACGGGCCACGTAGGTCATAAAGAGAGAATATGTCACTGATCAAGTACATAGCAATCGCAGCCCTGCTGTTGTTTGCTTTGGTGTTGGCGCTAATCGGCATCCTTTCCGTTACCCACGACACGCCGGTGCGGAATGTTATTGCGGAAGGGGACAAGGACGGTCCGCCTTCTATCTCCGACTCGCTCTTCTCGCGCAGCATTGAGCTTTACACCGGGACGCACATCGATCCCGGCAATAATGTCCAGATTCTGCTGAACGGCGACGGCACCTATCCGCAGCTATGGAAAGACCTTGGCTCAGCGCAGCGTACCATCACGGTACAGATGTATTACTCGCAGCCGGGCGCGGTTGCGGACACCATGGCGAAGTACCTGATCGAAAAAGCGCGACAGAAGGTGCGCGTGCTCCTGCTGCTCGATGCGTTCGGTTCACAGCCGCTCAAGCGGGAATGGCTGCAAAGGGTCAAGGCAGCCGGGGTCGAAGTAGTGTGGCTCAGGCCACTTCGGTGGTACAGTCTTCAGAAAGCCGCGCAGCGCTCACACGTACGCGTGGTGGTGGTCGACGGCCGAATCGGATACACCGGTGGGTTTGGGCTGGCGGATTATTGGCTCGGCGATGGGCACCACGAGGATCAGTGGCGCGAGACCAATGTTCGATTCGAAGGTCCAACTGTCGCCGCCCTTCAGGCCACGTTCGCCGCAGGCTGGGCCGAGGCGACGGGAGAGCTGCTGACCGGAGACATGTTCTTCCCAAAAACCTCGTTCGCTGAGGTCGGCCAGATGAAAGCCGGCTTGATGCACAGTGTTCCGAGCATGGGCAGCACACCGGCGGAGCGCTTCCTTGCATTGTCGATCGCCGGCGCGCGAAAGTCCATCTATATCAGCAATTCCTATTTTGTGCCGGGCGAGAGCTTCATGCAGCTTCTGCTCGCGGCGCAGCGAAGGGGCGTCGACGTACGCGTCATCACGGTTAGCGAGAAGACCGATGTAAAGACGACGTGGTACGCCGGAAGGACTTACTACGAGAAACTGCTTGAAGGCGGGGTGAAGATCTACGAGTACCAGCCGACGATGATGCATGCCAAGAGCATGGTGGTCGACGGAATCTGGGCCTATGTCGGCTCGATGAACTTCGACAACCGATCCCTCTCGTTCAACGACGAATCCCTGCTGGTCGCTCTCGATTCGACGGTGGGAGCTCGGATGAACTCGATCTTCATGGATGACATCAAGTCGTCGAAGGAGATGAAGCTCGACGAGTTTCGCAAGCGCCCTCTGTCAAACAAGATCCTGGAGTGGTGCGCGCAAAAGCTCCGACGGGTGCTGTAGCACTCCCCCGCCGTTGTGCATTTGGCCCGCGATGTGACGGGTACTGCTTCCATGCTAGCGCGATTTCATCCTCTGGTAGGGCAATGGTTCGAGGAGACATTCGGCGAGCCCAGCGCGCCACAGCGCTCAGGCTGGCCAGCGATTGCAACCGGTTCGCATACGCTGATCCTTGCTCCTACCGGGACCGGAAAGACCCTGGCGGCTTTCCTCTGGGAGCTGAATGAGCTGATCGTTCGCGGGCTCGAGGAGCCGCTGCCGAACGCTGTGCACCTCCTTTACATCTCGCCACTGAAGGCTCTCAACAACGACATTCAGCGAAATCTGGATCGTCCTCTGGCGGAACTGCGAAACCGTTTCGCCGCCGCTGGACAGGAGTTTCCGGAAATACGAGTTGGCGTCCGGACCGGTGACACACCGCCCGCGGCCCGGGCGCGAATGCTCCGCAAGTCTCCACACATCCTGATAACAACGCCCGAGTCGCTGAACATCATGCTGACGACGCTCAAGGGTCGTGGGATGTTCAGCAGCACACGCGCGGTGATAGTGGACGAGATACACGCGATCGCCGGAACGAAGCGGGGGTCGCATCTCGCCCTTACCCTGGAGAGACTCGAGGCCCTGGTCGAAAGCTCGCCTCAGAGGATCGGTCTTTCCGCCACGCAGAGACCGCTCGAGGAGGTCGCGCGATTTCTGGGCGGGTGCGAGGACGCTTCGGACGCTTCGCCCCGATTCCGAGCCGTCACTATCGTCGACTGCGGGATGACGAAGGAGATGGTGATCTCCGTCGAGTCTCCTGTCGCCGATCTGGCGAATGTCGGAGGAAGCATTTGGCCGGCGGTCGCGCCGCTCGTGCTCGGACACATCCGGAAGTCCCGTACTACCCTGGTCTTCGTCAACAACAGAGCGCAGGCCGAGAAGATCGCGGCACGTGTGAATACGCTCGCCGAAGAGGAGATCGCTCTCCCCTATCACGGATCGCTGGCGAGAGAGCGACGTTTCGCGCTCGAGGAGCGTCTCAAGGCGGGGTCGCTCCGCGCGCTCATCACTACGAGCTCCCTCGAACTGGGCATAGACATTGGTTCGGTGGATCTCGTGATACAGCTTCAGTCACCCAAGCGGGTGGCCTCCGCGCTCCAGAGAATCGGACGTGCCGGCCATACACTGGGAGTACCAAGCCGCGGAATTCTGGTCCCGACCTTCCGCGATGATGCTGTGGAGATTGCGGCAATCGTCGCTGCGATGCGTGCTGGGGAGGTGGAGCCCACTCACGTAGTTCAGAACGCCCTCGATGTTCTGGCACAGGTGATCGTCGCCGCAGTATCGGTCGACGATTGGTCTAGCGGAGATCTGTTCAGGCTGGTCCGTCGATCATATCCGTACCATCAGCTCACACGCGGCGCCTTCGACGAAGTGCTGGCGATGTTATCGGGCAAATATCCGTCGGATGTCGCCGCGGAGCTCGAGCCGAGGATCACGTGGGATCGTGTGAACGACAGGTTGACGGGCTCGCGCGCTGCGCGGATGACAGCCGTGATCTCTGGGGGGACGATTCCCGATCGCGGTTTGTACACAGTCAACCTTCCGGACCGAACACGTCTTGGCGAGCTGGATGAAGAATTCGTGCACGAATCCAGGATGGGTGATGTGTTTCAACTCGGCTCTTCGACCTGGAGGATCGCAGCGATCGAACACGATCGCGTTGTGGTAACGCCGGCACCGGGAACGCCGGCGAGAATGCCGTTCTGGCACGGGGAGTACATGGCGCGATCGCTGATGCTCAGCCACCGAGTGGGGGCGCTTCGTCGCGAGCTGGCGGAAGCTCCGGACGAAAAAGACCTCGCGGACCGATACGGCTGTGACGCAGCGACGGCGAACTCTCTGGTGAAATACATCGCATCGCAACGTGCTGCGACCGGCATCGTGCCCGACGACAAGAACATCGTGATCGAGCAGTTCAGAGATGAAACCGGAGCGGTACGCGTAGTGATTCACGCGGCGTTCGGTGGGAGGATCAACGCCCCGTGGGGAATGGCTCTCGCCCAGCGCGTCCGCGAAGCGATCAATAACACCGATCTTCAGGTACAGACGACGGACGACGGAATCATGCTGCGCCTTCCCAACCTCGGAATGACCACACCCGTCCAGGCGCTGCTGGGGCTCTCCGGTGCGGAGGCGGAGCAGCTCGTTCTGGAAGAAGTAGGATCGACTTCGCTTTTTGGTGCGCGATTCAGGATGAACGCAGCGAGAGCACTCCTGCTACCGCGTGGGAATCCGCGTCGGAGAATGCCGCTCTGGCTGCAGCGATTGAAGGCGCTTGACCTGCTCCAGACGGTGCGGCAGTTCCCGAGCTTTCCGATTCTCGTCGAGACCTACCGCGAAGTGCTGCAGGATGCGTTCGACATGGACGGGCTCAAGTCGACGCTTGCCGATATAGCGGCTGGTAATATCCGGATTCACAACGTGAGTACCGACACCCCGTCGCCATTTGCTGCGAGTCTGCAATTCGGGTTCGTAATGGACTGGCTTTACGGCGATGACACACCGCGTGCAGAACAGCGGGCTGCACTCCTGTCGCTTGACCGCGCTCTGCTCGATGAAGTCATGGGAGGCGAGGGGAGTGACGACATCACGTTGGAGGCGATCGAGCAGACCCTCGCGGAAAGGCGAGGCACGGCTGGCGGCAGGCGTGCCCGGACGGACGACGAGCTCGCGCACCTGCTCGACAGAGCCGGTGATCTGAGCGGCGAAGAAGTCAGGTCTCGCGTGGCAACTCCGGAGGAAGGCGCACGGGGAGATCCTTTCGCGGAGTTGCTGGCAAGCCGCCGCGTAGTCGCAATCCAGCTCGGAGCTGAAGGAGCGCGAGAATGGCGTCTGATCCTTACCGAGACCTACCCGAGATACGTCTCGGCTTTCGGCGCGAAAGAGCTGGCTCGCGTTCGGCAGGGCTTGGAGCTGATCGAACAGGACGCCGCGGCAGCGATTCCTGATGTGCTCCTGCATCCTTCGATCAACGCGTCCGTAGCGCGGCGGGAAATTCTCGCGCGGTTCCTGACGCAGTCGGGACCCGTAACGGCGCAGGAGATTCACGACCGCTATGGATGGGCGCTCGAGTGGGTCGAGTCGCGCCTCACCGAATGGGAGAGAACGGGGAAGCTCATTCGAGGAAAATTCCGTCGCGAAATACAGGATATTGAATGGTGCTCGCGGCGAGTGGTTGAGATCGGACGCAGGCGAGCTCTTGCGGCCCTGCGCAAACAGATCGAAGCGGTGGAGCTTCCGCAGTTCTCGGCTTTCATGCAACGATGGCAGCATCTCGACGAACGAGACCGTCTAGAAGGAATGGCAGGCACTGCGACGGTGGTTCGCCAACTATATGGTATAGCGCGCCCGCCCGGTGCTTGGGACCGCGACTATCTGCGCGCAAGAATAAAAGGTTACGACCCCCAGTCGCTATCGCAGTTCAGCGCAACCGGGGAACCTGTGTGGGTTGGAGAGGGAAATTACGATCCCGAATCAGGGGCGATACCACTCGGCCGAGTGCGCTTTTTCGAGCGCGGCACCGGTGCGATCTGGCTGCCGGATCAGCAAGAGGCTGTTCTCAGTGAAAATGCTGAAATAGTACGAGTGACGATCGCGGCGGAAGGCGCGTCATTCATTGGTGACATACAGGCGATCACCGGACTCACGATGCTGGCAGTTCGTGAAGCAATCCGCGAACTCGTAGCGTGGGGAGTGGTTACGAACGACACGGTGGAAGCACTTCGCGAAGTCGGCCGGTGGAAGCCCATGATGCCGCGCACCGGCCCCGATCCGAGGAGCTGGTTGCCGGCCGATTACACACCGTCTCCCGATCGCAGGATTGTGCAGCGGCGTCCCAACCTTCGCCGGCTTCCCAAATGGAGACGTCCGGACAAACCCGGCGTAGCACCAGGTGGATGGACCGGCCGTTGGTCGCTCGTTCGCAGGCGCGGCACTCTCGGTCCCGAACTTCCAGAAGAAGAAAGAGCAGAACGAATCGCGCGTCAGTGGCTCGCCCGATATGTAATTGTCTCGAGGGATTGGTGGCGCCGCGAGAGGCCGCCGGTGCCGTGGAGGTCGATCTATCGCGAGCTCAAGCGACTCGAGTTTCGTGGAGAAGTACGACGCGGCTATTTCGTGAAGGGTCTCGGCGGGGCCCAGTTCGCTCTTCCTGATGCTGTCGAATGGCTTCGGACGATCGCGAGCGAAGACGAGGAATCGGCGAGCCTCGTAGTAATGGCGGCGAGCGATCCCGCGAATATCTACAACCTGCCGCTGGAGCTCGTCGATCGCGATCCATTGTCGAGGCCTCGAGGGTCCGGCGCATTGCTGGTGATGCGCGGAGGACGGGTCGCGATTGCCGTCGAGGCAAGAGGGCGTCGCTTCACGGTTGCAGACTGGTTGTCGCCGGAAGAAGTCGCAGCCGCCAAGAAAGCGCTGCTCGATCATCTCCGCGGGGAGCGATCAGCGCGCTATGTGATGTAGCGGTTCAGCGAATATCAGCGCGCCCGAGTGCGGCCCGCACCGCCTCGCGCATAGCGATCACTGCCTCTTCGCGCGCAGCCGGCGAATCTTCGCGAACGTGCAGCTCGATGCCGTCAGCGACGGCGAGGCGGTGCCACCGCAGTGCAATGTCGCCGTCGTGAGCGACGGCTTCGTCCGCTCCAGATCCGAGCGCGGGAGCCAGTGACAGCGCGATCTTTCGCTCGAGGGCGTCGCCGGTGACATCGCGCATCTCGCCGCGGATCGTATCGAGGCTCTGTCCTTCGCGCTGGCGAATCTTGATGGACAGGAGCTGCAGGAGATGCCGATATCCATAAGTTGCGCCGGTGCCAGTTCCTTCGGGCCGGTCGAGGAGCCCACTCGCCACATAAAATCGAACTGCGCGCGCACTCGGCGCTGCGCGCGCCGATGCATTGGTCGGTCTTACGCCAGCCGCGTCTACAAGTGCTGTTGCGTGTGCGGCAAGTCCGCGGGCGTTCCAGGGAGCGTGTTTAGCGTGGGCGCGGAGGAGAGCGACAGGCGATTCAGCCATGTGGATAGGATAAC
>JAXDME010000041.1:0-25667 GCA_034666285.1 Gemmatimonadaceae bacterium | reverse complement strand
GAGGGATTCGAACCCTCGATACGCGTTTCCACGTATGCCGGTTTAGCAAACCGGTGCCTTCAGCCTCTCGGCCATCTCTCCGGGAGAGTTTCGGAAGTTATTGGCGCAGAGAGAGTTCTACAACCCTTCACCGAGAGCCGACGCTGGCGGAATTCTTTGCGCGCGTGCATCAATTCTAAAAATTACCCCTTCGCTACCGAGGCTTGGAAATGAGATTGTCGGGACGACTGCTCGCGTTTTCCTTTTCCATTGTGATCATGGGCCGCACCGCACAACTGCATGCTCAGGCAGCGGACCCGAGCCCCGCCAGTCCTCTAAGCGTGCCTCCGTCCGCGACGCACCCCGGCCGTGATCCCAATCAGCCGATTGACGAGGAGTACACGCGAAAAATCCGGGAGTACACGACCGAGTCGTTCTTTCTCTCACCACTCGTGGACTATCTGCCGGCGTCGTCTACCGTGCCCACTCCGAAGGCTGTGCTCGGCGACATCGCAGGGGCGCGCGACAATCTGCCCTACTCGAAAGAGGTCTACACCTACATGCGGATGCTCGCCAAAGCGAGCCCACGAGTGCGCGTCTACTCGATTGGCAAGTCCGAAGAAGGAAGAGAGATGATCGCCGTTGCTGTTGCCTCCGAGTCCGTGTTCGCCAATCTCGAACAGAACAGGGCGAATCTTGCGAAGCTCGCGGATCCCCGCAGCATCAACATGGACGACGCGGAAGCGGCGCGGATCTCAAGCCAGGCCACTCCCGTCTACTACATCACGGGCACGATCCACTCTACGGAGTCGGGAGCGCCAACGGCGCTGATGGAGCTGGCGTACCGTCTCGCTGTCGACGAAAGCCCCTACATCAAGAACATTCGGGATCATCTGATCACTCTGATAACGCCAATTGTGGAGGTGGACGGACGAGATCGCGAAGTAGATGTCTTTCGATGGCACATGGCGCACGCGGGCGAGACCTATCCTCCGCTGCTCTACTGGGGACACTACGTGGGCCACGACAACAATCGCGACGCGATGGCACTCACGCTCAAGCTGTCGCAGAACGTCCTCGACACCTACCTCGGCTGGAAAGCGCAGGTGCTTCACGATCTGCACGAGTCGGTTCCATATCTCTACGACAACACCGTAGGCGACGGTCCCTACAACGCATGGCTCGACCCGCTGCTCACTAACGAATGGCAGATGCTCGGCTGGAACAACGTGCAGGAGATGACGCGTCTCGGAATGCCCGGCGTATTTACGCATGGCGACTTCGATACCTGGTCGCCCGGCTATCTGATGTTCCTGGCCGCGACCCACAACGGCATCAGCCGGCTTTACGAAACGTTCGGAAATGGAGGAACGGCGGAGACAGTCGAGCGCACGCTGTCACCCACGGAAACTTCGCGCACGTGGTACAGGCAGGACCCACCACTTCCGCGCGTGAAATGGTCGTTGCGCAACAACAACAATTACCAGCAGACAGGATTGCTCGTCTCGCTCAGTTACTTCGCGAACAATCGCGCTCAGTTCCTGGACAATTTCTGGCAGAAGAGCAAGCGCTCGATTCTCAAAGCGCGCACCGAGGGGCCCGCCGCATACGTGCTGCCGGGAGACGAGAGACGTCCCGGCGCTCAGGCGGATCTGTTACGGATACTTCAGAAGCAGCACGTGGAGATATCGCGTGCGACGGTACCATTCACTGTGATGACCCTCGTGCCGCGGTCGCGACCGACTGTGCCTGCCGGAGGGACTGGCAGATCGGTCGATAGCGCAAGGCGAGCGGATTCAGCGCGGGCCGACAGCGTAAAATCAGTTCCGGTAACGCGGGCCGCCGACAGCGTCCGGCCGAGCGAGATGTCGAGGACGCCAGCAACGCCGCCGGTAAATCCGTATGACACGCTCCCATTGTCGGTGCCGCGACTGGAGCCGCGTCAGTTTCCGGCTGGCAGCTACATCATCCGTATGGACCAGCCGTATTCACGCATCGCTGATGCGCTGCTCGACTATCAGTACTGGAGTCCGAGCGATCCGCAACGAACTCCGTACGACGACACCGGCTGGACCTTTCCGGAAAATTTCGCGGTGCGCTCGTATCGTATCACGGATCAGAAGGTTCTATCTGTCCCGATGGAGAACGTCACCGGTGAGATCAAGGCGCCCGGCGGCGTAGTCGGCGCCGGGACTGTGTTCGCGATCGATCACAACGCCGACAACGCTCTGGCCACGCTGCGATATCGGCTAAAGGATGCGGATTTCCAGATCGCCGAGCAGCCGTTTGAGGCGGCGGGGCACAGCTTCCCACGGGGCTCATTCATTATTCGCCGCGTCGCGACTGGAGAACTCGACAAGGCTTCGACTGAACTCGGCCTTAGAGTCTATGCGCTGGCAGCAGCACCGTCTGTCGCGACGCATCCAGGACGTGCGGCGCGCGTAGCAATAATGCACACCTGGCTGAACACCCAGACGGAAGGGTGGTGGAGGCTGGCATTCGACGTCCTTCACATTCCGTACGAGTACATAAGCGTCCAGGATGTCGCGGCCAATTCGAACCTGAATGCGAAGTACGATGTAATTCTGTTCCCACCGGGAGGTGGAAGTCCCCAGGCCATTGTTGCGGGAATGCCCATGTGGCGGAATCCGATGCCGTGGAGGAAGACGGAGCTGACGCCCAATATCGGAATCGACGAGACTGACGACATTAGGCCGGGCCTCGGATTAAAGGGAGTCGACAACCTGGCGGGGTTCGTGAAAAACGGCGGAGTGCTGGTCACGGTCGAAAACACCGCCAATCTTGCCGTGATATTCGGCCTGACGAGCGGGGTATCGACGAATCAGCCGCCACGCCTTCACGTCGTAGGAAGTTTGCTCCGCACGAAAGTGGTGGACGATGCCAGCCCAATCACTTACGGGATCCGCGATAGCCTCGCTGTATACAGCGACGATGGGTCGAGCTTCAGCATCACGAACGTCCTCGGTACGCGGGGTGGACGCTTCGCGGATTCCGCAACGGCGCGACCTACCGGGAGGGGTACGACTGAGGACGTGGACGTCCCGCAGGGCAGGCTTGCGCTCGAGCCGCGTAACGACGTGCCTCAGCGGCGACCGATTCAACCGTGGCAGGCAGCGCCTGTAACCGACGAACAGCTCCGAAGCCCGCTCAACATTATCCCGCCGACGCTGCGCCCCAGGGTTGTGCTGCGGTTCAGCGACCAGCGCGACCTGCTTGCCTCGGGACTGCTCGATGGGACCGATGTCGCGCAGCGCCCGGTGGTCGTCGATGCCCCGCTCGGCAAGGGACACGTCGTTTTGTTCGCCAACAATCCTGTTTATCGAGGGGAAACGATCGGCAGCTATTTTCTGGTCTTCAACACGCTTCTCAACTTCGATCACCTCGACGCCGGGAGAAAGCTGGACACGCGTTGATACGCACGTTTGCCGCGAAGAAAACGATGCAAACGCCCGCAAAAAACGGAATTTCTGGCACCCGGCCTGCAAAGCAGAGGTGTTAGCACAGGCCTTGGCGCATAATCGCGACGGAGGAGCTGGCGGTGAGTTACCGGACGTTTCTCGACTCGAAGGGCAAGCGGTGGGAGGTGTGGCTCATTACGCCCGCCGCGGCCGAGAGACGGAGAGTCGACCGTCGGGCTTCCACCGGGTCAGGAACCACGTACCAGGGCGATCTCGACCGCCGTCGAACCCCGGAGCGCCGCAGAGGGCCGTTCCGCCGCTCATCGGCTGTCGCGAGCGAATACAGTCAGGGGTGGCTGTGCTTCGAGAGCGAGGGCGAAAAGCGACGCCTCGCGCCGGTGCCACCGGGTTGGGAAGAAGCCGGACCAGACAGGATGGCAACCTGGCTTCAGGCCGCCAAACGCGTTGTAAAATGCGGCCCCTGATATACATTCAGCACTCCTCCCAGTTCTGATCCCATCCCAGGGACCGCGAAAATCAGAGTAATGCCCCAGAGCCTACGCGAACGAGACGCAATGATTTGCCGTTCCTGCCAGAACGAGGAGCGTGCGTCCGAGGGTTATCCGTGCGCGAATTGCGGGACATTCATCTGCATCATTTGCACTTTTCGCGGCGTCGTCACGTGCCAGAAATGCCAGGAAGAGCGGACCGATCCTCCGGTGCAGCGAAGCGCCTGATCCGCGCCTCGCTGCCGCCCTACCCTCAACATCCATTCACAAATGCATAGAACCGTCAGGCTCTGGTCGGTCGCGCTCGTCGTGTGTCTCCCCATCATTGCCGATGCGCAGGAAAAACAGCGTTTCGCGAGCCTGGAAGATGCTCTCCGTGCGGGAGCCACTCTCAATGGCCGGCCGGGACCGAGGAATGTGAACTGGATAGAAGGAGGGAAGCGCTTCTCCTACACCGACCGCGATCCGCAAACCAACGCGCCGATAATTCGCGCGTATGACCCGGCCTCCGGCAACTCGACGACGCTCTTCACGACGGCGGGGCTGACGTTGCCGGGAACGAATGAGCCATTCAGCTACGATTCGTTCCAGTGGGCCCGAGACTCGAAGCATCTCGTCTTCCAGACAAACTTCCAGCAGCTGTTCAGGCGCTCTGGCATCTCGGATTTCTACATTTATTCGCTGGAGGATCGGAGCCTTCAGCTTGCGACGAAGGCTGCGCGCACCGCGGAGCTCTCACCGGACGGAGGCATGCTGGGATTCGAGCGCGGCGGCGACATGTACGTCACGAACGTCTCGACTCACGCCGAGAAGCGCCTGACCAGCGATGCGTCGGAACACGTTTACAATGGGCACTCCGATTGGGTCTACGAAGAAGAATTTGGCGTTGCCCAGGCGTGGAAATGGTCGCCGGACAGCCGTTACATCGCGTATTGGCAGCTGAATGACTCGGCGGAGCCTGAGATCCAGATCTCGGACTATTCCGGAATTCACCAGGAGTGGGAGAAGATCCGCATACCGCAAGTGGGAGACTCGAACGCGACCGTTCGGATCGGAGTTGTAAACGCAGCGACAGGCGCCCACACGTGGCTCGACACAGGGGAGACCGGCGAGTTCTACATCCCGCGAATCTATTGGACCAGTCGTCCGGACACTCTGGCGGTCATTACGCTCAATCGAGCGCAGAACACGATGAAGCTCTTCTTTTTTGACGTGAAGACCGGTGGCCGCCGCCAAGTGATGACCGAGACATCGAAGACGTGGATCGACGTCTTCGATTTCTACGCGGGTGTGGACGACATGATGTCGTTTCCGGCGGGCACGGCGGAATTCTTCTGGCTCTCCGATCGCGATGGCTACCAGCATCTCTACAGGTACGACTACAGCGGCAAACTTATCAACCAGGTCACTCGAGGAAACTGGAGCGCCACCCGAATAGAAGGGAGCGACCCCACCCAGCAGACCATCTATTACACGTCAACCGAAGTCTCGCCGCTGCAGCGACAGCTGTACTCGATCAAGTTCGACGGCTCGAACAAGCGGCGCATCACCACCGCGGAGGGCAACCACCGTATCAATATGGCGCCGTCGGGAACGTACTTCCTCGACCGGTATTCATCGGTGCGTCAGCCGACCCAGGTCGAAGTGTGGTCGACATCAGGCCAGAAGCTGCGGACCCTCGAAGACAACGCCGCGGTGACGACCTGGCTCGCAACGCACGCTTACTCGCCAGCGGAGATCTTCTCGTTCACGACATCGGATGGCGTCCACATCGACGCCAACATGATCAAGCCCGTGCCTTTCGATCCCAACAGGCGGTATCCGGTCGTCTTCACCGTTTATGGAGGCCCTGGCTCACAGGACGTTTACAACGCGTTCTCTGCGAGTGGCTGGACGCAGTGGCTCGCGCAGGAAGGGTACATCGTCGTCGACGTGAACAATCGCGGTAACAACAATTACGGCAGTGCGTTCATGAAGGTCGTCTACAAGCAACTCGGCAAATACGAGTCGCTGGATTTTGCCGAGACGGCGCGCTATCTGGCTAAACAGAGTTACGTGGATTCAAAGCGTGTGGCCATCACGGGCACGAGCTACGGCGGCTACAGCACCGTGTACACAATGGAGATGTATCCCGAGCTGTTTCCGGTCGGCGTCGCGAATTCGGCTGGTACCGACTGGCGTCTCTACGATACGATTTATACCGAGCGGTATATGGGACTCCTCAACGACAACCAAAAAGGGTATGTCGAGAGCGCTCCGGTGGAGCAGGCGGTAAAAATGCGCGGCAAGCTCCTGCTCATTCACTCGATGATGGACGACAATGTCCACCCGCAAAACACGATGCAGATGTTGACGGCATTGACGAATGCGGGACGAGATGCGGACGTTAGGATATATCCGCCCGGCCGGCACGGCGCCGTCTATAACGTCCAGAGCGCGTTGCTGAGCAAGCAGGTAACGGATGAATTCCTCGCACGTTATCTCAAGGCCAGCAACCCTCCAACCCTCGCGCCGGCGCGATAGAGGGAAATAAAAAAAACCGGCGCTGGTTGCAGCGCCGGTTTTTTTTGTGAGAGCCGTAAGTCTTATTTCTTCGCGTCTTTACGGGTATCGCGAACGTCCTGACGTCTGTCCCGGAGATCCGCACGGGTATCCTTCCGGTCCGATCTCAGCTCCTTGGCGTCGGCCTTCGCGTCCTGCTTGTTGCCGGCCCTGACATCCTTTCTCAGATCTCTGCGATCGGAGCGGACTTCTTTCCTGTCGGCGCGGATGCCGCGCGTATCGCTGCGAACTTCCTTGCAATCGGTAGTCGCGGCCGGGTGATTTCTGCACCACGCGGCGAGCTGTACCCTCGTTGGGTGCGCGGCAACTCTCTTCGCGGCCTGAGCCGACGCAGTGCTGCTTGCTGCCAGAACCAGTGCGGCGACTAACGCCGCGATATTCGCCTTGGACATCAGTGTCTCCTTCCTCTCTCGAGGCTCGTTTACGGGTGGGCGCATTCACGCCTTCAGCATGAGAGACGCGCCATCCGGTCCGATGTTAACAGAGACTTCGGTCACCAACCCGCTGCGGTATTCATTCGGTTCGAGAAAGGTCACAGGTGCGCGTCCTTTGAGATGTGATAATCAGCTCCCGCGGGTTTTCCGCCCCTGGGCCAATCGTGAACCTTTCCGGGAAAATCGGGACGCTGCCGCGTATCGATGTACGTTGCCACGTCGAATGCCTGCTGCTCCGTGAGCTGCTGCGCCCGATCGATGGGCATGAGCGCGTGAATGAATGACGCAGCCGTGATGATATTCGCCATACCGGCCCCGACGTTGTATGAGTGCGGTCCCCAGAGTGGCGGCGCGAGTGCCGTGCCCTGGCCGTTCGCTCCGTGACATCTCGTGCACGTGGAGGCGAAGATTGCCACGCCTCGTTTGATATCACCGTTCAACGGCCTGAGCCTGGCGAGGCCTTGCCCTTCCATTTGCGCGCCGACCGGAATTCCATTCGACAGGAACGCGAGGTAAGCAACGATGTCTCTCATGTCGCGGCCGGGAGGCAACGCCTTCCCGTTCATGCTGCGCTGGAAGCAGTCGTTTATTCTGTCCTCGATGAGATCGACCTTTCCACTGCGCGCACGATACTGCGGGAAGCGCGCGTAACTGCCGACCCACGGCATGGCGTTCGGTCGGAGGCCATTGTCGAGGTGGCAGCTCGCGCACCGGAGAGAGTTGCCGACGTTGTGCGGCAGGCTGTCTCGCGTCGCCAGCAGAATCGCGCGGCCGCGCAAGGCCGAAACGCGATAGGCGCTGTCTCGGAGCTCGGCGTCAAGGGGAATTCGGAAAGGCGCTCGCGCTGTCGGAGGGACAGGTGACGCCTGCCCAAGTGCGCGAGCGGCTGGGACGACCAGCGTCCCGAGCAAGATGACAATGAGTGTGAATGAAATCCGAGGAGACAGGTGTGCTCCTTTGATGGCGCTGGTTTGTGCCGCTTGCCTCTCGGATTTATGAAGCGGGGGCGATCAGCGCAAGAGAAGTCCTTGCACTGACCGTCGTCGAATCAATCCGCTCTTATCGGCGGGTCCGGCTGCCGCTCGGATTGCCGCGTCGTTCGCGCGCTCGAGTCGCCCTTGATGGAGGTCACGACTTCTTCCACCATGCCGTCTATTCGCGAGTGAAAAGCCTGGGTCGCGCCCGCAATAAGTGCGGCCAGCACGCCGTCCAGCGCGCCACCGAGCTTGCTTCCCGTGTCTTTCGTCGCCTGTGAAGTAACCTGTGCCGCTTTGACATCGGCTTTCGATGCGCTCAATGCGACGCCCGCACCGAATGCGACCGCGACCGCCGCCCACGGATTATCCCGCACTTTCTGGGTGACATCCACTTTTCGCTCGAGCTCCGCAATCGCACCGGACATTCGCTCGCGGGTTTGCTCTATGTCGGCACGAACCTCCGTCGTCGTCTCAGGCATGCTTATGTCTCCGTAGCGTGGCTAATGTTTCTTCGGGCTTGATGTTTCTTGGCGAAAGGAGCGATGCTCCGCGCTTGAGCAGGAAAAACGCTGCACCACCTAGAATAGCGGTGAGCACGAACGCAGCGATCCAGTAGTGCCCGCGAAAAAGCGCATCCCCCATCAGCAGAACTATTCCGAACACGAGCATCTGCACGGTGAGGAGACCCAGCATGGCCGCGGCGACGGTAAATCCCGTTCCCTTACCGATGTCGCGCGCGATCTGCGCGAACTCGATGCGCGCCAGATGGACTTCCTGACGCGCCAGGTGTGCTCCATCCTCGGCCACTTCGCGCAGCAGTTGGCCCACACCGCGGTTCGTCTCGGTCGTGAGCATTTTCATCTACCGGCGAAGCGCTTTCCCGATCAGGTATCCCGCGCCAAGTGCGACGAGGAGCGACCTGGCGGGGTGCTCTTTCACCTGCTTCTCAACCCCCTGCTTCAGCTTGTCCATGTCCGCGTCCCTTAGCCACTCCGCGCTCGACTGCATTCCGGTCGCAATCGTGTCGGTTACGGCAGCAATGCTGGGATCGTTGGTGATCGCCACAGCGGAACCATCTCCTCCGCTCGTCGCAGGGCGCCGCTGACGAAGAGCTTCCGCGCCTGCCTCGAGACCGTCAGCGAGCATCGCAGGTAGGGCTGCGGCCTTGCCTTTCACGGACGAGGCGACGCTCTTAACTCGATTGGTGACGCCGGTATCGCTTGTAGCTGTGCTCATGTCGTCACTGGAATTCAGCTGGCCGCCGAAGCTTGTCTGCTCGCCTCCGGTATTCGGGCGCGCACTTTCCCGGTTATTTCCTTCCATGGATACAGCCTCCCCGACAGTTGTTGAGCCGCACACGAGCGGCGATTCACATGTCTCTCTATGCAGAAGCCGCGCCGGTAGCACCGATCGTATAGAGATCAGACGTGCGATGCTTGAGCGCGCGCTGGCTCTGTTCGATTGTCACCAGCTGAAACCGGACGCGCTCGCCCGGTGATCGTTGCGCGATGATCGGCAAATCCGCCTCCGCTACGATGGCCATCTTCGGATAGCCACCCACCGTCGGCGCGTCCGCCATGAGTACGATAGGAGCGCCGTCTCCGGGTATCTGGATCGCGCCCTGGCAACTGGGGTCGGACGGAAGGTTGTGAGCAGCGTCACTCACCGGCTTTCCCGTCAACTTGTAGCCGGTGCGATCGGAGGCTGTGGATACCACAAACTCCGTCTCGGTCAGGGTCCGCCAGGTGCTTTCGTCAAAGAGGTCGGAGTGTGGTCCGCGAGTTATCCGCACGGCGGCCGACTCGTAGCGTGGAATGAGCTCTGGAGGGCAGGTGAATCCCTCCGCGGGAGTGGAAGACGGACGCGCTCCAAGTATCAGAGTATCGTTGTGCGCGATCAGTCGCCCGTTGTATCCCCCAAAGCGTCCGGGGAGATAGGTGGACCGGCTGGCGAGTATCGGTGGAACATCGATCCCTCCACCGAAAGCGATGTATAGAAATCGGCCGGAGGTGAGCTGTTCCACCGCAAGCTGGTCGCCAGCCTTCGCGTAACGGGTGGTAAATGATGACACGGTCTCTTTTCCCAGGACCGCACGCGCACGGGCACCGCCAAATGCGAGGACACAATCGACTTGAAACCGCAGCGTTCCGCCGCCGAGGGCCCACTCCAGCGCCGGAGTGTCAAGCGGATTGCCGACGAGCGCATTCAGTGCCTGCAGCGCGAAGCCATCCATTGCTCCGCCGCGCGGAACTCCCGACGACAGCGAGTGCTTGCGCCCGGTGTCCTGGACGGTGAGGTACGGCGGCGCGCGAGTGATCGTGATCACAGGACGGGAACGAATCGGACAACGTCGCCCGCACTGAGCAGCGCGGGCGGGTTGCGTTCGGGATCGAACATCGACTTCGCGGTGCGGCCGATGATGTGCCAGCCGCCTGGAGTGTCGAGAGGATATATCCCGGTCTGAGCGCCGGCGATTGCGACGCTTCCCGCGAGAACCCGAGGTCTGGGCTGCGCCCGACGTGGGAGCCTGAGCGATGGATCGAGCTCGCTAAGGTACCCGAAGCCGGGAACGAATCCAAGCAGGTCGACGGTGTAGCTGCGACCGCTGTGCCGCGCGACGACTTCATTGGGCGAGAGGCCGCACGATTCAGCCACATAGGAGAGATCGGGTCCGTCGTACACGACTGAGATTTCGTGTTCGCGAAGCGCAAGCGGGATGGTTGTCGAACCCGCCGCTCTCTCGCAGACAGCGAGGAGCTTTGCCGACATTTCGGCAAATGAAGCTTGCAGGGAGTCGTAGAAAACCGCGACGCCCAGGTATGCTGGCACAATGTCCTGTACGTTCTGGAGATTTTCCGCTGCCAGTGCGGCGGCCGCAGCGTGCACCCGATTTAACAGATCCGCACTCCGATCAGTTCCGAGCACGATCGTGATTGCAGAATCCCCGAGTGGTACTGCGCGGGGCAGCCTGCGGCTCAAGCGGCGAAGGGCGCGATCGCCACGCCAGACTTTTCGAGGGTTGCTCTCAACTCACGCAGCAACGGCAGGGCGTCGGGATTGTCGCCATGCACGCAGAGCGATTGTGCGACGACTCCGATCGTCACACCGTCGTCGGCGACTATGCTGTTCGAGGTCAGGAGCGTCAGCGCGCGATTGGCCGCAGTCGCCGCATCGCGGATAACTGCGCCAGGCTGCTGGCGGGGGACGAGTGATCCATCGCGCTTATACGCTCGATCGGCGAATGCTTCGGGCGCGAAGGTCAGTCTCCGACGAATGGCAGCATCGGCCATCTGGCTCCCAGCGAGGCCGAGCAGGACGAGGGATGGATCTGTTTCTGCGATGGCCTGCGCGATTGCGTCAGCAGCGGCGGAATCCCTGGCCGCGCGATTGTACAGAGCCCCGTGTGCCTTCACGTACGAGAGCTTTGCGTTCTCGCCCACGCATATGTCGCGGAAGACGCGCAGCTGGTAGGCGACGTGAAAGCGGATGGCTGCTGGAGAAAGACCGAGCTCTTTGCGACCAAAGCCCGGAATGTCGGGGTAGGAGGGATGGGCCCCGATCGCAACATTGCGCGATGCTGCTGCTCTGACTGTATCGCGCATTGTCGTGGCATCGCCCGCGTGGAATCCGCAGGCGATGTTGGCGGACGACACGAGGTCGAGGAGTGCCTCGTCTTCCACGCGGCGGGAATGTCCGAAGCCTTCACCCAAGTCCGCATTGAGATCGATCGTGGCGCGCAAGAAACTACTTCTTGCGGCTTCTTTTCTTCCCGGCGGCAACCGGCTTCGCTTCGACGACCTCCCATCCCTGCTCGTCGTCCTCGAACCCTCCGCGCGTGACCTTTGGCAGCAGCTTTTCGCGGACGACGACTGGAGTCAGCCAATAGGTATAACCGTCATCCGCCTCGACGGGGAACCAGGCGAACTTTGTCCGCACGCGCTCATCTCCAATCTTCCCGCGCGGGTCTCGTCGGCTCTTCCATTTCACAACGATATTGCCTCCCGTGCTAGATGCGGTCTTCGAGTCCCTTGATACCTGACATGCTGGCACAATTCGCACAGCAATAGAACGTTCCGTTGCTCTCCACTCCGTGACCGATGATCTTGCAGCTGCAGTGGGCGCACTTTGGCGCGAGCGCGTGAATTGCGCACTCGAACGAGTCGAAGGTGTGGGACTTTCCCTTCATCGTCACGCTGAACGATTTATCGTAGTCGTTTCCGCAGACTTCGCATTTCGCCATTTGGCGCTCCCGGCCTCGGTTTGTAGCCGCAGTACCGGCTCTACGGCGAATCTAGTGCCGCGGCAATCAGCTCATCGGAAGACCTTCCTCATTTTTGTGTCGGGATCCTTGGCAAAGCGGAATGTAAACCACGCCAGGTCGGTCACGAGCTGGTCGTACGTTTGCGGATCCATTTTGTCCTCGACGATGCTCAAGCGACCCGCAATCTGTCCCTTGAGGTGCTCGATCCATTCTTTCGTGAAGTCGGCCATGTGGAGGGGGTATTGGTTACGGGAAATTGATTCGGCGGAGCAGGCATCCGCCAGTAAAGCAACCCCCAAAAGGTGGCACTCTACTTGACTATCAGATCAGTGTGATCCGCGATTCCGCGGCCGCACCTATTAGGAGAGTAGCGATGAAATGTTCTTACCGCATGACCTTACTATTGGCCGCGATGTTGGCAGCCGTTCCGTTGGCAGCTCAATCGACGCGCGAAGACGAGCGCGCCGCCGCAGCCGCCAATTCGGCTACCCGTATGCCTGTAATCATTCCAGCCGGAACCCCACTCGCCGTTGCAATCGATGAGGATCTTTCGAGCGCCTCAGTCAACCAGGGGCAGCGTGTGTCGTTTCATCTCATCTCGGATTATTCAGCGTTTGGCCACGTGCTGATTTCGTCGGGGACGAAAGTTCGAGGCACCGTGGCGCATGTCGCCCGCCGCAGCGCCGGAGGAAATCCGGGAACTGTCACGGTACAAGTGACGTCCGTGCGAGCTGTTGATGGGACAATCGTTCCACTACGCGGGACGACGAAAGCCGTAGGAAAGAACCGTCAGGGTCAGGCCGCTGCTCTTGGCGTTCTCACCCTCGGGATCGGAGCAACCAAGAAAGGACTGTCAGCCGTCATTCCGGCGGGAACGGAGTTCACGGTTTTCACAGATGTTAAGCGGACAATCGTAGTTCCACGATAGACCTGCCAGATTGCGGGCCGGCGCGACTTTGGTCGCGCCGGCCTTTTTTGCGTCATCGTGTTCCCTCCGTGCCCGGGTGTCTATTGGTCTGTTTCCTGCCATTCAGCCACCCGCGCAGAGGCGCGGCGGAGATGAACACACATACGAAGAGGGCTCTGTAGATGCGAACTATCACCATTACAATCGGCGCAATTGCGCTGCTCGCCGGCTGTGGAGTCTCCACTCAGCAGGAAGTCCAGATGGGACAGCAGGAGGCGCAGCAGGTAAGTGCCCAACTGCCGATGGTGCAGGACGCCGTGATCAACAACTACGTGAACGCGCTGGGCCAGCGCATCGCGAGCAGGACGTCACGCGCGGACCTACAGTGGCAATTCCAGGTCGTGAATTCGGACATGGTCAACGCCTTCGCGCTTCCCGGCGGTTTTATCTATATCAATCGCGGGGTTCTCGAGCGCGCCAGTAACATGTCAGAAGTAGCCGGTGTTGTCGGACACGAGATCGAGCATGTGGTCAGGCGCCACTCTGTAAAACAGATGGAGAGCGCTCAGGGAGCAAACGTCGGGGTTGGAATTCTCTGCGCGCTCACTGGAGTGTGTCAGAGCGGAGTTGCCCAGGCAGCGATCAACATCGGAGGCACGGCTGTCTTCGCGAAATTCAGCCGAGCCGACGAAGTGCAGGCTGATGAAGGAGGGTTCCGTAACGCGATAAACGCCGGAATCAGTCCGCGCGGAATGTACACGTTTTTCCAGAAGCTTCTGGCCGAGGAGCAGCAATCTGGCGGCGGTGGCGCCACGGCGGGATGGTTCGCTGACCACCCGGGTACCCAGGACCGACTTGCAGACATCCAGCGGATGCTGAGTCAGGTCCCCGCGTCCCAGCTCAATGGCCTACAGACCAACGACTCCGGATTCGCGACGATGAAGGCGAGACTGGCGCGTCTGGGGCCGGCGCCACGGGTCCAGGGCCAATAGGACTCTCGGCGTTTCGATCGGGCCGCAAAGCCGGGCATCCACAGAACTGAAGTAGGGAGCTCTGAGCTTTGCAGCTAGAGCTCGGAGCGCTTCCGTCGGCGTAGGGACCTTTGACGTCGTGGTAACGGGAGTTTCGAGATTTTGACAGGGCGCCCGAACTCTGATTTCCGCGCATCTCGAGCGCCAGTTTGAAAGCTTCGAGCTTCGGCTCACAAGCCGATAGCTCCCTGCTTCAGTTCTGTGGGTCTCTGTCGAAATCCTGCCGATCTCGACGCCGAGCATCAGTACGGAGGGTGAGGGATTCGAACCCCCAAGCCCTTGCGGGCGCCAGTTTTCAAGACTGGTGCAATAGCCGTTCTGCCAACCCTCCTCTCCCAAGATAAGAGCGCCCAACTATCGCGGCAACGCGCTACCTCGAGCTACTTCCAACCAGATCTTCGAGCTGAGTTGCCCGCGCGATCTGCACAGTTTGCGAGCGGATCCGTGCTGCTTCCTGTTTGAATCCCAACTGATCGAGGGCGGCGGTCAGCTCAAGGCCGGTGCGAACGTAAAGATATGGAATGCCCGCGGACGGCCGGTCGACCCACATTGCCCGCCTTGCTAATGACGCCGGAGCCTTGAAGACCGTTTCCCACAACGCTCGCGTTGCCGGTACATCGATCCATTCCCCGCCGAGTGATAAAATTCCGTTCTCTGGTTTCGGGATGCGTGGTACGAGCTTCCGCGCGAGACCGACAGTCAGCGTGTACGGCGCGAACCCCATCTCCTCGGCGTATCCGCCCGAGGTGCGACTGAAAAAGAACGGTCTCTCTGGATAGCTGTCCCGGATCATGTACAGAACGGAAAGGTCGGCGCGCTCCAGCCCGGAGAATTCGCCGAGCGGGCGTGGGTTGATCGTGGCAACGATGTCTGTTCCTTCCTTGCGGAATGTCTGGGGCGCAGTCAGCTCGATCGCCGGTGGCACCGCGTCGGCTTGATTCATTGTCAGGTTGAGTGGCGGTCCCTTGGGCTGCGGCCAGACTTTACCCCGGTAAATCGCCGGGCCGTGCACGGAATCGTACTCGTACACGGGGCGCCGCAGCAGTTGGCGCGTATACCAGTCGGTATTGAGAAGCGAAAGACAGGCGACAATCACGTCGCGCCGAATTCCCTCGACTTCCTGTGCATACCAGAGCGGGAACGTGTCGTTGTCTCCGGACGTGATCAGAATTCCGTAGGGCTCGACGGAATTGAGGAGGTCCGTCGCGAAATCGGCTGTGTCCGTTTGTCCGGCGCGCGACGCCGATTGCCAGTTCGCGAAAAGTGGAACGAAAGCAACGGCGAGAATCGGCGTCGCGAGCAGCCAGCTCCTGCGTCGCGGAAGATCTAAGGTCTCGTTTCCCACTCCAACCCTATCAGAGCCGATCAGTGCGGCAATGGTCTCCCACACGTAGACAAGTCCAAGCGCGGCCCAGACGCTCCACGCCGAAAAGCTCCAGAGGTAGAAGTAGTCGCGGTCGCGAACTTCACGCGAAACGGTGTCGTTCAGCTCGGGAGACTGCGATGCCCCGTATTTGAAGTTCATGTAATAGATGAGCGCGAGCGTCATCGTCAGCATCAACGGTCCGAAATACGAGAACGAACGTCTGTCTCGCTTCCAGTGGACGTACCCGCCCAGCCCGCCAAGCAGGAGGAAGAGCGTCGCCAGCATTCGCTGAATGGCCGCGTGGTTGTTGAACGGATCGCGAAGCCACTGCCACCTGAAGTACAGCCACCACATTTCGACCTGCGCAATGAACGGAGCCTGCCTGTCGCTGAGGGCGGGCTTGCTGTACTGGCCGCGATTGAAGTTGTACATAAAGCGATCGTACGTGGCCCTGCTGAATGTGCAGCTCGCTCCGATGCTGTCATTGCAGCCCGTCGGCTCCCCTTCGTTGATTCCGGGAAAATGAGCGGCGCGGAGGGGCTGCGTGAGAAACGGCGTCATTCCCAGTGCGAGGGCAGCGGCAATTGCCAGCAGAAGCTTCCAACGGAAGAGATTGCGTGGACTGCGGATGATCACCGCTGCAGCCACTGCAGGCAGCGCAAGAAAGCCTGCCATGTGTACCGCGTAACCCAGCCCGCTCAGGTAGGCGATCAACACCAGAAGTCTGTCTGCTCTTGGCCCATCCGGGTCGTCGCACCAGCGCACGATCAGCCACGATACGAGCGCGAGACCGAAGAGGGACACGGTGTAGACTTTCTCGTTGACTACCGATTGCGCCCAGACGGTAAATGCTGTCGCTCCGATCAGAGCCGCGAGCGAACCGCCGACAATCCTCTGCCAGCGTTCGGGCAGCCATCCAACGAGCACGCGCTCGGTGATGAGAAACCACATTCCAGCGGCAGCCGCGCTGCAAAGGGCCGCGAGGATGTTGATGCGCATTGCGACATTCGACGCGATCGGCAGCAGCGCGAAAAAACGTCCGAGGATGACGAAGAAAGGATTGCCGGGCGGGTGGGGAAGCCCAAAATCGAATGCTGCGGCGATGTACTCGCTCGTGTCCCACATCGCGGTGGATGGGGCAAGCGTCACGAGATACAGCAGGAAGACGGCGGCCGACGCTATCGCTGCCGCGCGATACGACGGCCGGTAGTCGAAGGTGCTCATGCTAATGCCGGAACTGCCGCATGCCCGTGAAGATCATCGCAATGTTGAACTCGTTGGCTGCCTGGATGACTTCTTCGTCGCGGACGGAGCCACCCGGCTGCACAATCGCGCTGACGCCCGCCTCCGCGGCCTGCTCGACGCCATCGCGGAAAGGGAAAAACGCATCGGATCCCAACACCGCGCCCTTGGTGTCGTGGCCGGCGAGCCCGGCCTTATGGACCGATAAAAAGGCAGCGTCGACGCGCGACATCTGACCCGCGCCAATGCCGATCGTGGCACCGTCGCGCGCGAGGACGATAGCGTTCGACTTGACGCTCCCGACGGCGCGCCAGGCGAACCGGAGATCCGTGAGCTCAGCTTCTGTCGGATGTCGCTTCGTTACGACCCTCCATTCCTCTTTGGCACCATCGCGCGCGATCCGTTCCTGCGCGAGAAATCCCCCGCGGATCCGCTTGTAGTCGAGTGCCTCGTCGCGCCAGCGAGCCAGACCTTCCAGCACCCGGAGATTCTTTTTCCGGCCCAGGATCTCGAGCGCACCCGCGCTGAACTTCGGCGCAACAATGCACTCGACGAACAGACTCGAAATGGCTTCGGCGGTCTCGTCGTCGACCGGAACCGTGAACGAGATCACCGACCCGAATGCTGAGGCGGGATCACAAGCCAGTGCCTTTTTGTATGCATCGAGCGCCGTCGTTCCCGTCGCAAGGCCGCAGGGAGTGGTGTGCTTGACGATCGCGCAACACGTCTCACCCTGAAAAGGATCGGTGGCGAAGAGTGCGCCTTCCAGGTCGAGGAGATTGTTGAAGGAGAGCTCTTTGCCGCCTTTCTTCTCGAGAGCGGCGATGCCTTCCTTGTGGCGCTCGACGTAGAACGCTGCGCGCTGGCCCGGATTCTCTCCGTAGCGGAGCGTCGTCTCGCGCTCCAGCGGGATGGCGATGCTATCGGGAAAAGTCTCCGATCTCTCGCGTGCGAACCAGCGCGCAATCGCTGCATCGTAGGCGGCGGTCCGCTCGAAGACCTTTTCCGCAAGAAGGCGCCGCAGATCCAGGTCGTCGTCTTTGGCTTCGAGAGATGCGAGAACTCGCCCGTAATCCGCCGGATCGACAATAACGGTAACCGAACCGAAGTTCTTGGCCGCGGATCTAAGCATGGAAGGCCCACCGATATCGATCTGCTCGATGACCTCCTCAGGCTTGGCACCGGCGCGGGCCGCCGTCTGCTCGAATGGGTAAAGACTGACGGCAACAAGATCGATCGGCGAGATATTTTGCTCAGCGAGCGCCTTCATGTGCTCCGGTGAATTGCGCCGCGCGAGAAGTCCGCCATGGATCGCGGGATGAAGCGTCTTCACTCTGCCGTCGAGCATCTCGGGAAAGTGCGTCACGTCGCTGACATCGCGAACGTTAACGCCGGCGGCGCGCAGCGCCTTGGCCGTGCCTCCGGTGGAAATCAGGTCCCAGCCGAGCCTGGCGAGTGCGCTGGCAAAGTCGACGAGACCGGTTTTGTCTGAAACAGATAGCAGGGCAGTGGGCATATCAGTCAGTTCGTTTCAATTCGAGTTGTTGTAGGACCGCTACCATTTCCACTGCGCGGGGATACACCGCGTGCTCCACGTTGAGAACTCGCGCAGCCAGCGATTCGGCTGTCTCCGACTGATGCACTCGTATCCGCCATTGCGCGACGACTGGACCTCGGTCGTACTCGTCGTCAACGAGATGAACCGTTACTCCGCTTTCGGCCACTCCGGATGCGATCACGGCTTCGTGGACGCGTGCACCGTACATGCCTTCCCCGCCGAAAGCCGGCAGGAGGGCGGGATGAATGTTCATGATGCGTCCAGCGTATTCACCGATCACCCTGGGCGGAATGCGCTTGAGATAACCCGCCAGAACTACCAGATCGATTCGGAAACTACGGAGGAGTGCAAGGAGCTCGGAGCCGTCATCCGCCGCATTGAAATGCGCGATGTCGATCGATGCCGTCGCGGCGCGAATGAGAGCAGGCGAGTCGGCGCGGTTGGACGCCACGAGCACGACCTTGGCCACTCGTTCCCGGGCGAGGTTGTCGAAGTGTTCGATAATTGCCTGGAGATTTGAGCCGCGCCCTGACGCGAGCACGGCGAGTCGTGACGGCATCACCGATTTTACGCCGAGCCGTCCTTCTCAGTAAGACCGAGAATCATATCGACTGCCTCTTGCAGCGAAGCCGCGGTAGCGATCCCGTCGTTGTCCGCCTTGCGGCGATCGTCGTCCGTCGTCATGTGCGAGGCTATCATGATTCCGCGCCCGCCGAGGTTTTTGGACGCGGCAACATCCCGCCAGCGGTCGCCAACGTAAGCGACATTCGCCGGATTCAGATTGAAGTCGCGAATGGCGTCCTCGAACATCTGGGTCGCCGGCTTGCGGCACTTGGATGGTCCGGTCGCACTCGGATGATCGGGACAGTAGTAACTGGCGTCGATGTGTGCCCCTTCACGCGCGAGCAGAGACTCGAATCGCGTCTTCACCGCCTCGTAATCCTTTACGGTGAACATTCCGCGCCCAATGCCGGATTGATTGGTGACAACGATGACAGGAATCCCGGCATCGTTGATCTTCTTTACCGCCGCCGCGGCACCTGGAATCAACCGCACCTGATCGGGAGACTTGATGTAGTGCGCGTCCTCCATGACCGTCCCGTCTCGGTCGAGAAAAAAAGCGTCCGGAAGCGCTGTCACGGCGCCAATCGAATGATTGCGTCGGCGAGTAATGAATCCTCGTGCGGCAGCACGCTGCGCAAATCGAGTAAGAGGTTTCCCTCCGACAATCGTCCGATGACGGCGGGGTCGCCGAGTCGTAGTTTCTGTTCGGTCTCCTGGGCGTTGCGCGACAGGACGATTGCGCGCGAGGGAATCGTGGCGGTAGGGAAGGCGCCCCCACCGACGGTGGCGCTCGATTCCGAGATGGTCACTTCGATTCCGGCTTCGCGCAGCCTCGCCACAAGCGCGTCGGCGCGTGCGGTAATCTCAGTCAGGGGAGCGGTAAGCATCGACAGCACCGGAATGTCCCTCAGCGCGCGTTCGGGCTCGAGATAAAGTCGAAGCGTTGCTTCGAGCGCCGACAGCGTCAGCTTGTCGACCCTCATTGCCCGCGCGAAGGGGTTCTTCCGAAGCCGCGCGATCAGGTTGGCAGTTCCGAGGATGATGCCCGCCTGCGGACCGCCGAGAAGCTTGTCACCGCTCATGAGAACCAGTGACGCTCCCGACGCGAGCGCCATCGCCGCGGTTGGCTCATCGCGGAGGCCATATTTCTCGAGCGACAGCATCAGTCCACTCCCGAGATCGTGGATCACTGGCAATCCGTGCTCGCCTGCAATGAACGCGAGCCGGTCGACGCTCACGTCCGATGTGAATCCTTCGATGGCGAAGTTGCTGCGATGCACTTTCACGATCGCGCCTGTCTTCGGGGTAATGGCGCGACGATAATCGTCGTCGTGAGTGCGGTTCGTCGTGCCAACTTCGACCAGCTTCGCGCCGGCGCGAGCCATAATGTCCGGAATACGGAAGCTGCCGCCGATCTCGACGAGCTCTCCGCGCGATACCAGTACTTCCTTGCGCTGCGCCAGTGCATTGAGGGCGAGCACCATCGCTGCCGCGCAATTGTTGACAACGAGAGCGTCTTCCGCGCCGGTCAGCTGGCGTAGGAGGCCAACGCAATGCGAGTAGCGCGAGCCCCTCTCGCCGGTTGCGAGGTCATACTCGAGGTTGCTGAATCCACCAGCGATGTCAGCGATGGCTTTCACCGCCGTTTCGGCGAGCGGCGCGCGACCAAGATTCGTATGTAGTATCACGCCGGTGGCGTTGATCACCCGCCGGAGAGAAGGCTGGCTGAGGATCTGGACGGCCGACGCGATGCTTGCTAGCCACTCCTCCTCCGTTCTCTGAGCATCGCCATGATTGCGCGCGGCATCGACGGCGTTTCTGACCGCGTCGAGAACAACGCGTCGCGGGTGGTGCTCCAGCAGGGAGCGCACTCCCGCGCTCTCGAGCAAAGCGTTCACGCTCGGCAGGTCGCGGCGCGGATCCGTCATTTGCTGACGGGCGGAGGTGGCTTGGCGGGCACGACCGTCGGTTTTGGAGGCGGAGGTGGCGCGGGCGCGGTGAAGGGCCGGTCGCTGTTGCCAACTCTGCCGAGCAGGTTGCGGATGCCGATGGCGTGCACGCGATAGACAAGCTTGGGCGTGAGCGGTCGCTGCAGCTTGATTATCACGCTAGAGACTGGAACCGGTCGCGACATCACGGGCTTCGGCGGCGCTGTGGTGTCTACACGCGGGTTCGCGCCAGCCCGGCGCGGAGCCGTAACCGGAGGCGCAGCCTTGATGGTCGTGTCCCTCGCCTCGGCGGTTGCGCCCGCAATCGGAACCGCGGTCGAGTCAGGCGCGGTGAGGGCAAAGTTCGCGACGGTAAGGGTCTGAGTCGGATCCAGCGGTTTGTCGAATGTCAGTCGCAAGGTCAGAGAGTCAACCGGAGCGATCTCGCGCAGGCGCGGCGGTGCTGTGTCATGGACAAACAACAACAGCTCAATCCGAGCGCTGTCCGCCAGATTGACTGAGGTGCTGTCCCACGGCTCGCTCGGATCGATAGACATGTCCTTGTTCCGGTCGAGATAAGCCCTCACCGTGTATTTGGCGGGCGGCAAATGCTCGAGCACGAACGCACCGCCCGTATCGACGAGCGCGACGTATGGATGAAGGGTATCCGGTGGGACGAATGACTCAACCAGCGCGCCCGCCCCCGCAGCTCCGGCAACCCAGTCGAAGACGTGGCCAGAGATACGCGTCCGGGGAATTGTCGCACCAGTCGAGAAGAAAGTCGTCGCGCCCGTGTTGCGCACGTTCCCGCGGATGTCGGCGATGCCGGGCAGCATGATCACCGTGTACGGCGTATTCGCGCGCCATCCTTTTGAGGGCTTCACGGATATCGCGTCGCGATGCCATGAAACATCTGGCACGCCGTTTCGCGGCGAGATCACGAACAGGTCGCCAAGCGTAGTCGCCGCCGCGGGCTTCTCGGCCACGACTTCGTCGAAGCGAAAGAGCACTTCCTTCGGCTTGACTCCCACGGTTCCGGAATCCGGGATGATGGCGACGATCTTTGGAGCGGCCACGTCGGGCGGTCCGCCTGGCGGCATGCCGGGAGATGCGCATGCCAATCCGAACATCACTGCGGCGATCAGCCGCCGCAAAGCGCTGTCACTTTGGCGGCAAGCTGCTCGCGGCGCTTGATCCATTCCTCTTCTTTTTTGCGCTCGGATTCGACGACTGCCGCCGGCGCGCGACTCGTGAAGCTTTCGTTGCCCAGACGTTTCGACAACGACTCGAGTTGCGTCTCCAGCTGTTCGAGCTCGCCGCGGAACTTGCCGCACTCCTTGGCCAGGTCGACGAGTCCGCCAAGCGGGACAATGACTTCGCTGCCGTCGGTAAGTACGGAGTGCGCCGCAGCGGCGTCGCTAGGGGTGGCACCCACCTTTACGGACGCGCGGGCGAGTTGGCCGATGAGGCGAGCGTGATCAGTGAAGACACCGGCGTCCGCGCGCGATATTATCATCGCCTCCATCGACTTCCCCGGTGGTATGGCGTAGTCGGAGCGTAACTGCCGGACAGCGCTGACAGCCTCGCGTACGAGGTCGAAGCGAGCGATCGATTCGGTCTCGGGCTTCGAGACTGGGTGCGGCAACGGCCACGGAGCGATCGCCAGAAACTCACAGCGATCCGCGGCAACTGGCGAGGGAAGACGCTGCCAGAGCGTCTCTGTGATGAACGGCATTATTGGATGCAGCAACCGCAACGCATAGTCGAAGACGTGCGTGAGTACCGCACGCGCCACTTCGCTGTCCGGTCCTTCAGCTCCAATGCGCCCCTTGGTGGTCTCGAGATACCAGTCGGCGACGTCGTTCCAGACAAAGCGTCTGGCCGCTTCGGACAATTCGCTGAGGCGTAACCCGGAGTAGCGATCGTCCGGCCGCCAGTTTCCTCCTGTCGGTCGCGCCGGGCCAAGCGAAGCATCGCATTCGAGAATCGTTGCGTTCAATCGACCCAGTATCCACGTGTCGGCAAGCGTGAGCTCGTTGTCCTGCAACTCGTCGACGCTTCTCACTGGCGCCGTTCCAACATTCGTCAGCAGGAAGCGGCCGATGTTCCACAGCTTTGTCGCGAAATTCCGGCCGGGCGCGAATGATCTCTCGAGATCCTTGGGGTCGAGCACGAGGTCTGCTCCCATTCCCATTCCGGCAATTACCGTATAGCGAAGTGCGTCAGCCCCAAAGCTAGCCACGACATCGAGCGGATCGATGCCGTTGCCGAGCGACTTCGACATCTTCACGTGATTGGTGTCGCGAACGGTCCCATGAAGATAGACCGTGTGGAACGGCGGAGCGTCCATGAACGCGTAGCCGGCCATGATCATCCTCGAGACCCACAAGTAGAGAATCTCCGGCGCCGTCACCATATCGTCCGTGGGATAAAACGCCGCGAGAGCAGCCGCGTTCTTGTCGGGCCAGCCGAGCGTCGAGATCGGGAAGAGCCAGGAAGAGAACCATGTGTCCAGCACGTCTTCGTCCTGACGCACCGAACCACCGCACGTGTCACACGCGCTAACGTCCGTGCGACTGACGATCTGTCGGTTGCACTTGTCGCAGTACCAGACCGGAATGCGGTGACCCCACCAGAGCTGCCGCGAGATGTTCCAGTCGCGCAGATTCTCCATCCAGTGGATGTAGGCCGCTTCCCATCTCTTGGGCAAAATCCGGATCGTGCCGTCACGCACGGCTTGCAGCGCCGGCCTGGCGAGCGGTTCTGTCTTGACGAACCACTGGTCTGAGAGACGTGGCTCGACCACCGTGTCACAGCGGTAGCAGTGACGGATAGCGTGCTGATGCGGCTCGACCTTTTTCAGCAGGCGAGATTTCTCCAGTAGTCTGACGATTCGCTCTCGCGCCTCGAATCTGTCGACGCCCAGCAGCTCGGGCGGCACCCGCGAACCCGCATCGACGCCGTTCGCCAGCGTTCCGTTGGGCGCCATGATCACAGGCATTGGCAGCTTGTGCCGCAGACCCACCTCGAAGTCGTTCGGGTCGTGCGCCGGTGTGATCTTCACGACCCCGGTCCCAAACGCGGGATCCACATATTCATCGGCGATAACCGGGATCTCGATGTTCGCGATTGGCAGCAGTACCGATTTGCCAATGAGGTCCGTGTAACGCTCGTCGTCCGGATGAACCGCGAGGGCGACGTCACCCAGCATGGTTTCGGGACGCGTCGTGGCGACGGTCACAGTCGACTTGTCCTTCGCCCCGACGATGGGATACGCGATGTGGTACAGCGTTCCCATTTCTTCGGCGTGCTCTGCTTCCTCATCGCTCAGCGACGTGAGGCAGCGCGAGCACCAGTGAATGACGCGATGGCCGCGATAAATCAGCCCGCGCTCGTGCAGCTGAACGAACGCCTCGCGGACGGCGATCGATAGCTCCGGCGACAGCGTGTAGGCGGTTCGATTCCAGTCGCAGGAGGCGCCGATCGCGCGCAGCTGCTGCAGAATCTGGCCGCCGGTCTGCCGGACAAAGCTGATCGTTCGCTCGACGAACGCCTCCCGTCCCAGATCGAACCTGGTCTTGCCTTCGGCGGCGAGCTGCTTTTCGATGATGTTCTGAGTCGCGATTCCCGCGTGGTCCGTGCCCGGAACCCAGAGCGCTTCGTCACCGGCCATCCTGCGCCAACGGACGATCACGTCCTGCACGGTGTTGTTGAGGCCGTGCCCCATGTGCAGCACTGATGTCACGTTCGGTGGCGGCATGATGACTACGAACGGGTCGCGATCGCCGCCGTTCCGCTTACTGCGCCTTTCGTCGGCTGAGAACACGCCCGCCTCGACCCAGCGCTCATATATGGCGCGCTCGGTCTGGCCGGGGTCGTACTGCGCCGGCAACTCGTGAAGTTCCTGTGTTGTGCTCATCTCCGGCGCAAGTTAACCGGCGCCATTTTCGCGGGTAAGACCGCGAGAATTAGTCGTGCGGTGCGCGCTCCGGATCAGCGACATGATCCGCCTTGGGAACGCCACTCGGCGCTACAGGCGAGCCGTCGTTTCGTCCCCCGCGCGCGACCTTCTTGGTTTTCGTGCGTCGCTCCGCGGCATCGGGGATTTCGTCGGCAGCCGCCATGAAAGCGCGATCTTCACTCAGAGAGCGATCCTCGAGGACGTTGCGCGGGTCTGCGTGCCGGTCGATCTCGGTTGAATTGCCCTGTCTCCTGCGTCCTGTGCCCACCTGTTGTCCCTCCCAGTGCCGTTCGGTGAATGCCGGATCGCCGTCCTCATAACGATGCGCCGCGTCGTCGAACAGGTCCTCATCGGATCGAATCACGAGTCTGTTCACAACGGTCTCCACGCTGGGAACTCCGCGCGCGACGACCACCGCCTGGTGCGCCTCGTCTTCGGAGTTCACCCAGCCTGTGAGCTCGATGATTCCGTCCTCTACTGAGCCGATGTCTACGGCCCGCTCGCTGAGTATCGGGTCGTTTCGGAACGCTTCGAGCACTCTCTCCTCGAGCTCTTCCGCGCCGTTCAGAGATGCCTTCGGAGTGTCGAAGTCATCGTCGAAATCGGGATCGAATTCGTCTTCGTCGAGTCCCTCGTAGTCGAACTCTTCCTCTTCCTCGCCCGTCCCGCCGCCAAAGGTATCCTTGATCCTCTCGGTCAATCCCTTGAACCCTCCGAATCGTTCCGCCATGAGCACGCCGGCAGCGAAACCGGCAGCGGCCCCAATGGCGATGTAGAGTGCGTTGCGCGGCGAAGATTCCTCTTCGTCCTCGGCGTAGATGTACGGCGGCTCGTCACGATAACGGAAGGGGGACATTGGATGCCTGTAGCGAAGGGTTTCTGCAAACGATAGCTTAACGGGGAGCAAAATAAAGGCCATCCGCAGTACTCGAAATTATACCAAAAAATGTTGACGCTGAGGCTCCCCGA
>JAXDME010000040.1:0-3929 GCA_034666285.1 Gemmatimonadaceae bacterium | reverse complement strand
AGGCGCCACGGCTCCGATATTTCCGGATCCCTTCGCCGCAATTCCCACGAACGCGTCGATGACGCCGAGTACGGTCCCGAGGAGTCCGATGAGAGGGCTGACGGAGCCGATGGTCGCAAGCGATGTAACCCAGCGACTCAATCGGTCGCGTTCCGACGTCGTTTCTGCGTCGAGCACGAGCTTGAGCGCTTCCACCTGCGAGCCACTGAATCGGGCCGCACGCTCCGAGGTCCCGGAAAGCGCGGGTGTCGTCTCCTCGATGAAGCGCATCGCGCGCTCCATGATCTTTGCCGGAGGTCCATTGCTTCGACGCGCCATCTGCGCCGCGCTCTCGACCCCGCGCGCGCCGGCGAACTCGTGCGCGAACGAGTAGGTGATTCTACCCGCGCGGCGGAGCTCGTACCATTTGCTGAAGATGATCCCCCAGCTGATGAGCGAGAGCACTACGAGAATGCCGAGGACGAATTTCGTGGCGCCGGTAGAGCTCGTGATCAGCTCCATCGGGGAGCTTGGTATTGCCTGCGCCAGCTGCAGGAGCAGCAGCGGCGTCAAACGCGCGCTCCGCCCACTCGTTGTTCGAACCAGGCGAACGTCGTGGACAGTCCTTCAACCAGAGTCACCTGCGGTGTCCAGCCAAGAAGCTCGCGCGCCTTGTCGGGGTTCACGAACGATTCCTGCTGCTCGCCCGGTCGGTGCGGCGCAAAATCGATCTGCGCCTTTGTTCCGGCGATTTCCTGCAGTAGTGTCGCGATCTCGATCACGCTGGTTCCCTTTCCGGTTCCGATGTTGAATGCACGCGCGTCCAGACGTTCCTTCGGCGGAAGAGTCTCGGTAGCGGCCAGGTACATCGCGCGCGCGACGTCGCCGACATAAACGTAGTCGCGGGTCTGGCGGCCGTCGCCGAAAATCGTGAGCGGCTGGTTTCTCAGGATGCGCCCGCAGAAGATTGCAACCACTCCCGCTTCGCCGTGTGGATCCTGCCTCGGCCCATATACGTTCCCAAAGCGGAGAGCGGAGGAATCCATGTTGTGCACGCGACCATAGTAGGCGAGATAGTACTCGGCACTCAATTTGGAGATCGCGTACGGCGACTCGGGATCCTTTGGGTACGTCTCGTAGTTTGGCGGCGTGTTGAAGTCGCCGTAAAGCACTCCGCCGGTTGAGGTGAAGACGACCCGGGCGCTGGAGCCTGCTGCGCGCAACGCTTCCATAATATTGAGAGTTCCGATGATATTCGTCGTCGCGTCGAACATAGGATCCGCGACGCTCTTCCGAACGTCCATTTGCGCGGCCAAGTGGGTAATGACGTCGAAATTCTCTTCCCTCACGAGCCTCGCCAGCTCAGGGGAATTCACGCTGATCTCGTGAAGCGTGGCCGCCGCCGGAACGTTCTCTCGCTTGCCCGAGGAGAAATCGTCGACGATGGTCACGTCCCATTCTTTCGCCAGGAAAAGATCGGCGACGTGCGAGCCGATGAATCCCGCGCCGCCCGTCACCAGGACTTTAGGCATTCGAGTCGTTTCTCTCCGGTGGAGACACGTCTGGCGCGTCAGGTGTTGAGTCTGTGTGCTCGCTCGGGCGGGAATCTCGCTTGTCTCCCAGTGCGAACAGGTATCTCGCGGCGTCGACTACACCCAGCCCGCGACCGTTAGCTGCAGCCGCCTTGAGTCTCACGCTGGGCTCATGGAGGAACTTGTTCATCAGCGCTTTGGAAAAGTGCTCGAGCGCAACTTCTTGTTCCGCCGACAGCGGTCCGATCCGCTTGAGCGCCGCGGCAAGCTCGATGCTCCGCACCTTATCCATCTCTTCTCTGAACTCCCGTACAACCGGCACTGCGGCGAGTCCGGCAACCCAGTCCCAGTAGACCTTCACTTCCTCGGCGATGATCCTGTGCGCAGCTGGAATGTCCTCCTCGCGGCGCTCGAGATTCGCCGCTGCGGCAGCCCGAAGATCGTCGAGGTCGTACAGAAAGACGTTGTCGAGATCTCCGACCGCTGCCTCGACATCCCTTGGCAATGCGATGTCGAGAATGCAGAGAGGCCTGTCGCCGCGGGAATCGACTCCGTCGCGGATGCGAGCCACTGTTACGACCGGAACGGGCGAGGCGGTCGAACAAAGCAGGACATCGACTTCACCCAGCGCCTTCCAGCACTCTTCGTAGTGCATTGCGGTAGCGGCGTGTCGCTCGGCCAGGGATTGTGCGCGCTCGAAAGTCCGATTGGCGACGATCGCCACCTTGACGCCCTCTTTCTGCAGGCACTCCAGTGCTATTTCCGCGACATCGCCCGCGCCAAGGATCATCGCGCGACGGCCTTTCAGACTGCCGAAGATTTTCTTCGCGAGCTGCACAGCGGCCGAGCTCACCGATGCCGCACCGCGACCGATGCCGGTTTCTTCTCTCGCGCGGGCCGCGGCGAGAAGCGCGCTCTGAAACATTCTATTGAGTATCGGGCCCGACTCGGCGCGGCACTCTTCCCACGCGTCCTTTACCTGGCCGTGTATCTGCGACTCACCGAGTATCATGGACTCGAGTCCGGCGGCTACTCCGAAGAGGTGGGAGGCAACCTCATGATCGCGCCGCAGATAGATGTAGTGCGACGCATCCTCGCCCAGTCGCTCTGACAGAATCTCCGTGATCCGGCCGATCGAATCCCCGTTCTGCTCGACAGCATAGATCTCGGTGCGGTTGCATGTCGAAAGCACTACACCTTCGCGTATCAGGCCGCTGTGGCGGAGGAGAGAGAGCGCACGGACGGCTTCCTGCGGGCGAAAGGCAAGCTTTTCCCGTACCTCGATCGGCGCCGTAGCGTGGCTCACGCCAGCGACTATTACCGCCACGTATCGACCTTCTGGGTGAGAGAGCCGTCTTCGACGGAGCTGCAGAAATCGTCCGCGATGAGCGTCGGTGCCGCCTCAGTCCAGCGATTGTCGCCATCGGCGATCAGGCGCGAGCGCAATCCACGCAACGCGGACACGGCACGTCCGTAACGCGCGTCGAACCTCTCCGCGATCGCATCACGGATTCTGGCGGCTGCACCGGGCACACCGCCAGCGGAGACTGCAATGGTGACGTCGCCCGAGCGGTGTAGCGCCATCGTGTGAAAGTTTCCCTCGTCGGGGAAGTCGGTGATGTTCACCAGCTTTCCGCGCGAGTGCGCGTCGACGGCGATCTGCGCGTTCACTTCCCGGGAATCAGTGGCTGCGATCACGAGCGCAGCGTCGTCGAGCTGAGTGGCCCGATAAGCCTCTCGCACAATCGACAGTCGTCGCGCGCGCTCTGCCTCGACCAGATCGGGCGTGACCTCGGGTGAAACAACGCGGACACGAGCACCTGCTTCGAGAAGCGCCAGGGCCTTCCGCGTGCCGACGGAACCGCCGCCAATGACAACCGCCGTCACTCGCTCTCCGTGCAGCGCGATCGGAAAGTCGCTCACAGGAATTGCCCGCGGTTGAGCGATGCCATCCGGAATACAACGTACAGCGCCATGACGCTGGCGAAGGTCAAGGCGGACATCAGAGCCGCACGGCGCGCCTGCCAGCCGCGAAGGATGCGGCCGAGCACGAGCGCACTCACCGCGATCCATGCCGCGGTTCCCCAGATGATCTGCGGCAGCACCAGCGCGCGGTACTGGAACGAGTACGCGAACGCCAGCGAAAGTCCGAGCGTGAGACCGAAAAAGCTGGCGATCGACGCGACGTGGTTCACACGATCGAGCGTGTCTAGCGGAGGAAAGAATCTGAAGATCGCGCCGAAGCGGGCAGACTTGAGCTCGCGCCGCGCGACGAGGTACATCGTGCCGGCTGCAGCAGCAGTGGCGTAGGCGGCGATGCCGACGAAGCTGAGCACGATATGCATGGCGAGCCACACGGCTCGCGTGCCCTGCGGCTCGAGGAAGGGCTGGAGGCCGGTCAGGTTGCCCGCCATGGTG
>JAXDME010000039.1:0-5783 GCA_034666285.1 Gemmatimonadaceae bacterium | reverse complement strand
CGCCAAGCTTGTCCGTCACCGTCTGCGCCAGTCCTGCACCCAGAGACGCAGCGGATGTCCTCCGTTGCTCTCTCCGATAGCGAGCTCCAACTGGGACCCGGGAACGGGGCACGTGTCGGACGAATATGCTGTCTTCGCATCGGGGTAGAGTCTTACGAACACCACTATGCATCCAGCTGGTGTGAGCATCGATCTCGTGATCGGGATGCTCACGGCCTTGTCGGTTAGTCCGGGTATCGTAGCCGCCCTCTGCCCGTTGATGTAGACTCGCGCCTCGTAGAAGTTGTCGTTCTTGGCCGCCATCACCCAGCAGATGTCGGTGCAGTGGGGAGCTTGTACCTGCTCAGCTGCTCCATCGTAGCCCGGGTCGCGCTGTACCGACGCGCACGCGCCAAGCAGAGTGGCCATCAGGATGGTTACTGCGAGCAATTCCATGACTATCAAAACGCCTGCGAGGTACTTCTTGGTGCTCTGGTCTTGAAGTGTGTTTATCATGAGTCGTTCAGCGCATTACGCTCCTCCGAGGCTGGTGTGAGCCGTACCCAACTGCAGGGGAATGTCGCGCAGGCGGATTTGGTTCAGCAGTCCACAATTGGTATGTCATACTTCCGTACGACATAGAGGATGTGTGCCAATCCGCGGATTATGTGTCGATCTCCCGGGTCATCTCGATCATCGTCCGCCTGAATCCGGCGCGATCGAACAGACGCTGCGCCGATTCGTTCCGCTCTGCAGTAGAGAGAACGACGCGCGGTGAGCCACGCGCTTTGAGCGCCTCGATGGTTGCATCGAGCAGCATTCGACCGACTCCGGCGCGTCGATGCGCGGGATCAACGACGATGTCGTACAACACTCCCGCCGGTCCGCGCAGCGACATGTAGTCAGTCCCTTCAACGCCGGCATAGGTGTAGCCAATCACCGCGCCATGCTGTTCGGCAACGAGGACCACGATGTTTGGCTCGTTGGCCTGCGTCCCGAGAAACGAGCCGTACGCTTTCTCGGTGCCTGGCGTCGCCGCGATGAATCGTTTCGCATCCAGATCGTGGTGCGTGCGGACGAGGAGTGCGCCAAGTCGGCCAAGGGTCGGGATGTCCGCCGGTGTTGCGGGGCGGATTTTAACGGTCGTGCTCATCAGCGCTCGGATTCATTCCCAAATCTAGGCGGTTGGCCTATCGGAGGTCATCTCTTCGAGCGACACTTCGCTCATGCGCGCTCTTTCTGTTCTTCTCGCCGGATTGATCGCTTCGCCAATCGGGGCGCAGTCGCCACGCGTTACGCCGGACTTCGGCCCGAACGTGACGATCTTCGACGCGACCACGCCCAGCGCGACCATCCAGTCCCGACTCGACACGATCTTCGCGTCACAGGAATCCAATGAGTTCGGGCCGCAGCGGTATGCGGTGCTCTTCAAGCCCGGTACGTACAGTGTCAACGCCCGAATTGGGTTCTACACCCAGGTGTCCGGTCTCGGAATGTCGCCAGACGACGTCGTCATCAATGGCGGCATGCGCGCCGATGCGCGATGGAGGAAAGGGAACGCAACGCTGAATTTCTGGCGGGCCGTGGAGAACATGTCGGTCGTTCCCGCTGGCGGCTTCGATAGATGGGCCGTGTCACAGGCTGCGCCGATGCGTCGCATGCACATCCGCGGCGACCTCGTGCTCGACGATGGCGGCTGGTCCAGCGGTGGATTCCTCGCCGACTCCAAGGTCGACGGACAGGTGAGATCCGGGAGTCAGCAGCAGTGGCTCACGCGCAACAGTGCGCTCGGAAGCTGGACGGGATCCAACTGGAACATGGTGTTCGTGGGAACCGAGCACGCGCCCGCGAACAGTTTTCCAAATCCGCCTTACACCACGATCGACGTGGCTCCCGCGATCCGCGAGAAGCCGTTCCTCGTCATCGACTCGCGCGGCGAGTGGAAGGTATTCGTTCCGGCGCTCCGGTCCAATGCGGAAGGAACCACATGGAGCTCGGGAAAGCCACTTGGCGTCGCGCGTCCCCTGAGCGAATTCTTCATCGTCAAGCCAGGCACGTCCGCCGCGACGATGAACGCCGCGCTCGCGCGAAACGAGAGTCTCATCATCACGCCCGGCGTGTACCACCTTGACGTACCTCTTCACGTCACGAGAGCGAACACCATCGTGCTCGGTCTCGGCTTGGCTACCCTCGTACCGGACGACGGGATCAGCGCGGTCACGGTTGATGACGTGGACGGTGTGACCCTCGCCGGACTCTTGGTCGACGCCGGTCCTGTCAACTCGCCGGTGCTCGTCCAGATCGGACCGTCACGCTCGTCCGTAAGGCACTCGTCCAATCCGACACTGCTCAGCGATTTCTTCGTTCGCGTCGGCGGTGCGGGCGTTGGGAAAGCAGCTCGCTCACTCGAGATCAACAGCAACGACGTGATCGGCGACCATCTGTGGCTCTGGCGCGCCGATCACGGGAACGGGGTTGGGTGGACATCGAACACCGCAGCGAACGGACTGGTCGTAAACGGCAATCGCGTGACGATGTACGGCCTGTTCGTCGAGCACTACCAGCAGTATCAGGTGCTATGGAACGGCAATGGCGGACGCACTTACATGTTCCAGAACGAGATGCCGTACGACGTGCCCGATCAGGCCGGATGGATGAGCGGCGGGACCCGTGGATTCGCGGCTTATCGGGTCGACGCCGCAGTCACCAGCCACCAGGCCTGGGGACTCGGGAGCTACTGCTTCTTCAACAGAAATCCCACCGTAGTCGCGGATCACGCCTTCGAAGTGCCCGTCGCTCCCGACGTACGACTTCGCAACATGATAATCGTCTCGCTCGGCGGCGGTCGCGGAACGATTTCGCACGTGATCAACGGGACGGGGAACGCAGCTCAAGCCGGAGCCGCCGTCCAGAAGCTTGTCACCGGTCCATAGCGATCAGAACACGAGCGTCTGAATGGAATGGGGCAAGCTGCTGACTTGCGCGGCGTTCCCATCCAGCCAGAGATAATAATCGACCTTCTGATCGCCCTTGTTCATCACGACCACCGAGACTTTTCCATCGGGGTTCACGAAGGCAGTTGAAAGCAGCTGGCTTCTGCTGGGCGCGGCGGCGATTCTCCTCGCACCAGGCCGGATGAACTTCGAGAAGTGTCCGATGTAGTAGTACGAGTTCGTGTAGATCAGCTCACCGGTTCTGGTGTCGGCGTGAACCGGAGCGAAGCAGAAGTTGCCGACGTGGTTCGGGCCTCCTTGCTCGTCGAGGAGCACGTTCCAATCCGTCCAGCCGACTGCGCCGTCGTTGAAGTCGTTGATCATCGAGCGGCCGTACTGTTCGCCGAGTCTCCATGCGCTGAGCTCTTCAGCCTTGAAGGAGTCGTTGCAGCCTTCGGTGAAGATCAGGTTCTTGCCAGGGTAAGCTTCGTGCACGCGCTCGACGTTGTCGAACATCATGTCGCCACCGCTCCACGGCTCGTACCAGTGAAACCCGATGCCCCACACGTATTGCGCGGCCTTGGGGTCGCTCAGGATGGTGTGGGCTCTCTGGTAGATGAGGTCGCGGTTGTGGTCCCAGGCGATGATCTTCCTGTCGCCCAAGCCTGCTCTTTTCATCGTGGGGCCAAGGTAGTTCTTGAGGAAATCTCTCTCGTCTTCGGCGGAGAAGATGCACGACTCCCACCGCTGCGTCGCCATGGGCTCGTTCTGAACGGAGATTCCCCAGATGGGAATTCCTTCTTTCTCGTAGGCCCGGATGAATTTCGTGTAGTAGTTGGCCCACGACTGGGCGAAGTCCGGTCTGAGCTTTCCGCCGTGCAGCATGTCATTGTTCGTCTTCATGAACGCCGGCGGGCTCCACGGACTCGCGAACATATTGAGCTTCCCTGCGGCAGTGGCCATCGCCTTCCTGATGAACGGAATGCGGAACTGCCTGTCGTGGTTGACGCTAAAGGAGCTCAGCGCCTTGTCGCCTTCGGTGACGTAGGTGTAGCTCGCAGACGAGAAATCGCAGCTGTGGATGTTGGTTCTTCCAATCGTGTAGCCGATGCCCTTGTTGGGATCGTAATGGGCATCGAGAAACTCCCGCTGTTTTGCGGGCGGCAGCTTGGCGAAAACTTCAGCTGAGGCATCGGTAAGCGCACCGCCAATGCCAAGCATCGTTTGAGATCTTTTCGACGGATCGACAAAAACACAGACCTGGGTTTCGAGAGGCTGACCCATCGGCTTGAACGTCAGCGTCCCGGTGGGAGAGAGGCGGTAGTTGGTTTTGTCGGCGGTGGTGTAGACCGATATCTGCCTCCCGTCGATTTTCCGCGGGACGTTGGGCGGCTCCGGAGTCTCGGAGGACTGCTCAAATGCCGCCGGCGATAGTTTGGTCTTGCCCAACACCAATGCCGATGACGACGCTACGAGGAAACCACGGCGATCGATTTTCATAGTCGGTGATTTTGAGATTTGACGGTGAGTTACGAAGCATGTAGTTGTTCAGCGTCAAGAGCAACCGGCCGGGCAATCGAGATGACCAAAAGGACGGCATGTCAGACCAGAAACGAGAAGGATTGCTCGACCGCCTAAGTCCGGAAGGGCGAGCCGCGTTGCTGAGGCAATCGGTGGAACGACAGTTCGCCACTGGGGCGATTCTTTGGTCCGCGGGTGACGCGGCGGAGGGAATTGCGCTGGTGCTGGCCGGGAAAGTCCGCCTCGTTCGCGGCAGTCACGGACGCCAGACGGTAATCCACTCCGATGGACCGGGCGCCACTCTTGGCGAAGTTCCGTTCTTCACCGGCGCGCCGTATCCCGCGACGGCAATTGCAGCGGAGCCGACGCGGTGTCTGTTCATGTCACGGGCCGCGATCACGCAAGCGATGAGCGCCGATCCGGCCATCGCGCTTTTCTTCCTGAGGAGTTTGTCGGAGCGGGTCCAGGGCCTGGTCGAAAAGATCGATCAGAATACGGTGCGCACGGTTCAGAGTCGTCTGGCCGACTTCATTCTGCAGCGATGGGGTGCGATCCGAGTGGCGCCAACACGGTCTGGAGCCCGAAGCACCGGTACTTTCTCGCTGGGAATGACCCAGTCCGCGCTCGCGGAAGAGTTGGGAACGGTTCGCGAAGTCGTCGTGCGCAGCCTCCGCGCATTGCGTGACACCGGGGCGATTGAGAGTGCGGGCGGGGGCAAATACCGAGTGTCGAATGTTGTCCTGCTCCAGCAGCTCGCGAATCCGAGTGCTTAGGGCGACAACGACAGGGACTTTAGTTCCAGCGCGGGTGACCCGACAGCTGCTACCTATCTGTCGACGGTATCGATTGTCGGTTCCTTAACTGGAGACACCATGCGAATCCTTACACGGCGCGACCATGCTGATAGCTCTCGCGCTTTTGCTTTGCGCGAAACACGGAATGGCCCAGGGGGACAGCTCTTTCGCGGCGCTGCAGGCGCGCGGACGGATGGCGATGGGCGTCGATCAGTACAACTCCGAGCATCACTTCGACGTCCTGCCCAACGGTGGCCGAATAGCGCTGCAGATGAGAGCCGATGACTCTCTTTCGACGGCGCAGATCCGCGCGCACCTGAAGCTCATTCAGCACGCGTTCGAAGCAGGCGATTTCTCGACGCCGCAATTCGTTCACATGCGCGAAATGCCTGGAACCGCGGTGATGGCCAGGCGTCGCGCCTACATCAAGTACGAATATGGAGACCTACCGCGCGGCGGAGAGGTGCGCGTGATCACATCCGACCTAGAGGCGCTCGCGGCAATCCGGCAATTCATGGCGGCGCAGAGTGGCGACCACAGGGTGGGGCATAGCCAC
>JAXDME010000038.1:0-10189 GCA_034666285.1 Gemmatimonadaceae bacterium | reverse complement strand
CCGCCCACGATAATTCCCGCGACGATCCAGCCGATGGTGCCGAGCACGCGAATGAAGGGGAAATCGCGGCCGGGATCGCGGACGTGGTGAAAGGAAATCGAGTTCGTGAGCGAAAGCGTCGGCATGTAGCAGAGCGCGTACAAGATCAGCAGCGGATAGAACGTCGCGAACGATGTCTGAAGCGAAACCAGCCACATCAGAACTCCGCCGAGCAAATGGAGAACGGCTAGAAGTTTCTCGCTCGAGAAGTATCTGTCTGCTATGACTCCCATGAAAAACGGCGATGCAAGCGCGGCGATGGCGGTGGCTCCGTACGCGAGTCCGATCTGGCGGTCAGTAAAATGAAGCGTCTGACCGAGATACGTGCCCATGGTGACGAACCACACTCCCCAGATGAAATACTGGAGGAACATCATGATCGACAGCCGCGACCGGACGCCGCTCATTTGATCTCCCGGATGCGGATGTTGCGGAGCCATAGCTGCCCGTCGTGATCGCCCTGGATGCCGATGTACCCGCTCGGCGCTCGCCCGTAATGAGGGTACTGTCCGAACTTGCTCGCCTTTACTTTCGCTTCCCAATCGGGGCTGGCGAGAGTGTAGTCGACGACCTTCTGGCCGTTCATCCAGTGCTGGACGTTGTTGCCGTTTACTACGAGGAGCGTGGAGTTCCACTGGCCGCCAGGCTTGACGACTCCGGCGGGGGACGGATAAAGCGCGTACGCAGCACCCGCTGACGTTAGTCTGCTTTGACCATCAGGGTGTCCGGCATCGTCCAGAAGCTGATACTCGGGAGCGCTCCAGTAGATCTTGTCGTACTCCTCGGTGCCACGATAGAAAATGCCGGCGTTTCCGCCCGGGGCGAGCTTCCAGTCGAGCGCAAGCTCGAAGTTACCGAACTGGTCCTTCGTGACGATGTCATTCGCTGAGCCAGTCTTGGTGAGCACACCATCCACTATCGTCCAGCCCGCGGGAAATGCCTGGGTTTTGTAGCCCCGCCACGCAGAGGTGCTCGTTCCATCGAATAAGGAGCGCCATCCAGCGGCGCGTTGTTCGGCCGTCAACGGAGTAGCCCCCGAAGCAGTGGTGGTGGTCGCCGGGACGCCGTTACCGACCTGCTGCGTGCAGCCCACGGCAATGAGTGCCACCTGGACGATGATCGCCGCGCGCGCGGCAGCTCCGTGTATCATGGAATTCCTCATGGGGGGATTGGTCAGATTGCCCAGCCGGCGCGATACTCTCGCGTCAGATATTGATTCGCATCAGCAATATTTGTTACGGCCATGTGCTCGCCGTCGTACAGGATTTTTCGTCCCTGACCGGTGCGCAGCGCGACGATGCCGAGGAGCATCGTCTCGGTGAGCTGAGCGGCGTACTCAATTGGCGAGCTCGCCTTGGCCTCGCCTTTGATCGCCTTCACCCAGTTCATTTCGTGACTCCACGGGATTCGCGCGAACGTCTTGGGGACGAGCGCTGCCTCCTCTGTGAGCGAAACCGGGAAGAGGCGCGGATTGGAGCCGTAAGTGTCGTTCATCAGGATTCCCTTCTCGCCGATGAAGATGACGCCACCTTCGCTCTTGAGCGTTACGTCGTCGGGAAGAACATCAGGTCGGGGCGGATAAAGGCCACCGTCGTACCAATTGAGCTTGACCGGCGGCTGCGCTCCGCGCGCTGGGAACTGGTAGTGCACCGCAGTCGCGACAGGATACGAGACCGGCTTGTTGTATCCCCGCGCTTCGCGGGTGCCCGGCTTGGCGTTCGGGTCAGGCGGGATCGGCTGGGTGCCCCATTGCGTGGACGTCGCTTCTATGCTCGTCGGGTAAGTGAGTCCGAGCGCCCAGTACGGATGGTCGATGAGATGCGCTCCCATGTCGCCGAGCGCACCCACACCGAAGTTGACCCATCCTCGCCAGTTGAATGGGTGGTAAATCGGATGATACGGCACATCCTCGGCGATCGGCCCGAGGTAGAGATCCCAATGCAAGCCCGGCGGCACGGGGTACGATCCGAGCGCCGACGCGAGAACGGTGTTCACATAACTGAAACTGTACGGATTTCCGAAGGGGCTGCCTGGTGACGCCGGTGGTGGAGCCCCTGTCGGGCGCGGAACTCCCTGTGGCCAGTACACAACCGGCCGGTTGGTCCACACGTGAACTTCGTGAACCGGACCAATGATTCCTGCCTGTATCCATTCGTTGACGAGTCTCGCGCCTTCGCTCGAATGACCCTGGTTCCCCATCTGCGTCACGATCTTCGGATTTGCCAGCGCCAGCTCGCGCAGTACCCTCGCTTCGTGCACGGAGTACGTGAGAGGCTTCTGCACGTAGACGTGCTTGCCCGCCTGCATCGCCGCCTTCGCGGCTACGGCGTGCACGTGGTCAGGCGTGGCGATCACGATGCCATCGATATCCTTCTGCTTGTCGAGCATCTCGCGAAAATCCGAGTAGCGAGCAGCCTTGTCGAATTTCTGCTTGAGCGTAATCCCTTCAGGCCGATCCTTCTTCGCGCCATCCTTGAGCTTTTCGGCAACCTTGCTCTCGGAATAGCCGAAATCGACATCGGCAAAGGCGACGAGGTTCTCCGTCTTTGCCAACTCGAGAGCGTTCTCCGATCCCATTCCTCCAAAGCCGATCACCGCGAAGTTGATGGTATCGCTGGGCGCCTGATATCCCACTCCCCCCAGTACGCGACGCGGCACGATCATTACACCGAGCCCGATTCTACCCGCATCCGCGACGAACTGCCGCCGCGTGACTTTCTTACCGGTCATCTAAGGCGTTCTCCCGAATGTGATGCATCCCCGGCGTGCGACGATCAGTATCTCAGGGCGTGCAGATAGTTGTAGCTATTACGGATCGTGGCGATCGGATCGGTTGGTTGGTCGTGCTCGACGAAGTAGTGCCTGAAGCCGGCCTTACCGCTCTGCGCAAAAATGGCGCGGAAATCGATCTTGCCCTGACCGACATCGACCATCTTGTTGTCGGGCGGCCCCGAGGAATCTTTCACGTGCGCGAGCGCGAAGCGGTGCGGGAAGCGATTGAAGTAATCGAAGGGATCTCCGCCGCCGAAGTAGACCCAGTAGATGTCCATCTCGAAGTCGACGAAGTTGGGATCCGTCTCGCTCAACAGAATATCGAGGGGCTTAACGCCGTCGATCGGCTTCAGCTCGAAGTCGTGGTTGTGATACGCGAAGCGCAGCCCCGCTTTTCTCGCCTGGGCCCCGACCTGATTGAACTGCGCCGCAATTCCCTTCCAGTCGGCTACAGTGCGCCGCTTCTCTTCCGGAATCCAGGGAAGCGTCACCCACTTGTGTCCGATCACCTTGGAATCATCGAGCGCTTTTTGCCAGTTCTGGAAGGAATCGTAGGGCAGGTGCGTCGAGGGCGAAGTGAGGTGGTATTTCTCCAACAGCTCGTGAACTTCGCGCGGGGTACGGCCGAAATATCCGGCGAACTCGACTTCCTTGTAGCCGATCGCGGCAACCCGGGCTATGGTGCCGGGCATGTCGGCCTTCATAAGGTCGCGAACCGAATAGAGCTGGAGCCCGACGCGTTCGAGCTTGCGCCGGCGAGCGAGGACGGCAGCGGCTGCGTCGGTGTCGCTGCTCACGACTCCGAGGGCAGCGACTCCCAGCGTCGCGAGGAAGTTGCGTCGTGTCTGTGTCACAGTGAGGTGGGTGAGAGTGTGGCTAGTATGGAGCGCGGTCGCGCTCTTCGCAATAAACCCCGACTATCTGCCTGTCACCTCCAATCGGGTATAGACGTACCGTCCGTTGTAGCCGAAGGGCGAGGCTGGCGGCCAAGGGAAAATGTCAAACCCGTTTCCTTCGTTCATCCTGTCGGGGTACGTGTCGAAAAGATTGCGTCCTCCTACGGAAAGCTTGAATCCGCGCGCCGGGGTGAAACCCAGCTCCGCGTCGACCAGTCCCTTCGCCTTGTAGTTCTGCACATCGCTGGCGCTGTAGCTGTAGAGCGCGGACGTGTACTTGCCGTAATAGGAATAGCGAGCCATTCCATTCCAGGCCCCCCTTTTGTAGAGACCGGTGACCGTGCTGCGCCAGTCGGGCCGCTCCTTCGTAATCGCGTTCAGGCCGCCTTCATCGTACCTGTTGACCAAAGTCACTCCCGTTCCCTGAAGCTCTGGCGGAAGTGGAATGTTGTCCTCGTTCGGAATCGTCGTGCGCGTCACGTTGAAAACCGCGTTGAGGCCCGCGGTACCGCCCAGCGCGTCGGCCGTGTAGTCGGCGGTGACATCGAGTCCGCGCGTCCTTGTGTTGATTGCGTTCGTGAAATACTGCGCGGTCGTGGCGGGCGAGCCAATGTTCCGGAGTATCGCGGACACACTGTCAGTGCCATCGCCGAGAAATCCGGTGATCGTGATGCGATCGTCGATCGCGATGTAGTAGAAGTCGGTGGTGAAAGTCAGGTTCTGCATCGGCGTGGCGGCAAAACCGGCGCTGAAGTTCCTCGACGACTCCGCTTTGAGCGGACGAGCACCGAGCGCCCTGGCTTCGCGCGAATTCACAGGGAAGATGCCGATTTCGAACGGGACGGGGTTGCCCGTATTTGGATCTGCCTGAAAGTTCGTGACGACACTCGAATAAAAACTCTGGTTGAGCGAAGGGGCGCGAAATCCAGTACTGATGGCGGAGCGCAAAGTAAGGCGCTGAGTCGGCTGGAGGCGCATCGCGAGCTTGCCGGTCAGCGTGTTCCCGAAATCGCTATAGTGCTCGAAGCGCGCGGCGACATCGGCAAGAAGACGCGGCACGAGATCTCCCTCGAGATCGACGTACGCCCCGATGTTGTTCCGGTGCGAATCGGATGCATCGGCCGGCCGGAAGCCCGGGAACACCTGCGAGCCGGACGGAGCAATGCTGCCATCCTGTGCCGGATAGAATCCATTGATGTAAGACGCTGGCTCACCGGCGTCTATCTGGTAGCGCTCGTTTCTGAACGCGGCGCCGAGAGCGACGTTTACGGGCGAGGCGAGCCCCATCGCGTACTCATGGCTCGCATCCAGACTGAGAATGGCTTCGGTGTATTTTAGCTCTCCCGCAAAGAAACTCGTTTTGTTCGGGATGCCCGGATCATCGGCGGTTCCAAGCACTCCGTCGGCGCCGGGGGCGCAGGCGGTAACGAGGCATGGGCCGAGAGATGTATTGAGCGTGTTGTCGAGGTTGTACTTGAACCCGTTGTGTCCAACGGTGCCCCCAAGATCATACGACCAGCCTGAGAGCAGCCCACGCACACCGCCGGCACCGGAAAAATCCAGCACGTCAGGCGAGAACTTGGGAAGGAATCCGTTCGGATAGATCTGCGTCCAGTTGCGCTGACTGGAAGGCGGACGGTAGTAGCCAAAGCCCGCGCCCTGACGGAAACTGTAGCCGCCAAACGCGTACAAACCTGCCGCCGGGTTAGCAGCGCTGAACGGGAAGTTCGCGCTCGCGAAGGTCATCAGATCCTTCGACGCGCCGTCTCCCCAATGATGATCCGGCTCCGGAATCGAATTGTTCTTCGCCGTGAGATTGCCATTGACGACAGCGTCGGCGTCGCCGGCAACGAACATGTCCGTCGGATCTGGACCCGCGCGATTTGTTGGCTGCCGATCCCGATACTCGGCGAACAGGCTGAGCGACCCGCGCCCGATCGGAACTCCCCAGCCTCCGTTGACATCCACCGTGCGTCCGTCATGCGGATAGGCAGGTCGAGATCCATTGGCAGCAGGCAGTGCCGCGGGATTTGGCTCGCTGGTCATGTATTCACCAAGATCCGCACTGAGGAACGGTGCAAACGCGCCCTCCTTCAACACCACGTTCACCACGCCCGCTATTGCATCAGATCCATATTGAGCGGCTGCGCCATCACGAAGTATCTCGAGGCGCTCGATTCCCCCCGATGGAATCGCGTTCATGTCGACGCCGCTCGATCCCGCTCCCTCTCCAGCACCGTAGTAATGGACCAGAGCGGTGTGATGCCTGCGCTTCCCATTGAGGAGCACGAGCGTGTGATCGGGGCTGAGACCGCGCATGGTGAACGGGCGAACGATCTCAGTTGCGTCAGAAACGCTTTGTCTGGGAAAGTTTACGGAAGGCGCGAGCTGCGAAAGAATCTGCGAAGTCTCGGTGGTCCCCTGTGACTTGATCTGCTCTGGAGTGAAAACGTCGACGGGGACAGCGAGCTCCTCGGCGGCAGTGTGCCGCGCGCGAGAACCAATCACGACTTCAGCGAGAGAGACCGCGGTGTGCAGCACCAGAAGATTCTGCTCGACGACTTGTCCCTCCGCGACAATGACCTCGACCGTCGGAGTTACATATCCAATCCTGCGCACCCTCAAGGTGTAGGTGCCAGCCGGGACGCGAGTGATGGCGTAGTCGCCGTTGTCTCTGCTGGTCGCGCGAAAACCGCCCGGATCAGCAACGACCAGCGCCTGTCCGATCGGGAGTCCTGTGGAATCAGCAACGCGTCCGCGGATTGATCCATTCTGTGCACGAAGCGCGACGGGGATGATGAGCGCGAAGAACACGGGTACGAGCATTGTCGACAGCCGAGAGCGTCGCATTGGCACCTCGTGGCAGATAGGGAACATCGCTGAGCGCAAAAAGACCTTACGGCTTTCCGAAGTCCTCTGCAAGTTAGGAAAGACCACGGATTGGAGAGTCGATGCGAAGATTGTCGTATTTGGCTGCAAGTGTTTTCGCTATCGTCGCGGCGGGATGCGCCGTTGAGCAGAAGCCGCCAGCAGCGAGTGGAAAGGCTGTCGCCGAGGCTTACGTGCACGCGTGGAACAAGCACGACTTCGCCGCTCTGGACACGATTCTCGCTCCGAACGCGACCCACGACGATATCGCGCAGAACGTTCACGCCAAAGGCCCAGCGGCCATCAAGGATTTCATGCGCCGGGACATCGCCAATGAGCCGGACTTGAATTGGCAGATGACGAACACCGTCGAAGACGGTCGCTTCGTGGCTTTTGAGTGGACGTGGACCAGTACTTACACCGGTCCGGATGTCGCGGGAAAAACGGTCACCAACAAAAAACTTTCTGGCGGCGGCGCATCATTCGTCGAGATAGAGAACGGGAAAATCAAGCGCTTCGCCGACTACTACGATCTGGGAAGCTTCTTCCGCTAATAGAGTCCGCTCTTCTCGCGATTGCGGCTCGTCTCGAGCCAGGGAACGATCGTGATGCTGAACCGCGGTTTCCGGGGGAAGCCCGAAGTTGCGAAAACGGGGACTCCGTAATCGAGGCGAACCGTTGCAGCGCCCGGGCGCCGCGGCACGAGGGCCAGCCCGAGCCCCGCAACGCTGACCGCGAAACCGTCTGACGGGTTCGCACTGGACGCCGGATCCCAGCGCCTGGAGGCGGCGCCGAATACCGAGGCATCGAGCACCTCGGATCCGAAGGATTTGAGGTGTCTGGTTCTCTCCACAGAAAGCGAAAGCGCCGACTCGGCAAGGCGCATACGTCTCGGCACGAAGGCGAGAGCGCGGTCGTAGATGCCGAGGGCTCGCACGTCCGGATCCGGATCCCGCAAGTGCTCTCCCGCTATCGAGAGACGCCACACTCCGTTCGAGGCCGCATGCTCGGCCGACACCGCCGCTCGTGTGCGGCTCGACTGCCACTGGCCCGCACGGCTGTAGCCGGACGCCCAAAGGTCGCCAACGATTCGGGCGCGCCGGGTAGGTAGCCACTCGCGTCCAAGCCAGCCGTCGTAGTGCGTCATGAAGTCGGCGTGTCCGATTTCTGTGGGTCCCGCGGTATCGCGGGCGACAACGGAGCCTCTCCCGACACCGACGAGGAGCTCGCCCTCGACACTGCGCGGAACATCGACAACGGCGCCTCCCGGAACGAGCCACGTCAGCGTGTCGTAGAAGGCGGACACCACCGCGACTCCAAGCTGGGGACCTGTGAAATGTCGGTCGATGCGAATCGGTCCAACAACGTCGGCGTTCTGGGCCGCGACCAGTGCTGTATTCTCGGATTCCACTCCTGCGAGCAGATAGAACGCGTGACCACTGCGGCGGGGCGTCAAGCGAATTCCGCCGAGCAGCTCCGCTCCAGTGCGCTCGAAGTTGTCGGACAGGGCGCTTCTCGGCTCGTACTGTTGATCATATAGATCGAGCTCGCCGCGCCACTTGTCGGTGAGAGTCGCCTGTCGGCGCGCGAGTGAAATCGAGCGCGTAGAGCCATCGGAGTACTGGTGTACCTGGGCGCGCGTGGTCATGCCCGTGCCGAACCCAAACGCGTCAGAGGTGCTGAAGCCGATGCCGAGCGTCCCGTTTCGCGAGGCGAGGTCTATGCCCACGGTGCGCCCAGTCCCGAGCAGGTTCCGCTCGGTCAGCCCGATCCGCGGTGAGGTCGAGCTGGCTCGGATGTCTGGTCGCGTCGTCCACGAATCGCGTGTAACGACCGTCAGCGAGAGAATCTCGCCGGCTTGCGTTGCGCACTGGCGAGCTTCGACGCGCGCGTAGTCGAGAAACGAAAGCTTGCGCAGTCGGCGCAGAGATTCCGCAACGCTCAAAGTGTCAACCGTGTCACCCTGAGCGAACAGCAATTCCCGCTGAATTACGTCGGGGCGAGTTCGGACGTGGAGCTTCTCGACTAGAGTCGCGAATCTTCCGAGCTGCGGCTTTGCCGTCTCCACCAACACCGAATCAATGCGGTGCCCGGAAACGGGGCCGAGTGTGACCTCAGACTTCAGTACCGTGCACTCGGGTGAATTCTGGCCAAGCAACACGCCCGGCAGCACCGCCGCCACAAACGCAAGAGAGAAACGCATAGCGAGCATTATACGCCTGCAAACCTTTCAGGGCCATGACGATAGCCTGACCGGCCCGTACCGCACCGAATCGGTGAACATGAACTCAGCCACGACGGGAGTGGCCAATTCCAGTTCACGATCGTCCTGTTGATGAATCTCACACAGTGATTGGGGTCTATGCGCTATAAAATCATCGCTACTATTTCTCTCCTTGCCCTAGGCTCTGTCGCCAGCGGCTGCTCCAGAAACAAGCCAGCCGCGAGCGCGCCTACGCCGACTACCTCGGCAACTGCGGCAGATGCAGCAGCGGCCGAGGCCGCGCGACTGCACGAAGAGTCTGACCGCGCCGCCGCTGCAGCCAAGGCAGAGTCCGAACGTGCCGCCGCTTCACGCGCTCAGGTTCAGAGCACGCTGACAGCGCCGGTTCGATTCGAGTTCGATCGTTCGGTGCTCAACGACGAGGCGCTCCAGCTGCTCGACGCGAAGGTCGCCGCGCTCCAGGCCAACCCGTCGATTCGCGTGCGGATTGAAGGCAACGCCGACGACAGCGGCTCGGACGAGTACAACATGGCGCTCAGCCAGAAGCGCGCTGGTATTGCGCACAGGTATCTCACCGAACGCGGCGTCGACGCTTCGCGACTCCAGATGGTCAGCTTCGGCGAAGAGAAGCCGACGTGCACAGCCAATCGTGACGAGCCCTGTCGGGCGCAGAACCGCCGCGACGAGTTCGTGGTGCTGTCGGGACTCTAATCGGGCAGACGACAGAAACGCCGTACCCAGCCGGGTGCGGCGTTTTTTTTTGTGACTTGAGCCGATGACCGGCTCCCCTTATCTGGTGAACCGTCCGAAAAGGTTGCTCCAGCCTTTTGAGCTACTGAGCCACGATTGTTTGTTTGCCGCGCGAAGCCTCGCTTCGGTCAGCCCAATCGTGCGACGAGTCCGCTGCTTTGCCGAGCCGGCTTCGGGAGTGTTGATCTTCGCCAGCGTCTGTTCCTTCTTGAGCGGGGTTGCCATCGTATCTCGATTGGCCCCTGAACCGAATAGTCTGTCCCTGAGATTCTTTATCATCGCGATGCCTGGTGGTTGGTTGTCAGGCTGATTGCGGATTTTTCCACGAGCGCCTGGGCGAAAGGGAGGCGTCGCCAGTAGCGCCGAGATCCCCTCGCAATCGAGGCAGATCGAAAGTACGGGCTGGTGGGAAAGTCCCGCACATGAGTAGTAACCTAACGGCTTAATCTAAGTGCTCCGTGCTTCGTCGGCTTCGGCCTGCAGCTCTTTCGTCGGCTCGATATCGTTCTGCCTACGCGACGGAAGGGAAAAGGCGAATACGCTTCCGGCGCCTTCGGGAAATTCCGCCCACGCACGGCCTCCAATGGACTCCACGGTCTCGCGAACGATGCTCAGGCCGAGGCCGCTGCCGTCGGCACCT
>JAXDME010000037.1:0-8133 GCA_034666285.1 Gemmatimonadaceae bacterium | reverse complement strand
CTTTCCGAGGTGGCTGGGCGATACCGCGCTTCTCTACTCGGGCGACAAGGGCAGGGAGATGCCCGCCGCTTATCAGGTTGCCATGAACGGGAGAGAGGAAAATCTCGGCCGGCGAAACGGGATCGGTGCGAACGTGCGGCTTCCAGATGGCAGCATTCTCTTCTCCCAGCCGGACTATCTCGATCCGTACCATCTGCGCCAGGACCTCTACGTGCAGCGTGGAGACGACCAGATCAGACTCACGCGCGGCGCAAGGCTTTCATCGGCGGACGTCAGGGCAGACGGGGAGGTGGTTGCAGTCCAGGATGTTCCGGCGACCACGCGTCTCGTGCGGATGTCCTCGCGTGGCGGAGCGATCGCTCCCATCACATCGGCGACAATCGATACGCAGTGGATGGATCCACGGTGGTCCCCGCAGGGATCGAGAATCGTCGCGGTAGAACAAACCCGAGGGATTTCACAGATCGTTGTCCTCGACGAGAATGGCGGGCAGTTGATGTCATTCGGCGCGTCGCGCTCGATAAACTCCCAGCCAAGCTGGTCGCCCGACGGAGCGCGCATCTATTTCTCGTCTGAGCGGAATGGGATGCCCCAGATATATGTCGCGGACATTACCCAGACGCCTGTTCGACTTGCACGCCTCACTGACGCGGCAACCGGAGTCTTCTCGCCGGAAGTGTCGGCGGATAATACGAAGCTCGCGACAGTTCTCTTTCTGGCTGACGGTGATCACATCGGCGTTGCGCCCATTCCGCAGCCGCTGGGCTACTCTGACATTGACAGCTCGCGAGTAAGTCCACGCGCAGGGTGCGCGAACTGCGTGGCGCTCGTGGACGGAACTGCCCCACTCGGTACCTCCGACACCTCAAAGGCAACGAGGTATTCGCCGTGGCTCTCACTCCTGCCACGCTACTGGCTTCCCGTCTTCGGGAGCACCACGACTGATGGAAGCTTTTTCGGCGCGGCGACGAGCGGGTACGACATTGTCAGCCGGCACAACTACGCGGTCGAGGTGCATCGCAATCTTCGCTTCCATGAGAATTCCGGCTGGCTCTGGTATCGCTATGCCGGCCTCGGCCTGCCATTGATCGACCTGTCGGCGTCACAGGACTACTCCCACGACGTCCTCTATACCGGTACCGCGGGAAACTTTACCGACGTCGGAACCTTCATACAGCGCGATCGGATTGTCTCTCTCCAGGCAACGTTCATCCGCCCGCGCTTCCGCACTTACTCTCAGGCATCCATCGGCGGCGAGATCGAAAACTTCGCGTACTCCACCACACCCGACACGCTGCTCCAATACCTGACGTCGTTCTATACGACCTCTCCAACTTTTCCGGCGATCGTCGCGTCTTTTGGCTGGTCGAATTCGCAGCGACCGGGACTCAGCATCTCCCCGGAAGACGGCATCAGCGGCAGCGTGCTGGCACGTCAGCGGTGGCAGAGTGGTACTTCGGGAAGCTCGACCCGCAGCGTCGTTGGCGTGAGCAGCCTGTACAAGTCTCTCGATCTCCAGGGGTTCGCGCATCACGTCTTAGCTCTCCGCGGGGCTGGTGGACTGACTGACGAGCGAAGCCCCGATCGATTCTCTGCGGGTGGAATAAGCGGAACTTCGCTCGAGGTTTTTCCCGGCGTACCACTTGGCGAGCAAAGGCGAGTGTTCGGTGTGCGCGGATATCCGGCAGGGGCTGAAGGCGGTATTCGCGCGTATTCGGCTGCGGTGGAATATCGGGCGCCCCTCGCGGCACCGTCGCGCGGATTCCGATTCATTCCTGTTTTCGTCGACAAGACATCGCTCACACTCTTTGGAGAGACGGGACGCGCATTTTGTCCTGCGAGTGCGTCTGCATCGGGAACGGGAGTGTGCAGAACGTCGGATGCGGCGAATCCCGTGATGACGTCAGCGGGTGCCGAGCTCAATATCGACACCGGTATCCAGCTCGACGTCGCGGCGAGAATCCGTTTGGGCGTCGCTTTCCCTCTGGCGAATCGCGCGGACCTTCGCGCTCCAACGGCGCAACTCTATGGGACCTTCGGCGCGTCTTTCTGATCCTGCCTCTGTCGTGTGTCGGGGCAAGGCTAGCGTACAATTGCGGAAGACGTCACGCTGAGGTGACGCCGTTCCACAGCCACCCGCAGCTGAATTCTCGGAAAGAAAACTCGCCCGGCTGAGATCTAACTCGAAGTGTCTGGTGTACTTACATGGAGCGCGGTTACTCGCCCGAAAAAACCGCGGCCGGCGCAGCCCGTGCGACGAGAGGATCTAGGAGCCTGATGGAAGCCCAAGTGGAAAATTCGGCGATCAATCTCAATTCGTGATGTGGATACTCTAAGTCGTTGTCGGGACACAAGATAACTCCTGACTGGCGCGGACTCACGAATACGGGTAGTATCCGTCCCCGCATCGAAATCATCCGATGCCCCAGCGTGCAGTTCTGAGTTCGTCGTCTACTTCTTGACAACCCTTTTCTTCCTGCGGAGAGTTGTATCTAATGCCCATACCAGCCGTGCCCCCACAGGGGGATGCCCAGCTCAACGAGAATGCGCGGACCGTGATCGGAAAGCGATACCTGATCAAGGACGCCACGGGCACGCCTGTGGAGCAGCCCGAAGATATGTTCTGGCGGGTAGCCGGCACCGTTGCCGAAGCAGATCGCCGGTACGGATCCAATGACAGCGAAGTGACGGAAATCGCCACCGATTTCTATCGCCTGATGGTCGAACGTCGGTTCGAGCCCAACTCTCCGACGCTGATGAACGCCGGCCGTCCCCTTGGTCAACTGTCGGCGTGCTTCGTTCTTCCCGTCGAAGACGCGTTGTCCAATGGCCGCGACGGTATCTACGACACGCTGCGATCGATGGCATTGATCCATCAATCTGGTGGCGGCACAGGCTTCGGTTTTTCCAAGCTGCGCGGCAAAGGCTCCATGGTCCGTTCGACAACTGGTGTCGCATCAGGGCCGGTGTCGTTCATGAAGCTCTATGACGCATCGACCGACGCGGTAAAGCAGGGTGGCACGCGGCGCGGCGCCAACATGGGCATTCTGCGCGTCGATCATCCGGACATCATGGACTTCATTACCTGCAAGGAAGACCTGACGCAGATAACGAACTTCAATATCTCCGTGGCGGTAACGGACAAGTTCATGGACGCGGTCAAAGCGGGCACGAGCTACGATCTCGTCGATCCTTCCAGCGGCAAAGTGACCGGACAGCTCGACGCGCGCAGCGTTTGGGGCAAGATGATAGACGGAGCCTGGAGGACCGGAGAGCCGGGCTGTTTCTTCATCGACGAAGCCAATCGGTACAATCCGGTCCCACACGTCGGTCAGTACGAGGCCACCAATCCCTGCGGGGAGCAGCCGCTGCTGCCGTACGACGTCTGCAACCTCGGATCGATTAACGTCGGCTACTACGTGAAAGAAACGCAGATGGATTGGAACGCGCTCAAGCGCGACATCCATCTCTCCGTTCATTTCCTCGACAACATCATCGACGTCAACAAGTATCCGTTGCCGGAGATCGACGCGCTGTCGAAGAGAATTCGGCGAATTGGCTTCGGCATCATGGGGTTCGCCGATGCTCTCGTTCGACTCGGCATCGCCTACAACACCGTCGAGGGCGTCGAATTCGGACGCCAGCTTCAGAAATTCGTGGACGTCGAGTCCAAGCGTGAGAGCGAGCGTTTGGCCAATGAGCGCGGTCCGTTCCCGGAGTGGGCACGGTCGATCTGGGGCCCGGACGAGACTGCCGCTCGTGACGCGCGAGCCAATCGCGTTCGTCCAATGCAGCTGCTGCGCAATTGCAACGTCAACACCATCGCGCCTACCGGCACCATCTCCATCATCGCGGGATGTTCGTCGGGCATCGAGCCGCTTTTTGCCGTTGCCTTCATGCGCAATCAGGCGGGCGTTCTGATGCCCGACGTCAACGAAGACTTCGTAGCAATCGCCAGAAAGGAAGGTTGGTATTCCGAAGAGCTGATGGAGAAAATCGCGAAGGAAGGGCACATCCACTTCGACGAAGTGCCGAAGCAGTGGCAGCGTGTGTTCGTCACCGCGCACGACATCACGCCCGAGTGGCACGTTCGGATGCAGGCCGCCTTCCAGGAGAATTGCGATTCAGCGATCTCCAAAACGACCAACTTCCCGCACGCGGCAACTCCCGAAGATGTGAGATCCATCTACGAGCTGGCCTATGCGCTCAAGTGCAAGGGAGTCACCGTCTACCGCGACGGATCGCGCGATAACCAGGTGCTCTCGACTGGCGCCACCGTTCAGGCTGCTGCCGACCGTGATGGCAAGGCCGATGCGCGCGCCGAGAGAGGCGAGCTGCACGGCACCATCGCCGAGCTCGAGGCCGAGAACGCGAGGTTGAAGGAAGCATTGTTCGATGCGGAGGCGGAGAATCTTCAGCGTCGCGCCAAGCGCTCGCGTCCGGACACTCTTCGCGGAATCACTACACGCATCGAGACTCCTCTCGGCACCATGTTCCTCAACATCACCGAGGACGATCGCGGTCAGCCCTTCGAGGTGTTCATCAACCTCGGCAAGGCGGGCGGCGCCGCGATGGCTGACGCCGAGGCAATGGGACGCCTGATTTCTCTGGCGTTGAGATCCGGGATACCGATTCGCGAAGTGCACCGCCAGCTGCGCGGAATTGCGTCGGACAAAGCGATCGGACTCGGGCCCAACAAAGTATTGTCGGTCCCGGATGCGATCGGTATTGCCCTCGAGAAGTGGATGCGCGAGAAGCAGGGAGTTCAGCAGGATCTTCTCGCAGCGGGACCAATGCCCATTTCACCGACCGAAGTAGCGCAGGCACGGCCTTCGACTCCGGCCAGCTCCGTCGAGAGCGGCCAGCCTCAATACGGATTCGACGCTTTGAATCGCAGCGAGTCGTTCATCGGCACGTGTCCTGATTGCGGATCCTCACTAGAATTCGCGGAAGGCTGCGCGAAGTGCCACGTCTGCGGATTCTCCGAGTGCGGATGAGTTAGCGTATCGCGATCCAGTAGAAAAAAACGCCGAGCAATCTTGCTCGGCGTTTTTTCTATGGTCGAGTTTATAGCCGGCCCTAGCGAACGCCGCCGAACCAACGTGCGCGCTTGATTCCTTTCTCGACCAGGTCCGGCGGGCCGAACTCTTTCCCGCGCTTCCACATGAAGTCCATCTCCTCGTTGACCGCGGCGAGCGCAAAGCGGGATTCCTTTATCAACAGGAAGGCAGCATAGAGGAGCAGTCCGGCGCCAACCAACCCGAGCACAATAGGAATCGCGGTGAACTTCGAGCTGGTCACCGCCGCCAGCCCAATCGTGACGCTCGTTCCAACGAAGAAGGCGAGCGCTCCATACAACCTGGACAGTGCGCGTTGAAGCAGTCGCGATCGCGTCGTGACGAAGTCCAGCTGAGTGAACAGCATGCGTCTCTCCTCTTCGCGCCCCTCGGCGCGCTGATCGTTCGCGCGCGGGATTAGCGCGCTCGAAATCTCGCGGGTGCGGTTCACCGCTTTGCTCAGTCTGTCCGACGTGGCAAGGATAAGCGATCCGCACGCAGAGATGAGCACGGCGGGAGTGATCATCGCCGAGAGAACTGAGGTGGCGTCGGGAAAACTGGTCATCGTTATCAAAGCTAATTGTCGCTGGCCGCACTGTGGGAAAGGCTGGCGCGCGCTTTCCCGACATTTCTCATGCAATTATTTCTGCCGATGCCATCGCGTGCGCGGCTCTACTCATGATATGAAACAGACCGAGTTAGTCACGCGAAGGGACGGTTCCCGAGCGGAGGAGTGATATGAAACACACAATCGTCGAATCCGCTGGGTAGAAACCATTAAAACAAACTCCAGCTGGCAAAGCTTGCAAATGATTGCACACGGTTACGTCTGCATGCTCGACACGGTCACTTCTCCGAGACACAACAACGCGAGTCTGGAGGAGAATTGCATCGTTTACACGGCTGGAGATCGCTCTCGAGGAGACTTCCTCTACTAATCAGTGGACTTCTAATCTCCGCGCTAGGGGCGTTCGCGTTTGTCGGATATCAGCAGCTGACGGGCGCACTCATGGCCACTGCAACAACTCGTGTGCAGAGTGCGTCGCGCCTTCTCGCCCGAACTTTCGGGACTACGACGCTCCAGCTCCGGACGGATCTCGTCCGAACGGTTTCTGACTCGGTCGTCGAGCGTGTGTTCAGAGTTAACAACCCGAGCACCCGCGCTGCCGCCGAGCGATTTATCGCGATGCAGCTCGCAAAGAATCCTCCGATGATTGCGATCGAGTTGCTCGACAAGGATGGAAAGCGGCTTCTGTGGGTCGATGGTCCCGCCGCGGCGCGAGCACCCCCAATCCGCCTCTCCCACGTAGTATCCGCTCCGCCCAAGGGAACGATCGCCGGGCCATTGGTCGCGGACCGTGGAACACTGTTCTACGAGATGAAGGTCCCGATTGTGGGCGCGTCCAACGACACGCTCGGAGCAGCGTCGCAGTTTCGTCAGGTGTCATCCGCAGCGGGAATGCAACTGGTCGCTGATCTCATCGGCTCGGACGTGACCCTTCTCTTCGGAAGTTCTGACGGAGCGTGGACAGATCTTTCGAAGATCGTCTCTGGTCCGCCGGTGACGCCGACCGGACCCCCGGTCATTACCTATACCGCGCAAGATGGCACTGAGCGGCTCGGGGCTTGGGCGCCGATGAAGCTGACGCCATGGGTGGTATGGGTGGATATTCGCACCAACGCGATACTCGCTCCGGCCCACCGCTTTCTCGTCAACATCGAGTGGGCGGGACTTCTGATTCTCATCCTGGGTGCGCTGGGAGCCTGGCTGATAAGCCGACCGATCACCGGTCCGCTACGCGAAATAGTACTCGCTGCCAACGGCATATCTGAAGGCGACTACTCTCGTCGCGCGATAGTGACGGGACGCGAGGAGATGGGGTTCCTCGCCGAGTCATTCAACGCCATGGCGAACCAAATCGACGAGTGGCATCGCGAGCTGGAAGACCGCGTTACGGCGCGGACGACCGAGCTACATTCGGCACTCGGAGAGCTCAAACAAGCCCAGGAGACGTTGGTCCGAAAAGAAAAGCTCGCGATGCTGGGCCTGCTTGCCGGTGGCGTAGGTCACGAGCTGAGGAATCCGCTTGGCGTGATGACGAATGCCATCTACTACCTCGGAGCCGTTCTAAAGCAGGCGCCCGCTGAAGTTGGGGAGTACCTGGATATCATGCGAACGCAGGTGACTTTGGCGGAGAAGATTGTCGGCGATCTGCTCGACTTTGCCCGCATCAAGGCGCCGCAATTAGAGGTCGTGTCGTTCCAGGAAGTGGTTGATCAACAGTTGGCGCGCGCCGGCTCTCTCGATGGTGTGGCAATCAGTCAGGATTTCCCGCCCAATCTTCCCCGAATTCGTGTCGATCGAGTCCAGATCGGGCAGGTCGTGCTGAACCTCATTACGAACGCCTTGCAGGCGATGAATGGCAACGCAACGCTGAGGTTTCGTGGCCGTCCCGGAGCAGACGGATTCGTCCGACTCGAGGTGATCGACACCGGAATGGGGATGACGTCAGAGCAGATGGGAAGACTATTTGAGCCGCTATTTACTACCAAAGCGCGCGGCATCGGTCTGGGTCTCGCCGTTTCGCGCAGCCTGGTACACGCGAATGGAGGGGCGATCTCAGCTGAGAGTACGCCTGGGAAGGGCACGACGATGTCCGTTTCGCTGCCCGTGGCCAATGCGGGCAACGCTTGATGCGGCGCGTACTGATCGTGGACGACGAGAAGCACATGGTAAGAACTCTTGGTGATATCGTCCGTCTGAACGGATGGGAGGCGGACGGTGCATTCAGCGGCGAGGCCGCCGTCGATGCTGTCCGTAAACGGGATTATTCTGTCGTTCTGATGGATATTCGCATGGCAGGCATCACGGGTGTCGAAGCCCTGAAAGGGATGAAGGCAATCCGTCCCGGGATTCGGGTGATCCTGATGACGGCGTATACCGCCACGGAAGTTCTCGCGGAAGCGGAGCGGGAAGGGGCACTGCGGATCCTCTCCAAGCCGGTCGCACTCTCGGGCCTTCTCGAGGTGCTCGAGCAGGCGACCAAAGAATCGCGTTGCGTTCTGGTCGTTGACG
>JAXDME010000036.1:0-3749 GCA_034666285.1 Gemmatimonadaceae bacterium | reverse complement strand
GGCCGGGCGTTCCGCCGAGTTCGTCATTTGACCGGCTCGGATCGCCCTGATTCGAGTTGCCGGGATCACAGCCCTCGGGCCCGTTGCCCACGCCTTGATTGCATTTGGCCTTCGCGGTGCCGCCGCCGAGACTGCCGCCGGTGCAGCCGGTCAATGTCCCGCCGGTGATAGTGACCGCGGCTTTGGCGAGAGCGCGTCCGTTGAAGGTTCCAGTGCCGCCAGCCGTTACGGTGATGGCCGCACCGGCAAGAATAGTCCCGATGAAGTGCGAAGTGGTCATCGTCGCGCCCGCCCGGACCCACCACGTCACGTCACAGGGGTTCGCGCCGACGGGCATGACCACGTTGAAATTGGTTCCCGTCAGGGCGCCGCTGCCGACGCCGCTCCCGCCGACCAGGAAGAGCCAGGGCCCGTTCCCCGTGAGCGTCAACGTAGCGTCCGTGAACGTCACGCCATTGGGAAAGCAGATAACACCAGAATTGACCGACAAATTTTCACCGGTGAAGGCTGGCTGAAGGATGGTCTGGGTGCACTGCGCGCTCGCGAGCGCGGCGTAGGCCGCATCGAAGGCAGCTACGACGCTCGCACTTACGGGCGCAATCTGCGCTCCGGTAATTGTGCACGCGTCTGGCGTGATCACGCCGGACGAGCCTACGTCTCCGATGATGGTGGTCGGCGGAGGTGTGTTGACGCACGTTACCGCTCCACCGCCGCCGTTCGCGGCGCTCAGCACCGCGAAGTTCGACGCCGCACCCAGCGACGGCCCCGACGATTGGCTGTTGCTCACGCCCGAGACGGCCAGAGGAGCGTTGATACGGGACGCAGAGTCGTTGCTGCACGCCGCGGAAAGCAGCGCCAACGTGACCAGAACTCCTGCCGAAAACCTGGGTCGAGCAAATGCCCGCGTCAGATGCAATGGAAGATATTTCATGTACATGTGGGCCTCGAAGGAGTCAATGAGTCGCGTGCCCGATTCCGTGTTTCGGGTAGCGTCTGAGGATGACTACTTCGTTCTGGGATTTGCATCGCCCATAAGTAGTAACCGATTCGGATTAGTCACGAGGTTGCAGCTCCGATGAGGAGATGCAGAAAGGCGGAGCGCCCTTACGGACGCCCCGCCTTTTAGTCTCGGTACCGGACCCCTTTCGGGGCCCGGCCAAGAAGGTTCTTACTCCTGCGGCGGTACGACGATTCTGTCGCTGCCGATTGTCACGATACGGAAGTCATCGCGACGATTCTGCTGCCAGCAGGCTTCGTTGTGCTCGGTGCAAACCGGGCGCTCCTCGCCATAACTCACGAGGTCGAAGCGATCTGCCGCAATGCCGTGGTCAACGAGGTACCGCTTGGCGGAAGCCGCACGGCGCTGGCCGAGGGCCAGGTTGTACTCGTCGGAGCCACGTTCGTCAGCGTTACCCTCGATACGTACACGCATGCCGGGGTTAGCCTGCAGCCACGGAACCTTGCGATCGAGTGTAGCGGCCGCATCTGACCTGATCGTCGACTTGTCGAAGTCGAAGTAGATCGGAGCGGTGATAGCTGTGGTATCCACTGCGACCACTGGTGGCACGCAAGCCGGATCCGTCGCCAGAATGTTCGCGTTGTACTGGCAGGTTGCCGGCGGCGGTGGCGGTGGGGGCGGCGGCGGCGGCGCAACGCAGTTCGGGCTCGAAGCTGGAATGCTCTCGAGACCTGCGTACGTGCACATGACCTCCGGACGCGCGCCACCAAACAGCAAGCTCAGACCACCACGAACGTGGAAGTTGAGGTTGGCGCTTGGCTTGGTGTTCGGCATGTAGTCAACGACGCCGTCGATACGAAGAGCGGTGCGGTTGGCGACGCCGAGACGAATTCCGGCCAGGCCGGAAGCACCAAAGTTGTAGTTGTACGTATCAGGCTGCGAACCACCCTTGAACTTGTAACTCGTGCGAACGCCACCAGCACCGATGATGAACTGGCTCTGTCTGCCACCGATGAAGTTGCCGATCGGGAAGTTGTAGTTCAGGCGGGTCGCGAATGCGTGCGCGTTGACGTCAGTTGGCTGAGTCACCGAGCAGCAAGGCGTAGCGCGGTTGGTCTGGGGCGAATAATAGCCGTCGCCTTCGATCTCCCACTTGGGATCGCTCAGGAAAACACCAAGACGGCCACCGTAGCCGATTCCGTTCTTCGGAACCGCGCCGGGCTTGCCCGCGTTGTCGTCGAAATGGCTCCACTGAACGAAACCACCGAGCTCCACCGTTCCCGGAAGGGGCGCGGTGAGGTCATCCCACCATTGATAGGGCGCCCACATTACGGGGTTGCCGGTCGCGCCGCCGCCGAAAAGGTCGCGGAGGTCAGGCGAGAGCTGGAGTCCGGCTTGAGCGCCGAAATCCCACGAGCCGCCGTTGGACGGCAGGTAGTTCGCGAGGCCATCGACGCGAAGAGAGACGCCGCCGAAGCCAAGGTTGAAGCCTACCAAGCCGTTTCCGCCAAACTGGTAGACCTTTGCCGACCCGTCGTTCGCTCCCCGATAGTTCTCGAGAACGCCGCCGGCCCCGATGTGAATCGAAGGCAGGTTGCCGAGCGGGAAGCTATACATAAGGCGCGTGGTGAAGGTGCTGACCTTTACATCACCGCCGAGGCCGTTGGCTACGTGACCAAGGAAATACGTACCCGACGTTGACTTCGCAGGACTGTACCAGCCGTCAGCTTCAACGTTCCAGTTGGGAGCGATGAAAGCGCCGACCCGTCCGCCATAGCCCCAAGAACTTCCGAAGCTTGTGTCGAGGTTGCGGTTACTATCGAAATGCGTCCACGTGCCGAAGCCTCCTACCAGCAACGTACCTGGCGACTGTGCCGCCGCCGTTCCGCCGAGGAGTAAGGCCGTCATGGCGCAGACGGTCCAACTTCTTCTCAACATGATTGATTCCTCTCAAAGGGTGGAGATACAGTGCAGCGGGTACCGCGGTCGCGCATGAGCCGTGAGGCAGGATGCATGCCCAGTGAGCGCTTTCGCACTCTCCAGACGAACCGCCTCACGACCGCTCAAACCTAGCAAATCTTTGCGGAGGCGCTAGTGATGCACACCCAGAAACAGCGCAACCAAACATTCGTTACGCTCCGTTGACTTACACTCTGCGATAACCGTTCTCGTCGGAACAATCGGCTTGCAAGTGCCACGCCAGTCATAGGTATCGAAGGGTAAATGCACGACTTTGGAATGAAATACGACAGATCGGGCAGGAGTTACCCCGACGGCCGCGCTAGACACCGCGCGAAAAGCCGCCGTCAGTGCCCGTTGCCTGTCGCTGGTACGGCGACTGCTAAGAAACCACTAAGAAACGACTCTCCGCCACCATGAGCCGCGCTGCCGCGCCAGAACTTTGTCGCTCGCCGTTTTCCAGGCGCGCTGCATCGCGGCACCATCAGCGAACCGATCGTCGGGGTCCGGCGCAAAGGCCGTCTTGAACCAGTTGCAAATGACGGTGGGAAACGCGCCCAGGTCGGCGCGCTCGCCAAGCTGACGCGCAAGAATTTCCTTCGCATCGCCATCGCCAAAGGGGGCGTCACCCGTCATCACGAAGTACACGATGGCAGCCAATGCGAAATAATCGGCAACCGGACCCTGCGGCTCGCCCAGAAGTTGTTCGGGGGCGGCGAACGCGGGCGTGCCGGTGGTGCCCGAAATATCCTCACCGGTCACGTTCGCGATACCGAAGTCCGTGATTCTCCAACGATGGTAGCGGTCGATCAGAATATTTTCGGGTTTCAGA
>JAXDME010000035.1:0-10475 GCA_034666285.1 Gemmatimonadaceae bacterium | reverse complement strand
TCCGTAAAATCCTTCGGCGATGTTGAAGACGATGTGCGGCTTTGCCTGGCGGAGCCTCTCGGGAAAATCCTCGTTTGCCTCGAGGCGGACGACTTTTCCGATCTTGGAGAGGGCCGATTCGACGGCGGCGATCGTGGTGGGACTATCCCACTCGGCGAACTCGTCCCGAGCTATTAGCTCCGCAATCGAGAGATGAACTCTTTTACTAGGAGGCTCTTCATCGGGACGCGGAAGCTCCCCGTCTTCCTGACGGCCGCCCTCTGAGGCTGGGCTGGCGAGCTCACTTGGCTCGGGTTTTTGATTGTAGGCAAGACCGATAAGAGCCATCGACACCCTACGAGAACTCACACGATCGAATCATTGGACACGAGTATATAAACGCCATCACCGTGGCGCAATAATTATTCCGCGTTTCAGAAAAAAAAATTTCTCGCGAGAGAATTTTTTTTCCGGGTTCCGGGATTTTTTTTTCGTGTCCACCAGATTTCTTTTTGGACCTCGAAGTTTTTTCTCGGGGCGTAGTCAGACTTTGTGGTAGACTATGCGCGCCGCCTCGCGGCGATCGTCGGCCTGGTAGATCTCGAAGTCGGAGAAAAAAGCCGGGCTCTCTCTGGAGAGCATCTTGATCATCGCCACTGCGCAGCGGCGTATTTCCAGCTCCGCGCCTTCGCTCGAGCGGAGCTCCAGCATCGTTCTCCATGCCCTGGCGTTCGCGGTGACGACGATCTTGGTCTCGGTGGAATTTGGGAGAACTCCCCGCGCCGCCTCGCGGGACATCTTCCGGCGGTGAACCTTGTCGGGCACCCAGCCATAGCGCTCCATCAGGTGTTCCACCAGGCGGACGTATGTTCGCTGGGCCTCGTCGACCTGCGTCCGCCACTCCTTCTCGAGGATTTCGTCTCCCACGATTGCGGGCGGCACCACGAAATTCGCCTGCGACTCGTCCACGTACCTCTGACTGAGCTGGCTGTATGCGAATCCGGCCCGATGCCGCACCAGCTCGTGGGTCAGTGAGCGACTCACGCCTTCGAGAAGAAGCGAATAGTTCGCGTGCTCGAGCACACTTCCATGCCCCTGCTTCTTGATGTTCTCGAGATATTCCCGGGTCGCGCGGCTCGCCGGATTCTTCTGGCTCATATAGCAGAGACGCCCAGCGAACTCGGCGAGCTTTTCACCATCGGTGCTTTCGCCGAGCCAGTTGACGCGAAGGTGGTCGGGCTCGATGAACGAGGGACGCGCGAGAAGAGTTAGGACTGGTTCCGTGTAGTACAAGAGACTGTCGGTAAAAGGGAAACGGCAACGCGGCAGAAAGCTATGACGAACTGCCGATCAGGGACAGCCGGAATTGATCGTACGCTCGCGTCTTCACCACACTGTCGAGCGCGGCCCGCGCTTCACGCGGTAGTGGAGGAAGCGAAGGATCGTATTTGATGTCCTCGATCGGCTTCTGGCTCGGGAGCGGCACCTTTACTCCAGGGTTGAAGATGTTTGCCGGATCGAATGCTTTCTTCACGAGCGCGAACGAGCGCAGAGCATCCTTGTGCCAGACGCGCTCGAGCAGGGGAGTGCGAAGGCGGCCATCTCCGTGCTCACCGGTGAGGGTGCCTCCCAGGCGCGCGGTGAGCGTGACGACGTCATCAAGAAGCCCGAGAACCTTCTCGCGCCAATTCGGCTCGGTCACGTCCACCAGCGGATTGACGTGCACGTGAGCATCGCCGGCGTGTCCGAAGATCACTCCTATCACCTCTCGAGTGGCAAGCGCCTTTCGCACGCCCTCTATATACTCGGGCAATCGCGGCAGCGGCACAGCACCATCCTCGATGAACTGCATCGACGTCGACTGATCGAGCGCCGCCAGGATTGGGCTCGCCGCATGACGCAGCTCCCAGAGGTCGTGCTCCCTTTCCGGCGTCAGAGCAATATCGACGTTCGTCGCACCCGCGCCCTTGAACGCGATGGTGAGATCCTCCGCGCGCGCGGCGGCCGACTCGGCGCTCTCGCCTTCGCACTCCGCCAGGAGGATGGCGGCCGAGCCTTCCATCAGCTTGCGCAGCTTCTCATCCGCGCTTGGGGATTGCGCCGCATAAGTGAGGAAGGTCTTGTCCAGGAGCTCGCAAGCGCTCGCTCCGGTATCAACGGCCATCATGGCGGCAGCGGTCGCTTCTTCCAGTGATGAGAAGGATCCGAGTACGCTGCTCGTCGCTGCCGGAACGGGAGAGAGCGCGAACTGGATTCCCACTATGATCACCAGCGTCCCCTCGCTGCCCACGAGCAGATCCACGAGGTCAGCCTTCGTGGCGTAGTCGTGGATCGCGTAGCCGGAGGACTCCTTCCGAACGCCGGCATGGATAATCGGCCGACGCTTGTCGGCTGCGACTATCTCTCCATGCGCATCACGGAGAAATCTGGCAATCGCGGCGACGCGTTTGGGCGCTGTCTCCCCACGGGTGATCACTTCCCGGTCACCATCGCTGAACACGCAGTCGAGCGCGTTCACCCAGGCGCGTGTGGATCCGTAACGAAGAGTGTGAGCGCCGGAGGCATTCGTGGAAACCATCCCGCCGAGAGTGCAGAAACTCCCGCTCGACGGATCGACGGGAAGGCGGAGTCCACGTTTTCTTGCCGCGACATCCAGAGTCGACCAGAGTACTCCGGGATCAGCCCAGACCGTTCGTCCCCGCTCGTCCAACTTCCCCAGGTGATTGATACGAGAGAGATCTACGACGACTCCTTTGCCGATCGCGCCGCCCGACATGCTGCTGCCAGACCCGCGGGGAATGAGACTTGTCCGCGTCTCTGCGGCCCACCGCACGAGCGTGACGACATCGTCCGCATCGACTGGCACCGCGACTGCCGTCGGAATTGCGCGAGCGATTCCTGCCGCTTCGGAGTAGACCGCTCGCGCGAGCTCGTCTTCGCGGAACGTCCCGCGAAATCCGGGCGGAGTCACGACGTTCCCCTGCGGTCCGGTGGCAAGAGGATCACAGGCCGAGGCTGCTCACGCGCGGAGGATTCGTCGAATAATCGTAGAACCCCTTCCCGGATTTTTTCCCTAGCATGCCAGCGAGCACCATGCGCTTGAGCAACGGCGGAGGAGCGTAACGCTGGTCGCGATATTCAGCGAACATGATCTCCGCAATTTTATAGGCCGTATCCAGCCCCACGAAATCGAGAAGAGTGAATGGCCCCATCGGATGGCCGGCGCCGAGTTGCATTCCCTTATCGATGTCCTCGACGGAGGCGACGTTCGACTCCAGCGCGTTGATGGCGTCGAGCATGTACGGGATCAGAAGCAGGTTGACGACGAATCCGGAGCTATCCTTCGCCCTGATCGGCTCCTTGCCGAGAGCTTTGACAAACCCGATGGCTCGCTGCTCGGTTTCTTCGCTCGTCGTTATTGTGCGGACGACTTCCACCAGCTTCATGGCTGGGACAGGATTGAAGAAATGCAGTCCCAGCATACGGTCGGGCCGTCCGCTCGCAGTCGCCATCGCGATGATGGTAAGACTCGAGGTATTCGAAGCAAAAATGGCATCCGGCCCGGCGATCGCGTTCAACTGAGACCAGAGCGTGTTCTTGACCGCGAGATCTTCGACGACGGCTTCGATGAAGAGATCGGAACCCGCGAGCTGACCGAGATCCGTCACGAACCGGAGATTCCCCAGCGTGGTGTCGCGCTCGGCCTCCGTCGTCTTACCGCGCTCAATGCCCTTGGCGAGGGATTTCTCTATGGACTGCCGTGACTTTGCGGCGAGCGAATCGGAAACCTCTCGAACAGTGGTCGGAAATCCGGCAGCGGCAGAGACCTGAGCGATGCCGCTTCCCATCAGGCCTCCACCCAGCACGCTGACCTTTTTTATCTCCTTCATCTGCCGACTCGTAAGCGGGGTGGCGTAAAGTCACCGTGCTCCAGCCTGTCGAGCACCTGCTCCAGCGCGAGCTGCACTCCGGAAAGAACGGTGCGATGGCTGCGGGCAACCTTGTAGGCGCTGGCGGTCCCTCCCGCAAAAGGGAGTACGGCAGCGCCCGCGGCGATCAGGATCGGCAGATGGGCGATCACGAGTCCAAGACCCAGGAGTCCGCCAACCGCACCGCCTGCGACCACCAGCACGCTGCCAGCTCCAACTCTTCTCGCGCGGCTCTGATGAATGTCGGCATCGAGTCGCACCACCACCCGCGTGGAATCAACCGGAAGGACCGTCGCCGAGACCTGCGCTGCATCCACAAGATAGAAAGCGTGGCCGCTGAGATTAACGGTTCTTCGCAGCTTGCCGAACAAACCTCGCTGCGGCTCCCAGGTGATTCGATCGGAGAATCGGCGCTGAACCTGAAGACATTCTTCCCGCTGCATCCACGAGTCGATCGTCGTCAGTACATCCCGCGGGTTTCCCGGTACTGTTCTCGTCGCCGTTGCGTAGCCGGCGCCCGCGATCTGCGCGACGAGTCCCCGCTCTTCCGGGACATTGACCCGGGTTCGTTCTTCCGCCAGCGCCTGATTGATGGTCGCCGCGTTGAGCCCGACTTCATTTCCTATGTCGAGGACCTGACTCTCGCTGATGAGATCGCTGGAATCTGGAAGCGCGCCTGCGCCCTGCAGCTCCGCCGCCCTAGCGAGAACCCGCTCGAGCGCCTGTCTGTCCAGCAGCGTCTGTCGCGCGGGAAGCGAAGACTTCTCATCGGCCATGCAGAATTATATCTGCTTAAATCCCGCCGAGTACGACCTCGAGCTGACGAGTGAGCGCGTCCCGGATGGTGTCGGGTAGGGAAAACGTCGTTGTGAACGTCGTCTGCACATTGGCACCCGGAGGCCGGTTCACGGAGGCAAGGTAATAGCGCATATACCCGTCGACGAGCTCTGGCGAAGTGCGCTGGAGAAGAAGCGCTCCGCCACGAACAGCCGCAGCGCTCTGGTAGCGCTCGCCGATCCCGGTGCGAGCCTGTTCCGGGGTGATGTTGTCTTTCACCGCTGTGGCTGCGATACCTGATACCGCTTCGTGCGAGATGACGTAGATCGCCTGCGCGGCGTCGTTCGGACGATCCGGGAATGTTACCGTGAAGACATTCGACTGTTTCCCATTTGTGAGCGACCGGCCTTCGCCGTCCAGTGGCAGTGACAAGAGAACATCTCCCTGCGCCTGCTGGGTGTTGTTGAGAAATCGCTGCATCCTCGGTCGATACTTGCTCTGCCAGAGCGTATCGACCAGATCGAGCACGTTTCTTCGCTCACGCTGCTGCTCGCCCCAATACGAATGATAGAACTTGTCGCTTTCATCACTCAGCGACTGCGCGAAAAGCCGGAGCCAGTCGCGATCGGCAGAAGTCGGGAAATAGGCAGCGAGAAAGGCGATCGCGCCCGCCTGCTGCTGCGACGATGCGGAGCGCGGATCCCCGGCTGCGCGGATGAATACGTCGATTGCGGGCACCATCTCTGCCCATGAAGAAAAGAAGAGCGGCACGAACTGGGCGTTGACCAGCTGTGGGTTGGCCGCGAGTCGAGTGCGAAGCCGGTCGCGATTCGCATCGAGCTGCGTCACCACGTTCGCCCGGTTCTTGAGGACGATCATGTTGGTGCTGTACCCGCGCTTGAAGAACGGAACGAACGTCGTGTCTTCCTGCAGCATGGCAAAGCCGTGAAGCCAGAGGTCGACGTGTTCACGCGTCTTGATCGGCCAGATTGCGTTGGACCCGCCGGTGGTCTGGCTGGCGGGGATGGGTCCGCCGTTCGTTGCAGTCCCGCCCGGCCCTCCGCCCGTCGATGCGCACGAGGCCAACATTGAAGCGGCGCTTGCCACCGCGAATATCCGGAATAGCTGCTTCATGGTTTCTTCTTTCGCTCCGACCAGCTCGGTCTAATGGATGGATTCAACGATCACGGCTATCCCCTGCCCGCCGCCTATGCACGCGGTTCCCAAGCCGTAGCGTTTGCCCGCCGCACGCAGAGCATGCAGTAGATGGGCCGTGATCCTCGCCCCGGACGCGGCAAGCGGATGGCTCAACGCGATTGCGCCGCCATGCACGTTCAACTTCTCTCGCGGGAGCGAGAGCTCCCGCTCCACGGCACATGTCTGTGCCGCAAACGCTTCGTTCACTTCGATCAGATCCATATCGGCCATCGAGAGACCAGCTTTGGCGAGCGCCGCCTTCGATGCGGGTACCGGCCCGATTCCCATGACCGCGGGATCGACGCCCGCAACTCCCCAGGACACCAGGCGTCCCAACGGCTTGAGCCCCCGGTCACTCGCGAACTTTTCGCTCGCAATCACGAGGGCCGCGGCTCCGTCACCGATACCGGATGCGTTTCCGGCGGTGACGACACCCCCTTTTCGGAATGCTGGCTTGAGCGCAGCGAGCTTCTCGGCCGACGTGTCGGGCCGCATATGCTCATCCTTCGCGAGCTCGTCTACTTTTCCGGTTTTCGGATTTGGAATCGGAACAGGTACGACCTCGTCATCGAACACCCCGTTGTCCCAGGCCGCTTTGGAAAGCTGCTGTGATCTCAGCGCGAACTCGTCGACGCAGCCGCGATCCAGCTTGTACCGCTCCGCGAGATTTTCGGCCGTCTCGGCCATGCCGAGTCCGACGTACGAGTCGGTGAGTCCCTCCCAGAGAACGTCTTCCATGATTGGGGTTTTGCCCAGCGCTGTTCCCCATCGCAGGCCGCGAGTGACGTGTGGCGCCTGCGACATCGACTCGGCGCCGCCAACGAGGCACAGCTGCGCGTCACCGAGAATTATCTCCTGTGCTCCGCTTACTACGGCCTGAAAACCCGAGCCGCACAAACGATTCAAGGTCAGCGCAGAAGTTTCCTGGCGGCACCCACTCTTGAGCGAGACATGCCTCGCGAAGTAGATCGAATCCTTCGTCGTATAGAGAACGTTGCCGAAAATTGTCTGGTCGACGTCAGCGGCAGCGATTCCAGCCCGCTCCATCGCTGCCTTCGACGCATGAACAGCTAGATCGACTGGAGAGAAACCCTTCAGCTTGCCGCCGAAGGTGCCGAACGGCGTGCGGACCGCGGAAAGAAAAACCACGGCAGGAGAGATCGACTTGGCGGGCATCGGTTTCCCTATGACTTCTTGCCGCAGTTGACGCAGAACTTCCACACCGGATCGAGCTCCGCTCCGCAACCTTCGCAGTGCTTGGCCGCGAGATTCTGTCCGCAGTGCGGGCAGTAAATCACCGGTCTTCCCTGAGGAAGAGTGCCGCCACAAAAACGACAGCCTTCCGACCGCTCCATCGTGGAGATCGCCGGCAATGAGAAGCTCGTGCTATCGGTCGATCCGTTTTCACCAGAAGCTCCTGTAGCGACTGCATCGACCGAATATCCCCCCGCGTTCTGCGCCGGGATTGAGACTCCAAGCTTCTGCACGGCGGCGGGTACCAGCGATAAACGCGTTTCGGCGAAATCCCGAAACGCGCCGAGATCGGGGTGCTGGGAATTCAGTTCTTCCTTGAGTTTGTCCTGCATGGAATGGTCGGCGCGGACGTAGCCGTTCTCGCCGGACAGGAGTCGCATTACCGCCGCCTCGTAATCCTGATTCGTTTCTATCCCGAGATCGCGGCGGTAGTGCCTGTAGGGAACCAGAACGTCGTAAAGTTCCTGCACCGTGAACGGCACGCTGAGATACTCGGCGTGCCCGTTCCGGATGTTGTGCACCAGTCGCTGAAACAGTCGGTCTAGGTCGTCCATGCTCGTTTGCCCGGCTGGAATGAATGAAGATCTGGGAAAGGAGCGGTGTCCTTCAAGCGAAGCCGCCCTGTCTGCTGTTCCTTCAGCCAGTTATCGAACTCCGATTGCCGTAACCCGGCGGAATTTGATTGTTCCGCGGCCGCGCGCGTTGCCAGAAGGTTGGCGTATTCATTCTGAGGGTGCCCGGCATGACCGTGTACCCACCGAAAATGGGATTCGTGTCGCGACACCGCAGAATCCGCTTCCTTCCATAGCTCGAGATTGAGAATTGGCCCATTCTTCTTTTTCCAACCCCGCGCCTTCCAGGTTGGAAGCCACGCGTTCATCCCCTCTACTATGTATTTCGAGTCGCTGGTAAAAACAACGCGGTAGGAGTTTCCGCTTCGAGAGAGAGCGCGAAAGGCCTCGATCACCGATCGGAGAGCCATGCGATTGTTGGTCGTCGATGGCTCGGAGATCCAGTAATCGCAGCGCGTGACTTCGTTGGATTTCGGATGAAGCCATTCGATCAAGCCGCCCGCACCGCCCGGATTGTCTCCTTCACGACCGTTCCCGATGCAGGACTCGTCGGCGTAGATGGCGACCAGGTCGCCTGACTTGGCGCGCGTCACTTTACCACCTCGAAGCTATCCATCTCGTCGAGGTAGAGCGTGATCTGATCACCTGTGGTCGGATGCGTAGCCTCGACGGCTTCGCGGCCGCTTATCATGCGCAGCCTCATTGGCACGACGATGTACTCGGTTCCACGGCGGTACGCCGAAATCCGCTTCCCGTTGGTGATGGCGCGCTCGAGTATGTCGTACTGCTTGTGGGTCCACTGTGCCAATGAAACCTCTCCTTGCTCGCGCTTGTCTAGCGTTCGCACCACTCGCGGACAACCCGAGCAAGTACTCTCGTTGCGCGCTCGATGTCGTCCAGCGGGACGAACTCCTCGGCTGCATGCGCAAGACCGATATCGCCCGGACCGAAGCAAACCGTCGGAATGCCCGCCTCGTTGAGCAGGGCCGCATCCGTCCACGCGGAGAGCCCTTCGATTCTGACGGGAATTCCTTCGCGCTCGACCGCGCCGACGAGCCTTGTCACCACCGGCGCGTCGACGCGCACATCGCTCGGAAGCTGTGCAGTGCTCAATGTAACGCTGGCGTCGAACTCTGGATGGCCTGACTTCACCCGTGCACAGGCATCTGTGATCTCTCGCGTCGCCTTCTCGACCGATTCGCCGGGAATCGTGCGCCTCTCTATCGCCAGATCGCAGCGCTCCGGATAAGTCGACATGCCTACTCCGCCATGGATCTTCGAGGCATGGAGCGAGCCGCGGCCGAGCAATGGATGTATTGGCCCCGCCTGCCGGGTGTGCTCGACGCGATCGAGCTCGGTGAGAAGCAGACCGGCGTGGGTAATCGCGTCGATGCCTACATCGTACCGGCTGCCGTGGGCTGCTCTGCCCCGCAACTCCACATCGAACCACGCAAAACCGCGGTGCGCAGGGCAGATCGCCAGTCTGGTTGGTTCGGTGATGATTGCTTGTTCCGCCCGAACTCCGGAGTCGAGGAGGGCGCGCATCCCGAGGCTTTCATACTCTTCGTCGATGACCGCGGCGATGAGAATCTGTCTGTCTGATTCGTTGCCGCCGCTTGTTGCCGCCGCGCACATCGCCGCAAGGCCGCCCTTCATATCGGCAGAGCCGCGACCGTAAATCCGACCCCCGCGAAGATCCGCGGAGAATGGCTCGTGGACCATTCCTTCGACGCCGACTACGTCGATGTGTCCGTTCAGCATTAGCACCGGCGCATTAGCGGGTCCCATCCGGGCGACAACGTTAGGTCGGCCCGGTGCGGCCTCGACCAGTTCAACAGCAAACCCCCAATCGTCGAGTACAGATGCGAGGGCACGAGCGCAATCACCCTCGCCCGGTGAATCCGGAGCGAGGGTGGGATTTCTCGAATCGATCTGTATCAAAGCGCGGGCGAGCGCGACCGCATCGCCACGCGGTATGACCACGACCTACCTTCTTTTCGCGGTCTTGCCGGAGGCTTTGGGCTTCGACTTCGCCGACGACTTGACTGGATGCTTTTTGGCGGCGGGCTTCATCGTGGGCTTTTTCGCAACCGGCTTCTTGGCGGGAGCGTGCTTGGCCGCAGGCTTGGCAGCGTGCTTGACCGGCGTCGCGGCAGGTGGTGCATGCGGCCGCTGAACGACGGGCGCGTGAGTCGTCTCGACTCTCGGAGCGGGCTTCGCGGCCGAGCCGGGCGGTGGAGTGAAAGGTTTTCTCTTCGAGTGCGAAGCTTCAACTTCGCGCATCAGCTTGTCGGCCTCTTCCTGGGTCATCTGACCGCGGCGAACCATATACTGGAGAAGGTCGCGGGCACTCTCGAGCACGAGCCCGGTCAGTCCGGCCGCAGCGCCGACGACATCCTTCATGGCTGCCGCCATCTTGCTGCCAGCCTCGAGGCTTATCTCATGCGCCTTTGCCGCCATCTCGGCGACGGTATCTTTTACATCGGCGCCGCGGTGGCCGGGACTTCTACGCGGAGGAACTACGGGCGGTACGGTTGCCGTTCCGGCGGCAGGAGCAGGTGCTGTGGGGGTAGCAACTGCTGGCTTTTCTTTATCGGGCATTTATGGACTCCGGTCAGCCGAAGAGGCGTTGCTGACGGGTGAAATCGCAGGAGTTCTGGTTGACCCCGTTACACAGGGGCTCGAACGGCGCTAAGTATATGATTTTTCGTGACTAAAACAAGGTGGGGTGACCTACCTTCGCGCAGCGTCAGGAACACGGCCCTTT
>JAXDME010000034.1:0-2930 GCA_034666285.1 Gemmatimonadaceae bacterium | reverse complement strand
GAGCCCTACCTATACTATTCTGGGCGGGAACCGAACTCTCGCCAGGAGGCACAGTGAGTCGAAGTCTGAACAAAGTCATGCTGATTGGAAATCTGGGCAGTGATCCGGAAGTCCGATCGACTACGGGTGGCAACAGGGTCGCGAGCTTCTCGCTTGCGACGAGCCGGTCGTGGAATTCGCCGAATGGTGAGAAGCAGGAAAAGACGGAATGGCATCGCTGCGTGGTGTGGAACACCAAAGGCACCGGTCTCGCCGACGTGGTAGAGAAGTACTGCAAAAAGGGCGATAAGATCTACGTCGAAGGACGGATTGAGTATCGCCAGTGGCAGGACAAGGAGAATCAGACCCGCTACAGCACCGAGATCAACGTCCGCGAGCTGCTCATGCTCGGCGGCGGCAAAGGTGGCGGCGGTGATTTCGATGGAGAGAGCTCGGGTAGAAGTCGTGCTCCGGCGGCCGCGGGCGCCAAGACGGCGGCGGGTACGAGCGGAGGCGGTGACTTCGAGGATTTCCCTGGAGCGCTTCAGGATACCGACGACGATCTGCCGTTTTAGTAGAGATCTTTGTGGGCGGCCCCGCGTTTCGCGGGGCCACGTTGCTATCTGGAGGACTGAAGCAGGGAGCTGTCAGCTATTAGCTGAAGCTTAGAGCTTCCATACTGGCGTTTGGGGTTCAGGTACAAGGCGTTTTTAAAGCTCTGTTATGCCGACGGACGAGCTCAAGGCTTTAGCTGCAAAGCTCATAGCTCCCTGCTTCAGTATTCTGGTGGCAGCGGGCCAAACGTGACTTTCGGCGTTCAAGCTCCGTCCAATGGTAGACCCGCCACGCGCGGGCGTCTTACCCATCCGACAAGTTCCGGGAGCACGAAGTGATCGGTCAATTCCTGAAGGCAACGTCAAGAACCGCAAGCAGATCGGGCGCTCGCGCCTCTATTGTTTGCGCGGCACTGCTTCTGTGCGGCGCAGCGAAGAGCGCGGTGGCCCAGGACAAACCCGCCGTTCCCGACACGGTTCGTGCTGACACTGTCAAGCAAATGCTCGTGGTCGCCGACACCACCAAGGAAGTCAAGCACACGGTCAAGAAGGGCGACACGCTCTGGGATCTGGCGAAATTCTATCTCAAGGATCCGTTTCGGTGGCCGGAGATCTTCCGTCGCAACACCGATGTCGTAAAGAACCCGCACTGGATCTACCCCGGCGAAGTCATTCGCATCTGGGGCACCGAAGTAAGAACCGAAGCGCTCGCCCACGCGGATAGCGCCGGCGAAGTCGTTTCGCACGTCGTGACTCGTCCAATCCCTCAACAGGAGCCCGCGCAGACCAGGGTCTCGTCCACCGGAGCGGATCTGACCGTATTCGCCTCACCGCTGAGCCGAGCCGCCGCGTCGATTACTGGCGACGTCGTTGGCCGTACCCGCGCCGGACTGGTTCGTCCCGGCGAAGCCCAGGCCGCTCCTTATGCAGACCGTGATGGTGGTCCCAGAGACGCCGGTAGACTCGTTGCCAGCGTCGACCGCCCGGGCATCAAGACCAGCCTGGTTCAATTGCGCTATCAACTGAACGACGATCTCTTCGTCGATCTCCCCAAAGGATCTGTCGCCCGTGTCGGGGACACCTACATGTCATACGTGCTCGGTCCCGACCTTGGTGACTTCGGGCAGGTCGTAACTCCGACGGGGATTCTTCGCGTCGAAGCAATATCGCCCGGGCAGCGTCCGCTGCTCCGTATCGTGCGTCAGCTCGGTGAGATCATGCTCGACCAGCAGCTGACCACTGCGCCCAACATCACTCTTCCTTCCGAGCGCGCGCGTACACCCGTTGCGGCCGGCCCTCGGGGAAAGGTGATCTATCTCGATGGAGATCCAGTCCTTCCCTCGATCGGCCACTACGTGCTGATCTCCGCGAACGCGAACAGCGGCATCCGGATTGGGGACGAGGTCTCCTTTATTGACGATCTTTCGGGAGCCAATTCCGAAACCAAAGCGCCGCCTGTGGTGGCGGCCATCGGACAGGTTGTGCGCGTGACTCCGTACGCCGCAAGCGTGATCATTGTGCGGCAAAATCAGCCGACGATTCGCGATGGGATGTGGGCGCGGGTTACGAACACGACCACAACTCCATAGAGCGCGCACAAAGAGCTGAAGCGTAGGGCCGTCGCAGCCGGCAAAGTGCCCTAAAACGGCACCGGCGGATTAAATTAGGGCGATCAATGATCGCGATCGCCCACTTCATTGCTGTCACGTTTTACGTTGGCGCCGCCGCCATTGCGGCGCTGCCTTTTGCCCGGCGCGTAAAGGCGCCGGTTAGCGGCGTAGTAATCGCCCTACTGCTTGGCATTGGTGCGCACGCCACCGCTCTGGCAGGTCTCACTCGGCAGTCCGGGGCAGCTTCGCTAACCGGACTCGGACCCGGCCTCTCGTTCGCCGGTCTGGTGCTCGCCGTCTCGTTGTTGATCGTCGAAAGCCTGGCGCGCGAAGTGAGCCTCACTCTCGTAGCCGCACCGCTGGCAGCTCTCGTCACCATGGCGGGAAACCTGACCGGCCTCCAGCCCTTCCTCGAGCCGCAGGGCACGCGAGCCGTGTGGCTCGCCATGCATATCGTGCTCAGCTTCGTCGGCATCGCCGCCTACGCGACCGCTGCTGCAGCCGGCACGATGTACCTCGTCGCGCGGCGCGAGCTCAAGTCTGCCCGCTTCGGTGCGATCTTCAGATTCTTTCCTCCGCTCGACACGCTCGATCGTGTGAACCACGTCGCGTCGATCGCCAGCTTTTTCGGTCTCACGCTCGGACTTTCGCTGGCGATCGCGTACTCCTTCCAGTACCGCGCGGTGGTGCTGCCGCAGATCATCTGGGGAACCGCGGCATGGATCGCGGTGAGTGCGCTCGTGCTCGGCCGCATCCTTCGCGGCTGGCAGGCGCGCCGTGCGGCTCT